>JAFAEH010000161.1 GCA_023424135.1 Actinomycetes bacterium | reverse complement strand
TAGCGGCCGTGCTGGGCCAGCATGTCCTGGATGCGCCGCCCAACGGCTTGGCAGTGCTCCCCCGCCTGGTCTTCGATGAGGTCGGCCTCCCCGGCAAACGCCATCCAAAAGTCCCCGTGGTCCGCGTGGTCTTCGATGAGCTGGGGCAGTATGGCTTCCAGCTCGTCAAGCTGGGCGGTGAGGGCCTCGAGCGTGGCCATGGGTCCTCCAAGGGCAACGGCGCGGGTCTATAGTAGGCCCATGGACGACGCCCTCCAATCCGCGCTGCGCGAGTTCCAGCTGGGCACGCGGCACGAGCACTGGTATGGCAAGACCTACCGGGCGTTCTGGGCGTGGTTCTCGGCGCAGGAACAGGCCTTGCTCGCCCAGGCCTCGCCTGCCGATGAAGAGGAACTCCGGGGGGAACTGCTGGAGCTGACGGCCGATTGCGACGACGCCGGCTATGCCCGCCCCCCGGAATGGGACGACCGGGTCATCGAACGCCCGGAGTGAACGTCGTTTGCCCCTACTGCCATCGGCCTGCCCGACTGTTCCATTGGCAGGACGAAGGCTACCCCTACCCCGCGGACTGGGGCCCGGGGTGGAAGTGCACGCCGTGCGACGCCTACATCCGCTGCTACCAGGGCACCACGACTCCACTGGGCACGCTGGCTGACGCCGAAACCCGGCACTGGCGAAGCCTGGCCCACGGGGCGCTGGATCCGTTGTGGCAAGGGGGCGCGCAATCGCGTTCGGCGGTGTATCGGTGGCTGGCAGGTTCGCTGGGCGTGTCGGAAGCCGACGCCCACATCGGCCTGCTGGACCCCGACGGTTGCCGAAAGGTGATCGCGGCAGTGGCTGCGCGGAGGCGCAGCCAGCCCTAGGCCGCCGAGTTCAGCGAAATGCTAATGGCCTTCTCTGACCGGTGCTCCTACCCTATCTGACCGCCGCGGGCGGTGAGATGACCTTCCCGGATCCTTGAGCGATGTCTGAAGCCGCTGCCGTCTACCGCCTGCCCCGACGGCTGCCGGACCCGCCCGGCCTGCTGGGTGCGTGCGTGCCCGCGCTTACGCGCATGCCCCGGCCCTTGCTGCCCACCCGGGCCACTTGCGGCTTTCCGTCGCCTGCAGAGGATTTCTACGGCCAGGGCGATGACCTGGATCTAAATGAGCGGGTGATCGCCAACCCCGCGGCCACGTTCTTCGTCGAAGCCGACACCGGCACGTCGATGGTGGAGTTCGGCATTTTTCCGGGCGACACGCTGGTGGTGGACCGCTCGCTCACGCCCCGGCATGGCGACGTGGTCATGGTGTTGTTCGAGGGCGGCTACACGGTCAAGCAGTGGTGGCCGACGGCTCGGGGCCTGGAGCTGCGCTCGGGCAGCCCGCACCACGAACCCATCCGGGTGGGCCCGGAGGAAGAGGTCGAGGTGTGGGGCGTGGTGACCTGGTCGTTTCGCAAGCAGTTTCGTCGTGCGCGCCGTCCGTGCGCTGCAGGCCGGTGCGAGCGCCTACCTACTCAAGGACATGGTCAGACGGGAGCTGATCGACACCATCCGCGCCGTGCATCGGGGCCAGCGGCCGCAGATGGCCGGCTCGATCACGGATAGCATCGTTGCGCATGTCGCCGCGGACTCGCTTTCGCGGAGGGAGGCAGAAGTGCTCAGGCACGCGGCGGGCGGCCTGTCCAACAAGCTGATCGGCGCCCATCTGGACATTTCCGAGCAGACAGTGAAGGCACACATGAAGAGCGTACTGTCGAAGCTGGGCGCCCGTGATCGTACCCATGCGGTCACGCTTGCATTGACCAGAGGCATCATCGAGCTCGAAGACGCGACCGCGTCCAGGCAGTTCGACCGCCCGTAGGTGACCACTCCTCGGGGATCGATGCTTCAGAAACCCGGATTTCCAGCTCCGGATCACCCTTTAGGGGCATGCCGACCGGGCGCCTCCATATGAGACTCGCCGCTTCTCAATTACTTGTGGATGCACAATGGCCGCCAACGATCGCCAGACAGCAAGTTTCGGAGTTCCATGGGAGAAGGCTTACGGCTACGTGCAGGCCGTTCGATCGGGTAATTCCATCTATGTCTCCGGGCAGCTCTCTCACACGCCGGCCGGTGAACTCGTCGCGCCCGCAGAGTTGAACGCCGAAGGCAGGCCGGCGGATTTCTCCACCATGGAAGCGCAGATGCGTCGCACCTACGAGAACGCGGAGATGCTTCTCAGGACGCTCGGGGCATCCTTGTCCGACGTGGTCGAAGAAACCTTGTTCGTGATCGACGTGCCAGCGGCATTCGCGGCCAGCGGCACGGTGCGCCCTGAAGCCTACGGCCAGCCTGTGCCGCAGGTTGCCAGCAATCTCATCGGCGTTTCAGCGCTTGCGTTTCCGCAGCAATTGATCGAGATCGCGTTCCGCGCCGAGGTATCAGCCGGCCAAGTCGCTCCGACCTCCTGATTCGTTAAGAACGCGTGCCACGCCTCCCTCGCTTTTTCTTGGGAGGCCGTGTTCGACAGAAAGCGGACGCCCCCCGGCCCGTGACACGGCCACAGATGCTTACTGCCTACGTCCGCTTCTGGCCGAGGCTGTGTAAAAACGCCTCATCACCGAGTTGTCGGCGGCGACGGGCCAATTTGAGTGATCGGCGCTGCGGTAAAAACCGCGATGCTCAGGCCGCGATGGCCCGCACCAGACCTTCGGTGCCCATGATCTTGATCATCCGCTTCATGTTGTAGGCCAGAACCGCCAAGCTGATCTCCGTTTTGACCTTTGGAAGTGTCTTCGTCAACAACGGCGTCGTGCCGAGCCACGATTTCAGCGTGCCGAAGACATGCTCCACCGTCTGTCGCCGTGCTACGGCCGCTTCCGGCCTGGCATCCAGCAGCAACTGCATTCGCTCGAGCACATGCTCGTGCTCCCAGCGGGTGATTCGTCGATAGCTGGCGGTCGTGCACTTCGTCCGCATCGGGCATCGTGGACAGGCGGATGACCAGTACTTGCGTAGAGTCAACCCATTCTCTTCGGTCGTGAAGCGATGGATCGCCCGCTCGCCTGCCGGACACTCGTACTCATCCGCGGTTTCGTCGTAGACGAAGTCGCGCTTGTCGAACCGGCCTTCGGCCTTACTGTTTGACGTGAGCGGCTTGGGCACTAGCGGAATGACGCCAGCCTCCTCGCACGCCAGGATTTCCGGCGCGTTGAAGTAGCCACGGTCGGCCAGCGCTGTTATTCGCTCGGCACCAAGAGCTTCCTTGGCTTTCACTGCCATGCGCGAGAGCTGAGCACGGTCGTGACCATCATTGGTGACATCGTGGGCGACGATCAGGTGGTGTTCGGCATCCACGGCCGCCTGGACGTTGTAGCCGACCGTACCCGTCCCGCGGCCGCTTGTAGCCATCGAACGCGCGTCCTGATCCGTCAGCGAGATCTGGTGGTCTGGCACGTCCTCAAGCTGGCGCTCGATGGTGTCGAGCTTCTCCATCTGCGCATGCAGCTTGGCCAATTTGTCCCTCAAGTGAGGAACGCGACCCTCTGGCATCAGGGCTGGATCGCGATCCGCCCTGTCCAACTCGGCCAGATAGCGCGCAACGCTGTCCTCCAGTTGCTTCCGACGCCCCTTGACCTTGCCGATCGTGAAGTTGCGATCCCGGCTGTTCACGGCCTTGAGCTTGCTGCCATCGATCGCGACGATCGCATGCGAGAAGACCTTCATGGAGCGGCACAGTCCAACGAACCGGCTGCACACCGCGGTGATCGCGCCGCCGTTGTCCTTGCGGAAGTCGGCGATGGTCTTGAAGTCTGGCGCCAACCGACCGGTTAACCAGATGAGTTCGAGGTTCCGCTGCGCTTCCCGCTCCAAGCGCCGGCTGGACTGGATGCGGTTGAGATAGCCGTAGATGTAGATCTTGAGCAGCGCAGCTGGGTGATATGCGGGCCAACCGCCTGCTACACGATGGGCAGCCTCGAAGCCCAGCCGACTCAGATCGAGTGCCTCGACGAAAGCATCGACCACTCGCACAGGGTTGTCTTCGTGGACGTAGTCTTCCAGCCGATCAGGGAGCAGAAGGCCTTGGGAACGATCAACTCCATCCACGAATCGCTTCATGCAGAGCACCCATTGGCCGGTGCTCAGATCATGCCAGTGGACGCAGGGTTTTCACACAGCCTCGGTCGGAAGCTGCCCTTCCCTACCCCCGATAAACATCCCTAATCTCCAACCTCGCCAACGCCTGCTCTCATTCGAAATGCTCTATCTATCTGGGTGCTTCATCGAGCGCTTCCAGCACTAGTTCCGCGGTCAATGCACTGCTGTATTGCTGCTGCCCGGTGATCAGTCGTCCGTCACGGATGGCGAATGGCTCGTTCACGCCCCGACAGAGGAAGGTCGTGCCGGGCATCTTCGACGCCTCGCCCTGGATCGTGTAATCGTTCAACGTCATCCCAAACGCAGCATTGACCTCGTCTTCCTCCTCGTCGGTGAATCCAGTCCACTTCCTGCCTTCGGCGAGCAACTTGCCGCTGGACAGCCGCGTCCACAGCAATAGCCCCGACCCGTGGCAGATCAGGCTGACGACTTTTCCGTTCTCATGGAAATCCGCGATGAGCCGGTGCAGTGCCGGATCGTCCTTGAACGTAAGCAACGGCCCGCCGCCGCCTGCCACCCACACCGCGTCGTAATCGTCCACGGAGACGGCACTGATCGGCAGCGTGTCCTTGAGCATCGCGCCAAACTTCGCGTGGTGTGCGAACCCAAGGCTGATGAGGTCGTCGGCGTAGCCACCGCCCGGTGTGCGCGGGTCACTGTGGGTGTCGAACATCACCTCGCCGCCCTTCGGAGACGCCAGGTCCACGCGATGTCCCGCCTCGGTGAACATCAGGAACGCACGGGTCATCTCCTCGGCGAAGAAGCCGACCGGGAAGCCCTTCAGTTCGGTCGTGTTCGAGACGATAGACAGGATGCGGCGCGGCGTGCGCTTGATGCCAATCCTTGTGCAGATCACCAGATCGGAAGCATTCATTCCACTACCCTCGGTTTCATTGACTGTCGGAACGCTGCGGCAATGGGACATGAAGTCTGGCTTCCATGCCGCAGCCAACCGCCAGCCGGAATGCGACAGGCGGTTGGCGTTCGTTCCGACTACTTGGTGGTGTAGCCGCCATTGATCAGGATGGTCTGGCCGGTGATCCACCAACCGTCGCTGACCAGGTGGCGGATGAACGGCACCACGTCCTCGATGTGGGTCAGGCCGGTCGGTGAGAACGGCGACAGCGCCGCCGCGGTCTTGTGGTAGGCCACCGCATCGGCGCCTTCGGCCGGATAGAAAAATGGTGTGTCCATCGGACCGGGGCCGACCGCGGTGACCGAGATGCCGCGTGCACCGAACTCCTTGGCCGCGGCACGGGTGAAGTGCTCCACCGGCGCCTTGGTGCCGGCGTAGGAGGCATAGAACGGGGTGAATGCGCCGAGCAGCGAAGTGACGATGGTGCAGACCTTGCCGTTGTCGTTGACGCTCTTGCCGGCCTCCTTGAGGAAGAAGAAGGCGATCTTGCTGTTGACCGCGGTCATCTCGTCGTACTCGGCCTCGCTGATGTCGGTGATCGACTTCTTCAGCACCTTGCCGACGGTGTTGATGGCGATGTCGGGACGGCCGACCGCGGCGATGCTGTCGGCAAACAGCTTCTCGACGGCGGCGGCCGAGGTCAGCTCGGCTTGCAGGGCGACGCCCTTGGCGCCGGCAGCTTCGATGGCGGCGACGGTCTTCTCGGCGTCGGCCTTGCTGGAGTCGCTGTTGTAGTGGACGACCACGGCCTTCGCGCCCTGCGTCGCGAGGTCAGTGGCGATCAGGCCACCGAGGTTCTTGGCACCGCCGGCGATCAGGACGACCTTGTCCTTGATGGAATGTTGGGTCATGACAGTTGCTTCCTTGGTTGGCGAATCATGGGACGGGAGGTTGGAAAAGGATCGTTGCTGATGGATTGTGGTTCAGTGAAGAAGACGCAGTGATGCCGGATATCGATTGCGCCGGTTGGTTACTGGAAATCCGCCTTTCCGGTTGACGTTGCATCCGCGGCGACGGCTTGTGATCTCTCCGCGGTCTCGATGGATTCCGCAACGGACTCGACGCAGGCATCCTGATCCCGGGTGCCCTCATCGTTGGCCTGTCTTGCATCTCGCTGCAGCGAGATCCTGTCGATGACGCCGTATCCGGCCATCTCCAGCAGGGCCAGATCCTCCTTGCTGCACGACCACAGCGCCATCGTAAGCAGGCCGGCGGCAATGCCACACGAGATCACCAGCACCCTGCGTCGGGCAGGACTGCGGTTGGGTGGCGTCTTGTCTGTCACTTCATGCCCCCCGCATGGCCAGCAGGCGGAACGGCATCGACAACACGAACATCAGCCTTGCCTGTCGTGACGGGTGAAATCGAAGCATCGGTTACCACAAGAACCGTGCCGGGTCGAAGCGACGGATAGACCAGCGCGATGAACTCCGGCGGCAGCGCCACGTCGTCGATCGCGTCGCGCCCCAGCGTCTCCTCCGCAACCGTGGCATGGCCGGGCACCGCGTAGGCGTGCCACTGCGGCGCCCTGCCCTGCGGAAACTGGGGAAAGGCTCCGTCCATATGGCCCTCCCCCATCTGATAGACATGCGTCCCGGTTGCAGGCCACGCACCATTGGACACGGCAAGCGCGCGTCCCACTTCGACGCCGGCACGCATCACCACGAGTTGCCGATCGCTGCGGCTCAGCACCAGCGAAATCGGGCCGTCCGGCGCGCGTTCCGGCGCCCACCAGTACGCCTGCCCCGCCTGCAGCGATGGCGCCTCGACCGGTTTGCCCGACTTCGACTGCACCGGCACGATCAGGCCGGGATGCACGACGGACGCGGGTTCCGAGCCTTGTCTGGCGATGACCACGGTCATGCCCATCGACGTCGAGTCGAACAGGTGACGCGCGAACTCCGTCGGCAGGTGGAGGCAGCCGTGTGATTCGGGGTATCCGGGCAAGCCGCCCGCATGGATCGCGATGCCGTCCCAGGTCAGCCGTTGTTCGTACGGCATGGGCGCATTGTGGTATGTCTTCGAGTGGTGGTCCTTGTCCTTCTCCAGGATGGTGAAGACCCCCGTCGGCGTTTCGTGCCCGGGCCGGCCGGTGCTGATCGTGGAGACCGCGATCTCCACGCCATTGCGATAGACGTGCATCCGCTGCTCGTCGATGCTGGCCACGACCACCATCGGCCCGGCGGCCTTGTCATCCCCCGCCCAGATCCAGTCGCCCGGCTTCAGAGCGTCCACCGGAGTGTCGATGCTGCTCGACTCCTGTGCGCCCCAGACCGGCGTGGCCGCATGCGCCGGCACAGCGAGAGCGACCGCCATGCAGGCCAGCAGCAAGCGGACGAAGCGCCTTTTATCGATGATACCGGTCGTGGATTGCCCGCCAGCCGACCCGAATTGTGGTCGCAAGGTGGCTATTTCCGTTGTTCCTTCCAGTGGGCGTTCAGGAACTTGAGGATCGTGGCGGTTTCGTAGGCATGTCCCGGATATCGCCCGGCCACCCACTTCGAGAAGTCCGCATCCGTCGTACGCCCACGGAAGACCTCGTGGAGCGCCACGGTGAACTCGTCTATCTGGGGTTCGCTGTCGAGCGGAATCCGCTGGTAGTGCTTGTCCTTGGCAACCTGCGCGGTCATGTCCGTCAACCAGGTGATGAACTCGCGATCGTTCTGGACTTCCAAAGGCAGGGCGGCATTCGCAGAAGTCGAGGACAGCACGATGGTCAGCACCAGGGGCAGGTAGATTGCGCGAAGCAGGGAACGCATGTCGTGATCCTTCTGTAGTCAGTGATCCTGTTTGGCCGTCCGGGCAGCGATGCCTTTGCGGGGTGTCGGGTGGAGCCGGGCCGGCATCAGTCCGCCCACTCCCCCTGTTCGGACAGGAGCACCTGCTTTCCCCGGTGCACTTCCAGGAACCCCTGCGGATAGACCAGGTAGGTGTAGGCACCATTGCGGAACTCGTAGTAGCCGATATGGCAAGGCGTGACCCGATCGGCACACATCACCATGTGCGTCGTACCTTTCAGGCGGATCGACGCGCCGTTCCTCTTGTCCCTGCCCACGTACTCGATCGTGTCGCACGCCACTTCTCCCTCCGGGCAATGCGCGATGAGGGTGACGCGGTGGGTCGCGGTCTCCAGCACCTGGCCGTCGGCATCGTCGGCATGGGCAACCAGCGGGGAAGCGGCGATGACCGCCAGCGCGAGGAATCGCTGGAATGCGCGCATGGTGCGTGTTCCTGATGGGGATATCCGGGGTTTCGCGGATCGGGCCGACGACAGGACACCGGGGGTTCGGACTGTCCTGTTTCCGGAGGAAACGGCGAATCCAATCGTCGTGGACCCGGAACGTCCCTCACCCCAGGAGAACATGACTCATGAAGCACGACCGCCGCCTGCATGTATCGAAAGACAGGCGCACGTTGCCCACCCCCGCCCGCCTGACGACGGCGATCGCGGCCTGCTTGGCAATCTCGGCGCTGCAGCCCGCCGCGGCACAGGACCGGAAGCACGACGAGGTCCATGCCACGATCACCCGTGTCTTCGAAGTGTCGGGGCAGACTGATTCCGGCCTACAGGTTCCGCCGCTGGATTCCGCGTTGTCGTCCCTGGCGGGTTCACACCGGAGCGTCGACAGGATTTCAGCGACGGCGACCTCGACCGGCAACACGAAGCAGTCTGCCCCGACCGTGAACACAGCCAAGGCGGGCGTGATCGGCGACCCCGACAGCTGGCAGACCGAGGAATTCGAAGCCTACTGGGGCCTGTACGCCATCGGCGCGCACCATGCCTATGCCCGCGGACTCACGGGGGCCGGTATCCGGCTCGGCGTGATGGATACCGGAACCCTGGCGACCCACCCGGAATTCGCCGATTCCGGTCGCCTGCATCCGGTCCAGGTCACGGTTGAATTCGAAGGCTCGACGCCGCTGACGGCCGATGGCGGCATCGGCCGCCTGCTGTTCGGCGACCACGGCACGCACACCGCCGGCACCATCGCCGCCAGCCGCAACGGTCAGGGCATGCATGGCGTGGCGTTCGCAGCCGACCTCCATGCGGCCTCCGGCTATGCGCTCGACAGTACCTCCCAACTGGATCTTGCCGGCATCCTGGACTCCATCAACGAGTACATTGGCGATCCCGACAACGGCTATCAGGAGGTCGGCGATCTCCAGGAACTGCTGAGCGTCGACGATCTGCTGGCATTGCTGCCGCCGCAATGGGTGGCGACTCCCTTCGAGTCGAACCTGGTCGCCGCAGGTTTCGATGCGATGGCAGAACAGGGCGTGCGCGCCATCAGCAACAGTTGGGCAGGATCACCGGAACTGGGCGCCAGGTTCGATGACTACACACCGGAAGGTGGGGACACCATCCCCGGCATCTCGACGATGTACGCGCAGGGCCGGGAGTCCAACCAGGTCTGGTACGACGCTGCCCTCCGCGCCGTTCGCGACCACGACGTGCTGTTCGTGTTCGCCGCCGGCAACGAGTCTGGTATCGGTGACGATACCGGCACCGTCACCCACGCCAGCGTGGAGGCATCGCTGCCGGCATTCATTCCGGAGCTGGCCGACAACTGGGTCTCGGTCGTTGCCGTCGACCCCGACCTGTCACGCAGTGATTTTTCGAACATCTGCGGCGCCAGCAAGGACTGGTGCATCGCCGCGCCCGGCCGGGATGTCACCAGCACCAGCTTCGTCCCGGCGGGCTACGAGGGCGATCGGCTCAACATCGTGGCCGCGACCCTGGCCGAGGCCAGGCTGTACGGCATTCCCGGAGACACCCCGTACGAAATCCTGGAGACCTATCGCGAGCGCATCGTGGCCAATGCCACCGCGGAACAGCTGGCGCAGATCCAGGCCCGCTACAGCCCGGTCGGCATCGACCTGACCCAGGCCAACGTGTTCACCACCGCGCTGGGCGAAACGCTCGGCGTGCTCGATACGCCGCAGATGCCGCAATCGCTGTATGCCGACAAGGACGGCACCTCGATGGCCACGCCGCACGTGACCGGCGCGCTGGGCCTGCTGTTCGAGCGGTTCCCCTACCTCACCTCTACCCAGGTCCGCGACGTGATGTTCACCACCGCCACCGACCTGGGCGAGGAAGGCGTCGACGAGATCTTCGGCTGGGGCCTGCTCAACCTGGAAATGGCGATCAACGGTCCCGGGCAGCTGCTCGTGGATACGGTGGTCAACATGAATCAGGCCGCCGGTGGGACGAAGGTCTGGGAAGGCAATGCCTGGGATGACTGGAGCAACCAGATCTCCGGTCCAGGCCGCCTGTTCAAGGAGGGCGCAGGCTGGCTGCGCCTGTCCGGCGACAACAGCTTCGCCGGCGCGTCGGTGAATGCGGGTACGCTGGAGTTCAACGGCGACAGCGCGCTGACCGGCGACGTGCAGGTCTCCGGCGGCGTCTTCCTCCTCAACGGCAGCCTGCAGGGCAGCGACCTCAATGTCTACGAGAACGGTCACGCCATCATCGAGGGCACGATCGCCGGCGGCGGTACCTGGGTGGGCGGCTGGCTCGGCGGCAACGGTACGCTGGACAGCACCACCATTGCCGGCACCATCGCGCCCGGCGATGCCTTCGAATCCGCGATCGGCACGCTGCGGATCACCGGCAACTACCTGCAGGCTGCCGGTTCGTTCTACACCGTCGACCTGTCGTCGACGGGTGCATCGGATCTCATCGAAGTGGGCGGAACGGCGACGCTGGAAGGCGGCACCGTGATTCCGCTGCGGCTGCAGGGCCACCAGTACGCGCCGGGCCACGACTACCGCATCCTGTCCGCAGCCGGTGGCGTCTCGGGCGCCTTCGCGGGCCTGGACACCACGACCTGGGACATGCCGTTCCTGGCCTTCGACCTGGTGTATTCGCCGTTCGCGGTGGACCTCGGCGTTTCGCGTGGTGCCTCGTTCGCCTCGGTGGCCGACACCTGGAACCAGACCTCAACCGGTCTCGCGCTGGACAGTCTGGGTAATACCAGTCCGCTGCTGCTGCCCATGCTCCAGCTCAACACGGGAGAAGCGCTGGACGCCTTCGACCAGCTCTCGGGCGAACTGTATTCCAGCCTGCGTTCGGCCCTGGTGGAAAGCGGACGGATGCCGCGCGAGGCGATGCTGCGCCGCGCCCGTGCCGATACGGATGGTTTCGCTGCACAAGGCCACGACAGTCACAGCCACGGGCTGTGGGCCGAGATCCATCGCAGCGGCGGCCACGTCGGCGGAGACGGCAATGCGCGTCGCATCGAGCACGACAGCCATGCCGTGCTTGCCGGCTACGATCACCGCTTCGATGCCGGCTGGCGCCTGGGCGCCCTGCTCGGCACCGGCCGCACCGACGCCGACCTGGACCTGCGCGGCCACAAGGGCGATGTCGATACCCTTCATGCCGGCCTGTACGGTGGTGGCGCCTGGGGCGGCTTCGGCCTGCGTGCCGGCCTGCTCTACGCCAGGCACGAGATCGACACCGAACGCCTGGTCGCCTTCCCGGGTCTGAGCGAGCAGAACCGTGTGCGCTTCGATGGTGATACCCGCCAGGCCGTGGTCGAAGCCGGTTACCACTTCAACCGCCACGCCTGGGAATTCGAACCGTTCCTGCAGTATGCCCATGTGCGGGTCAAGCACGACGCGATCGACGAGTTCGGAGGTGACGCCGCGCTGTCCGCGCCTGGTACCAGCAGCAAGGTCGACCTCGGCACGGCGGGACTGCGTTTCAATGCCAACCTCCGGGGTTCCAGACAGGATCAGAACTGGCTTAGCCTGCGCGGCATGGTGGGTTACCGGCACGCCGGCGGCGATCGCACGCCGGAAACCCTGCTTGCGTTCTCCGGCAGCGACGCCTTCGGCGTGCGCGGTGCGCCGATCGCGGATGCATCCGTGCTGGTCGAGGCCGGTGTTGCGGCCCGATTGACCGGCAGTACCCTGCTGGAGTTCGGCTACAGCGGGCAACTTGCCGACGAGTCACGGGACCATGGCGCTAACATCAGCCTCTCGGTGCAGTTCTGACCGTACACGCGCAGGCACGGCGGCACCTCGCTTGCGAGGTGTCGTCGCCGCCGGCCTGATCGCCGGCATTCTTCCCATTGCCGGCATCGCCTGTAGCGCAAGGCCCGCCACCACCACCTCGCCACCCATGCACAACGTGACCCTGGATCAGCCACCACGCCGGAATACCCCAGGGGTCACCGTGCCCGGCAGCGAGATCGCCCTGCCCACGCGCGCAAGCGCCGGCAGCGTAATCGAGGGCACAGCACCGGCTGACGCAAGGATCGAAGCAGCAGGCCAGGTCCTGCACGTCGGCAGTGATCGGCGCTTCGGATTGCGGATTCCCGAAGATGCAAGGGGACTGCTACCGGTCCGGATCGTGCGCCCGGACGGCAGGACGCTGCTGCTTCGGATCGAGATCGTCAGAGATTGAGCAGGCCAAGGTGAGCGAGGTACGCCACCTCGCCATTCCGCCACAGCCGCCTACGGCAGCCGCCACTGCTGACTGGTGCCCTCGGCGCAAGGCTCCACGGTGAGTGGGTCGCCATCGTGCGCGGTCAGGCACAACCCTGAGCCCAGCCCCTTGAGCTGCCCGCCAGCATGCGTCCAACGCTGGTTGTCGGCGCCATTGCATTCAAACACGATCACCGGCGAGCCCGCGGCGCGGGCGGCATTGGCCACGTCCAGGCACAGCCCTTGCCGGAGCTGCAGGCTGCCGTCGCGAGCGTACACCCATGCCTGATTGTCCTGCCGGTTGCACGCGTAGGTGATCGCCTCGGTGCCGCTGTCCGCACCACCGGAGGCGTCCAGGCAATCGCCACCGGCGATGGTCACGTTGCCGCGTCTGGAATTGCCGATGGCGTTGGTCTGTAGAACTCCGTCGGCCAGCGTTTCGATGCGGCTGTCGTGACTGCATGTATCGCTGGCCTTGCTCGCATCGAGGCGCGCACGCACTGCACCGCCGTCACCGCGCGGCCATTTGACCAGTACACGCGAATAGGGCTGGTTCAGGCAGGTCGCGCTGTCATCGTTCCACTCGAAGTATTCGGTCCAGGTGGACATGCCCTCCCCGGAGATGCGGGATGAACTGGCGCGGATGCTGCCAATCCGGAACGAGACCCCGCTGGAGACCTCGGTGACGGTTGCCCGGAACCAGCGGTCACCCTCGTGCTCGACATCGAACACGAATTCCTGCCCCTCCCACCACTCGTGCAGGATGGTGCAGTGCTGCCCTTCCCCCTCTCCACCGAACGCTTCGCAGTTGCTGCCGCGGGATCCCGGGCGCGATTCAACCGCATCCCAGACCGAGAACAGGAACTGGCGTGGCGCACCGCCATTGCTCTGCATGCCCGTGTAAGCGGTTTGCCCTCCCGTGAAGTCGAACTGGTTGCTCCAGAAGATGTTCGACATCCTCCCGGGATCCACCAACGGGGTCAGGCTGAACGTCACCCGCTCCAGCGCCGTGCCCTCCGGCCAGAGGTAGCCGGTGTTGCTTCCCGGCGTGTCTCCGGCGCGGAGTCCCGCCGGAATCGACATCACCCCCGCGGCGATCAGCAGGATCGGAATTGACCGCTTCGACACCGCCCCGGGGCGCACCCGGCTCGCCGCTGCATGCGGCCTCGCGACACGCTGCTGTACAGGCCGATCCATCCGCTGCGTCCTCACCTCGAAAACCTCGCACTGCATCCATCCGCTACCCAGATGCCCCGTGCTGGTACATGCCCCCACGTGCGCCCCTCGACGTAGCGGCGAGCGGAATGATCCTGGGCCAGCACCGGGTTACCCCGGCGGGTTTCCCACCCGCACCACGTGGTGGTGCCAACCCGCGCACTTGTGCACTCACTGGTGAGTCTTGCCTGTGGCTGCATTGGTCACATCCTTCCGATAGCCCAAGCCCGTAAAATGCAGCCGGGCTCCTGAACACGCACTCCCGGGTAAGGGTGGCGCTTTCAGCGCCGACCCGACGATGGCGCCAGTTCGCTCCTGCCACCGGCACCAACCATGAGCCTTCCCACCTTGCCGGAGCCGGTCAGCACGCCACCACTTTCGATGGTGACCTGCCCCGCAACGTCCCCCTCCACATGCAGCGCCCCCCGAACGAGCACATCCCCGGCGAGGGAGCCGGTGACGCGCAACTCCGCGCCGCTGCCTACGATGGTGACGCCCGTGTATCCGTTCTCCCCCGCCAGTTCCTGTTTCCCGCCGATGATGGACAGTCGTCCACCCATGCTGTTGCCGTTGTCATCGACGTCGGAAATGTCGCCTTCGAACCGGGCATCCGCCGCGGTAAGCGTCAGCTTGCGATCTCCGATGTACAGGCTGCCCTTACCGCCAAGGCTGCGGATTGCCACCTCGTCGCCCGCCCCGACAACTCCCCAGAGCCTTTCGTAGCCGCCCTTCTGTTCGATGTTGAGCGTACCGTCAACCACGACCCTCTCAGACTGCCCGATGTCAGCGGGTCCGGCCAGGTAGAGATTCGCGTCCGGCTCGACAATCGTTGCCCCCGTATAGACATTGGCGCCCGTCATCCGCACGACCGCGCCCTGGCCGATCCTGAACTCCCTGCTGCCCCGAATTAC
This sequence comes from Actinomycetes bacterium, assembly GCA_023424135.1. Taxonomy (GTDB): domain Bacteria; phylum Actinomycetota; class Actinomycetes; order Actinomycetales; family Cellulomonadaceae; genus Cellulomonas. Next base: position 2,578 of record JAFAEH010000161.1, on the reverse strand, counting down.
CCCGGCAAGTCCCAGCCAGCCCTGGCTTCCCATTTCGTCGGTCACGTGGTCCAACCGGGTACGGACGTCTCCAACTCCATCCGTCGTGTAGTCGTCCACCGTGACGAAGAACGGCGAATATCCTGTCGTCCTGTTCGCCAGATCGTAAACAACCGTGTTTGCCTGGAAAAATGGAATTCCGACGGTGATGCCGTCACCCTCGTCCTCATCGTCGAGGCGGGAGATATCGATGTCTTCGTAGCTCAGCTGATCGTATGCGTGAACCGACCCGCTGATGGCAAAGTCAACCTCCCCATCCTCATTTTCCTTCAGGTTGTATCCCTTCGCGCGGAGTCTTTCGAGCACGTTTGTGGCGGAGGGGAAGAGGAAGTTCGTCGTCCCCGTATCGAACAGGATCGCCCCCCGAAATTCCACGGTCCGCTTCGCCTTTCCAGCCTTGAACGAGATGCTGTACGCATACTCGCCCTCGTACATGTAGGAAGCATTCGCGCCAGACTGCGGAAACCGCAGCCGGTCCGAGTCGTCCCTGTCAGCAAGGTTTCCCCAAGGCACCAGCGCCGTGAACTGCGCGCGGATGGCCGGTGTCAGGTGGACGATCAGGCACGGCGCGCACCCCGGCGTCTTGCCCGAATCCAGATTGGCGTTGGCCGCGATCACGTAGCCACTGTGCGTCCGGCCGCCCAGGGGGCTGGTTTCGATCTCGCTGCCGATGGCGTCGGACGCCCCGAACGTTCCGTAGAACGCTCCGTATTCGCCAGGTTCACCGTTCTGCAGCTTCCGGCGATAGGCCAGATCCGCGTACAGGGCGGTGCCTTCATCATCCTGGCCAACTGGTTGGCGAGACACCTCCTTCTCCCCGAAGGCGTGATAGTCCCTGGTGTAGACCATCTCCAGCACCTGATTGCCCACGTGCCCTCCGCCAAACGTCGCGACCGGGCGCCCGGGCCTGCCGGGATCGTAGAACGAGATGCTGTCGAACCGGATCTTCTGCTGCCAGTATCCGTAGCTGCCGTCCCCGTATCCGTACTTTTCGGGTTCCGCACCAACCACAGGTGATACGCCGCCAATACCACTGTCAGCCTGGATATTGAGCGCATCCGACCCGGTGTCGAACTGGAGCAGGCGCGGCGGTCCATCATTGAGCCCGAGCATGATGCCAAGCATGTCCGGATCATCGCCTTGTGCATCGGAGTCGACATGCTTCAACGGAATCCGGACGGGCGTATCGGATGCATGGATCGCTGCAACAGGCAGGCCTTGCAGCGCCAATGCTGCCATCAGGAGGATCATCAATCTCATTGAGCACCCACTCATGGACGAACGAGGCCTTCTCGTACTGACGCAGCATGGACACGCGCCATCCGGCGAAACCGTACAGTTAACTTTCGGGTATTCGGTAAACGCGACCACGACAGGAAAGAAAGCGCCTCGGCGACCGGGTGATCGCGGAGGAATGCAGTGCCCGGTCAACGACGGGGCGCGAACCTCGCACTGCATCCATCCGTGACCCAGATGCCGCGTGCGGGCACATGCCCCCACGTGCTCCCCTCCACACAGCGATGGCCGGACAGTTGCCGGGCCAAGGCAGGGGGGCCACGATGGGCTTCCCAGTTGCACCAGGTGGTGGTACCAGTTCGTGCGCTGGTGCACTCGACGCTGTAGGTCGGCTGGGCAGCCTGTCCGGACACGCCAAACCGCGCACCGCATCCCTGCATGACCCAGATCCGGCCGGCCTCGTAGCGCCACGTGCGTCCTTCCACGCACGATGCACCGGAAATCTGCTGGACCAGGACCGGCAACCCTCGACTGCTGTCCCATTCGCAGGTGCGGTCATGCCCACGGTCACTGACACAGGTCACCGTGTAGTTCGAGCCGGTATCGGGAGCCACCATCCCGGGGGCGCGCGAAAACTCGGCGGCGCACGAGTTCCTGACCCACACCACGCCGGGGCGCTGCCCCCAATTCCGGCCCTCCACGCAATGGGTGGAAGAAAGTTGGCGGACGAGCCGCACGCCGGTCGTGAAACCGGTTCGACACTCGGCGTATCGCCCGTACCTGCTCTCGCAAACCACCCTGTCCATGGCAGCGGCGGCGGGAATGAAGCGCCCCTGACATCCCTTGTCCACCCAGACGACGCCGTTGCGGCTGCCCCAGTTCGTTCCCTCGATGCACTGCGTCTTCGAAACGTTCTGTGCCAATGCGGCCGAACCCGGGAATCCGGTACGGCATTCCCGGTAGCGATAATTGTCACTGGCGCAGGCAACGGACCTGGTCGGCTCGTTCGGATGCGCTGGCGGCCCCCCGCTGCCCACCAGCGATCTGGCGATGTCCTGCTTGATGTCGCTGAACTTCCAGTTCGAGCGGTTGACCTGGGCGAGGTAGAACTCCAGCTGGTCGTCGGGCAAGGAACGACCGCGTGACTGCTCGGAGTACTCCTTGCGGATGACACGAGCCTGGTCGGATCGGGACAGCACCCGCAGATCCTCCGGCGCATATGCGCGCTCGGTGCCCTGCGCATTGGCCTCCTGCATGCCGATGGACGCGCCCACCGCGAGGAGGATGACCAACAAGAGAGTCG
>JAFAEH010000285.1 GCA_023424135.1 Actinomycetes bacterium | reverse complement strand
CCCTGACCCCGACCGCCGGTGCCGCGGTCGCGGCGGGCGAGCTCGCCGACCGCATCACGGAGCCGCCCGCACCGTGACGCGCGGCGCGTGGGCCGTCCGGCCCGCGGACGGCGGTGCCGGCGCCCCTAGGGTGACGACCGTGAGCAGCGCGCCTCCGTCCCCCGTCGACGCCGCCACCGTCGACACCGCCGCGGTCGACACCGCCACCCTCGACGCGTTGCGCCGCGTCGTCGCACCGCTCGGGGTTCCGGTGGGGGCGCGGCAGCTCACGGGAGGGATGTTCGCGACCACGCACGGCGTGCGGCTCGACGACGGCACGACCGTCGTCGTCAAGACCGCACCGACCGCGTCCGAGCGGCTCATGACGTACGAGCACGACCTCGTGCGCACCGAGGCTCTCGTGTACGCGCTGGTCGCGGACCGCCCCGACCTGCTCATGCCGCGCCTGCTGCGGTTCGACGGCTCGCGGACCGACCTGCCGGGGGACGTCGTCGTCGCGTCGTTCCTGCCCGGCACGCCGTGGGACGACGCGGGCCTGGGAACGGTCGACGAGGACCCGCGCGCCGCACGGGCACAACGCGACCTGGGGTCGCTCATGGCGCGGCTGCACACCGTGACGGGTGAGCGGTTCGGGTACGTCGGCGCGGTCGACCGCGCGGGTGGGGACGACGACCCGCCGGGCGCGCGCCTGCACGGCGACACGTGGCCCGTCGCGTTCGGGCGCCTGGTCGGGGCGATCCTCGACGACGCCGCGCACTGGGGCGTCGACGTGCCCGCCGACGAGATCCGCGCCGCGCTGGCCCGTCACCACGACGCGCTCGCGCAGGTGACCACGCCCGTGCTGGTCCACGGCGACCTGTGGCCGGGCAACCTGTTCCTCGACGAGCACGGCGCGCTCGTCGGCGTCATCGACCCCGAGCGTGCGCTGTGGGCCGATCCGCTCATGGAGCTCGTCGGGGCCGACCAGTTCGGCCACGCGGACGTCGCACCGGGGCTGCTCGCGGGCTACCGCGACGGCGGCGGGGCCCTCGACCTCGACTCCCCCGACGCCCGCGTACGTCTGCTGCTGTACCGGATGTACATGAGCGCGATCCTGCACGTGGAGCCCGAGCCCCGCGGGTACACCGGCGAGTTCGGCGACTGGTACCGCCGGGCGTCGGGCGAGCTGCTGCGCTGGTCCCTCGACCGGCTCGCGCCTGGCCCCGGGCGCTGAGCGAGCGCTCTGACACGCTGCCACCGCACGCGGGCGCGACCCTGTCCGACGTCCCGCGCGCCCGGGCGACGTCAGGACCGTGCGGACGTCGCCCACCCGCGCACGAGAAACCGGCAGGGACAGAGCTCCGTTGATGGCAAATTGCTGATTTACTAACCACAGGCGCCGTCGCCGACGGGAAGGGGTGGCCATGGGTCGATGGGAGCGTGTCGCCGTTCCGCCCGACGTCCAGGGCGCGACCAGGCGCGAACGTGAGGGTGGCCACTACCTGCGCTACCACCCTTCGCTCATGCCCGTGTCGCGATCCGTGGTGGATCCCGAGCTCGCCGAGCTCGTCGCCGACGCCTCGGTCCGCGTCGCCACCCTCGGGCAGAAGCTCCGGGACCGTCCCCGGCGGCTGCTGTACGCCACTCTCCTGCGCTCGGAGTCCATCGCGTCGTCGTGGATCGAGGGCCTGCGCGACACACCGCGCAACGTCCTGGCGGCCCGGCTCGACGGCGTGCAGGGCACGAGCACGACGTCGCACGAGGTGCTGCGCAACATCGACGCGATGGCGGACGCCGTCACCAGGCTCGCCGCTGCAGAGTGGTCGCACGACGACATCCACCGTGTCCACGACACCCTGCTGCCCGGACACGCCTTCGGCGCCTACCGGGAGGAGCAGGTGTACATCGGCGGACGTTCGCCCCTGACTGCGCAGTACGTGGCCCCGCCCTGCGACGAGATCGGGCCGCTGATGGACGACCTGCTCCGCTACGTCCGGACCACAGGGGACCCGCCACTCGTCGCCGCCGCTCTCGTCCACGCCCAGTTCGAGACGGTGCACCCCTACGCGGACGGCAACGGCCGCACCGGACGCGCCCTCTTCCACGCCGTCCTGGCGCGCTCCGGTCTCGTCGACCACGGAGTCCTGCCACTGTCGCTCGTCCTGCGCGACGACGTGCGCGGATACGTGTCAGCCCTCACGGCATTCCGACCGGGCGCGCAGGAGCCGACGGTGCTCGCCGCCGCACGCGGCGAGTACCTGACGTACCTGCTGCACGCCGTCCTCGACGCGGTGCAGATCGCGGACGCGACGTTCGCCGAGGTCGACGAGGTGCTGACCCGCTGGGCGGCGTACGTGCACCGGCTGCGCGCGGACTCCAGCGTGCATCGCGTCATCGAGCTTCTCGTCGACCAGCCCGTCGTCACCCCCGGCTTCGTCATGGACGCGCTGGGCATCGCGCGGGCCACCGCGGGCACTGCGCTCAGCGATCTCGAACGGGTCGGCATCGTGCAGCGCGCAGGCGGCCGGTTTCGCGGTCAGCGCATCTACCAGGCCGGCGACGTCCTGGCTGTTCTCGATGCGCACGTTCCCGGCCCTCCGACGGTCGTCGTCCCGCCGATGCCGGATGCGGTGCCTGTACGGACGTACGGCGGCGAACGATGCGGGGTCCCGCTGCCTCGCCGACGTGTTCCGTGCACGCGGGCGACCGGCCACCCTGGGCCGCACCGGGCAGGATGACGACGTCGAGGTCGCGCCACGCTCCGGACCAGGCGTCGACCCCACGTCCCCGCATGCGGGTCGCCGGGGGGCGGTCAGGTCAGGGCGCGCAGGGCCTCGGCGACGACGGCGTCGGGGCCACCGTGCACCGGGACGGTCACACCGTCCTCGTCGGCCTGCAGAGGCTCGAGCGTCGCGAGCTGCGACTCCAGCAGGCTCGGCGGCATCCAGTGCGACCGGCGGGTCATGCGCTCGTGCAGCGCGTCGGCCGGCACGTCGAGCAGCACGAAGCGCACGCGTCCGTGCGCCTCGCGCAGCACCGCCCGGTACACGCGCCGCAGCGCGGAGCACGCGACGACGGTCGACTCCCCGGCGTCGGCGTGCGTGCTCATCTCGTCGCGCAGCGTGCGCAGCCACGGCCAGCGGTCGTCGTCGGTCAGCGCGGTCCCTGCGCTCATCTTCGCGACGTTGCCCTCCGGGTGGAACGCGTCACCCTCGAGGAACGGGCGGCCCAGCCGGTCGGCGAGTGCCTGCCCGACGGTCGACTTGCCGGTCCCCGAGACGCCCATGACCACCAGATGCTCGACACCCACGCCCCCACCCTGCCACCCGCGACGTCCCCGACCCAGCCGGCGCGCACCTCCCCACCGGCGGCGACACCCACGGCGAGGTCCCCGGGTGTGAGGGGTTGCCGTCGCCGGACGGCGGCAACCCCTCACACCCGACCCAGCGGAGCGGGGCGGGACGGGGGTCGGGTGGGGTCAGCGGGGGAGGTCGTCCGGGTGGGCGTCGTCGGCGTCGACGAGGGGGCCGTCCGTCGGCTCCCACGCGGACCCGGCCGGCGGCGCGTCCGTGGTGTCCGAGCCGTCACCGGAGAACGTCGCCCTGGCCGTCGCGACGGCCTTGTCCTTGAGCGCGACGCCCTGCGTGCGCGCGAAGTCCGTCGCGGCGTGCTCGGCGTCCTTCACGTAGCCCTGGACGCGCGGGTCGTGCCACGTGTCCGACGCCCACGACTTGATCTTCTCGAACTGCTGGCGCCCCGCACGGGTGCCGAACAGGTAGCCGACACCGGCGCCGACGACGAACGCGAGCTTGCCCTTCATGGCTGTCCTCCTTCGCACCGGCCCGGGGCCGGACGGTCGTGGTCGGGCGACGACGACCCACGGCGGAGCGCGACGGCGATCCGCACCCACCGGGCCACGTCGCCGGAGCACCGAGCGTAGGTGCGTCCCGGCTCCCCCGCGCGGTGAGAGCACGACCCGGGCGCGACCGGCCGACGACCGCGGCCCGCACGCTCGGCGCGCGCACCCCGCGACGCGGGGCCACACTGACGGCAGCCGCGGCCCACCCGGCCGCCGGACCGCCCGGAGGTCGTCATGGCCGACGCCACCACCGCACCGGCACCCGCGCTCAGGCGCACCGTGGGGCGCCGGATGCTCCTGGTCTTCGTCGTCGGGGACATCCTCGGCGCGGGCATCTACACGCTCACCGGCAAGGTCGCGGGCCAGGTCGGCGGGGCGATCTGGATCCCGTTCGTGGTGGCGTTCGCGCTCGCCGCGCTGACGGCGACCGCGTACGCGGAGCTCGTCGGCCGGTTCCCGCGTGCGGCCGGTGCGGCGGTGTACGCGCAGCGCGCGTTCGGGCGGCCGTTCCTGACGTTCATGGTTGCGTTCGCGGTGCTGATGAGCGGCATCACGAGCGCGAGCGCGGCGGCGCGCGCGTTCGGCGGGGACTACCTGGCCGAGCTCGTGACGTTCCCGACGCTCGCCGCAGCGTGGGTGTTCGTGCTGGTCATCGCCGTGGTCAACGCGATCGGCATCTCCGAGTCGGTGCGCGTCAACCTCGTCCTGACGGCCGTGGAGGTGACCGGACTCGTCGTGATCCTCGTCATCGGGGCCCGCGCGTTCCTGGCCGGTGAGGGCGACCCGAGCCGCGCGATGACCCTGACGACGGACGGTCCGGCGTGGATGGCCGTCCTCGGCGGCACCGCGCTCGCGTTCTACGCGCTGCTGGGCTTCGAGGACTCCGTGAACCTTGCCGAGGAGTGCCGCCACCCGCGCCGCGACTTCCCGCGTGCGCTGTTCGGCGGCATCGCGATCACGGGCGTCATCTACCTCGCGGTCGCCTTCACGACGTCGATGCTCGTGGAGACCGACACGCTCGCGGAGTCCACGGGTCCGCTGCTCGAGGTGGTCCGCGTCGCGGGGCTCGTCTTCCCGCCGTGGCTGTTCGCGCTCATCGCGCTGGTCGCGGTGTCGAACACCGCGCTGATCAACATGATCATGGCCTCGCGCGTGGTCTACGGGATGTCCCGCGAGGGCATCGTGCCGCGCTGGCTGGGACGCGTGGAGCGGCGCCGGCGCACACCGTGGGTGGCGATCGCCTTCACGACCGTGGTCGCGCTGACCCTGGTGAGCACGGGCGACCTGTCGGGCCTCGCGGACACGACCGTGCTGCTCCTGCTGCTGGTGTTCGCGGTCGTGAACGTCTCGGTGCTGGTGCTGCGGCGGCGACCTGCGCGCGACGACGAGCAGGTCCACGGCGACGAGCCGCGCGGGTTCCGGGCACCGACGTGGGCGCCCGCGCTCGGGGCCGTCGTCTCCCTCGTCCTCGCGTCCCCGCTGACGGGCCGGGCCGCCGACGTCTACGCGCGCGCGGGCCTGCTGCTCGGCATCGGCGTCGTGCTGTACGTCGTCAACCGGCTGGCCGTCGGGCCCGCCCGCCAGGCCGAGGCCGTGGACGCGTCGGCGCAGCACGACCCGCGCTGAGCACGCCGCGCACAGCGGGCGCCTTGCCGCGTGTCGTAGGTTCGGCGTGTCGCTGCCGGGCGACACCCGCCGACCCGAACCGAGGTGACGCATGGACCTGCTCGCCGCTGCCGTCCTGGCGGTGCTCGTGATCGTCGCGGTCACGACGTTCGCCCCGCGGGTGGGCGTGGCCGCACCGCTGCTGCTCGTGGCGGTGGGCATCGCCGTCAGCTTCCTGCCTGCGGTACCGGAGATCGAGATCGAGCCCGAGTGGATCCTCGGGGTCGTCCTGCCGCCGCTGCTGTACTCGTCGGCCACGAACATGCCGACGATGGACTTCCGCCGTGACCTGCGCACGATCTCGGCGTTCTCGGTCGTCCTCGTGGTGGTCTCGGCGGTCGCCGTCGGGTTCACGCTGGACGCGCTCCTGCCGGACATCGGGCTCGCCACGGGCATCGCGATCGGCGCCGTCGTCAGCCCGACCGACGCCGTCGCGACGTCGATCGTCCGCAAGGCCGGGGTGTCCCCCCGGATCGTCACCGTGCTCGAGGGCGAGTCGATGCTCAACGACGCGTCGGCGCTCGTGCTGCTGCGCTCGGCAATCGTCGCGACCGCCGGCACGGTGTCGCTGTGGGGTGTCGCGGGGGACTTCGTGTTCGCGGTCGTCGTGGCCGTCGTCGTCGGGTACGTCGTGGGTCGCCTGCACGTGTGGGCCCGCGGGCACGTGCAGCAGACGACGTCGAACGTCGCGATCTCGTTCGTCGTGCCGTTCGTCGCGTACCTGCCGGCCGAGCACCTGGGGGCGTCCGGGCTGGTCGCGGCCGTCACCGCCGGCCTGGTCACCGGGCACCACGCACCACGCGCGCTGCGGGCCCGCGACCGGGTCGCCGAGCACGCCGTCTGGCGCACGGTCGAGCTGCTGCTCGAGGGTGCGGTGTTCCTGCTCATGGGCCTGTCGCTGTTCGGCCTGGTGCTGGACGTGCGGGAGGCGCACGGCAGCCTGTGGGTCGCGCTCGGGCTCGGGGTCCTGACGGCCGCGCTGGTCATGGCGGTGCGCACGGCGTTCATCTCCTGGTCGGTGTGGGAGCTCGCGCGCCGCGCGGACCGCAACCCGCAGCTGCGCGACTGGCTCACGCAGGCGCAGGAACGCCTCGACACGGGCGACCTGCCGGGCCCGCCGCGCGGCGGGCCCGGGACGGCGTTCCTGCGGGTGCGTCCCGACCCCACCGGTGCGGACGGCACCTCCGACGCCGCCCGCGACGGCCGCGTCGAGGCCGTGGGCCGGCGGGTGCGTCGCAAGATCGCGGACATCGACTACCTGACGGCTGAGCGGTTCGGTGCCCGCGAGGGCGTCGTGCTGGTGTGGGCGGGCATGCGCGGCGCCGTGACGCTCGCGGCCGCGCAGTCGCTGCCGTCGGACACCCCGCAGCGCTCGCTGCTCGTCCTGGTGGCGTTCGTCGTCGCGGCCGGGACCCTCGTCGTGCAGGGCGGGACGCTGCCGTGGGTCACGCGTCGGCTGGGCCTGACGGGGCGCGACGTCGACGACGACACCGCGCTGACCGCGCTGCACGCGGAGCTGCGGCGCGCGGCCGTCGCCCGGCTCGACGACCCGTCGCTCGCGCAGCCCGACGGCACGCCCTACCCGGAGCGTGCGCTCGAGCAGGCGCAGCGCCGGCTGGCGGTCATCGACGCCGCGGTCGACGCCGACGACGACGAGCACGCGCGCGACCGCCTCGTCGGCGCGCGGCTGCTGGTCACGGTCCTGCAGGCGCAGCGCGACGAGCTGCTGCGCCTGCGCGACCTCGGCACGTACCCGTCCTCGACGCTCGACCGCGCGCTCGCCGAGCTCGACGCGGTGCAGATCGGCGTCGAGCTGCGCTCCTGACCGGCCGCCCCGACGACCCGACGACGGACCGACGGGTTCGTGTCAGCGCTGCACGAGCGCGGCCACACGCTCACGGGCGCCCACCTCGACGTCACGCAGCAGGTCGACGACGGCGGCACGCAGGTCGGGGTCGGCGTGCAGCAGCCCCACGACGACCACCGCGGCGAGCGCTACCACGAGCAGGGCGACCGCGAGGTCACGCCACACGTGCCGCCGTCGACGCCCCGCGGAGTGCCGCACCGCGTGCGTGGTGCGCGCCCCGCGGGTGTGCTGCGGGGGCCGGTGCCAGTCGGGGTCGCGCGCGTGGTGGGCCGCGCCACGCGCACCGTGGCTCCGGTAGGGGCGCTCGACTGCGATCGCCATTCACCCAAACTAGACAAAAGCGACCTGGACGCGCGTCCGCCTTTCGGGTGGTCACACCCGTCCTCACCGCCCTCCCCCCTTCCGCCCTCCCCCTCTTCCGCTGTCCCGCACCCTCCCACCCCCTCATCCCTCCCCCACTCCCCACCTCCCATCCCTCGCCGAACTCGGACTTTGGCGGCTTCTGAGGCGCCATGAGCCGCCAAAGTCCGAGTTCGGCGGCCCGGGACGGGGGTGGGGGCGGGGAGGACGGGACGGGGTTGCGTCCGGGGGTGGTGGGGTGGTGGGCTTCCGGGGCCGACGCGGCACGACGCCACGACGGCACGACGACGAGCGCGACACGCGGCGTCACCGACAACCGACGTCGCGACGGCGTCACCACCACGACGACGAGCGCGATGCAGGCGTGACCGCCCGACGTCACGACGACGTCGTGACGCACCCCCCGACCCGGAGGACTCGATGACGACCCCCACCGCACCCGCCGCACCCGCGCCCGCGGGAGGCAGGGGCCGTGCGCCCTGGTCGACGTCGGCCGTCGTCGTCGCGGTGCTCGTCGCGTTCGGCCTCGGCACGGCGCTGGGCGCGGCGCTGCAGCGCGACGCCGGACGCACGGCGGCGGACACCGGGTCCGTGGGCACGGTCTCGGCGACACGGGACCTGTCCGACCTCCCGCGGCGCGAGGAGGGCGACCCCCTGGCCATGGGCGACGTCGACGCACCCGTGGTGATCATCGAGTACGCGGACTTCCGGTGCGGGTACTGCGGTGCGTTCTCCGAGGTCACGCTGCCCGAGCTGGTGCGCGACTACATCGACACCGGCAAGGTGCGGTTCGAGTGGCGCGACGCCCCCGTGCTCGGCGTCGAGTCGGTGCAGGCCGCGGTCGCCGGGCGCGCCGCCGCCGAGCAGGACCTGTTCTGGGAGTACGCGCACGTCGTCTACCACCACACGTACAGCGGCGCCGGTGACCACTCGCGCGAGACGCTCGTCGCGCTCGCCGGCCAGGTCGAGGGGCTCGACGTCGAGGCATTCGACGCGGCGCTCGACGACCCGGCCCTCACGCAGGCCGTCGCGCGCGAGGCGCAGCAGACCAGCGCGCTCGGCATCACGTCCACCCCGACGTTCGTCGTCGGCGACCAGGTGGTGCAGGGCGCCCAGCCGGTCGAGGTGTTCCGCCAGGCCATCGACGCGCAGCTCGCCGCCGCGCAGGAGTGACGACGTGGACGTCGGGTACCTGGGGGCGTTCCTCGGCGGGCTGCTGAGCCTGCTGTCGCCGTGCTCGGCGCTGCTGCTGCCCGCGTTCTTCGCCTACGCGTTCACCGACCCGGGACGGCTCGTCGCCCGCACGGGTGTGTTCTACCTCGGTCTGGTGACGACGCTCGTCCCGATGGGCGTGCTCGCGGGCACGGTCGGTGCGCTCCTCGTCGCGCACCGCGGCGCGCTGCTGACGACCGCCGCCCTGGTCGTCGTCGTGCTCGGGCTCCTGCAGGTCACGGGTGTCCCCCTGCCCGGCGTGCCGCGCGTCGCGGGCGACGGATCGGCGCACGACGGGACCGGTCGGCCGTGGACCGTGTACGTGCTGGGCCTGGCCTACGGCGTCGCGGGCGCGTGCACCGGGCCCATCCTCGGGTCGGTCCTCATGCTCGCCGCGGCGGGTGCCGGCCCCGCGTACGGCGCCCTGCTGCTCGCGGTGTACGCCGCGGGCATGGCCCTGCCCCTGCTGCTGCTCGCGCTCGCGTGGAAGCGCTGGTCGGGACCGCTGCGCCGGGTGCTCGCCCCGCGGGTGCTGACCGTCGGGTCGTGGCAGAACTCGTGGCACGCGCTCGTCGCCGGTGCCCTGTCCGTCGCCCTGGGGGTGCTGCTGCTGGTGCTGGCCCGCGACCCGGAGATCCCCGGCCTGCTGCCGCTGCCCACGCAGTACCGGATCGAGAGCGGCGCCGCGCGCCTGGGCGCGAGCGTCCCGGACGTCGTCGTCCTGGCGGCGGTGGCCGTCCTCGCGCTGGCCGCGGTCGGCGTGCGGACGTGGCGCGCGCACGCACGCGCCCGGGTCACGCGCTGACGTACCGCGCGAGGTGCTGCCCGGTCAGGGTCGAGCGGTCGGCGACGAGGTCGGCGGGGGTCCCCTCGAACACGACGCGCCCGCCGTCGTGACCGGCGCCCGGGCCGAGATCGATGACCCAGTCCGCGTGGGCCATCACGGCCTGGTGGTGCTCGATGACGACGACGGACTTACCGGCGTCGACGAGCCGGTCGAGCAGCGCGAGCAGGTTCGCGACGTCGGCGAGGTGCAGGCCGGTCGTCGGCTCGTCGAGCACGTAGATCCCACCCTTCTCCCCGAGGTGCGTCGCGAGCTTGAGCCGCTGACGCTCGCCGCCGGACAGCGTGGTCAGCGGCTGGCCGAGCGTGACGTACCCGAGGCCGACGTCGACGAGCCGTTCGGCGATCGCGAGCGCCGCGGGCACGCGTGACTCGCCCTGCGCGAAGTAGGCGGCCGCGTCGGCGGCGGGCAGCGCGAGGACCTCGGCGATGTCACGCCCGCCGAGGTGGTACTCGAGGACCTCGGCCTGGAACCGGCGCCCCTCGCAGACCTCGCACGTCGTCGAGACCCCGGCCATCATCGCGAGGTCGGTGTAGATGACCCCGGCGCCGTTGCAGACCGGGCACGCCCCCTGCGAGTTGGCGCTGAACAGCGCGGGCTTGACGCCGTTCGCCTTGGCGAAGGCCTTGCGGACCGGTTCGAGCAGGCCCGTGTAGGTCGCCGGGTTGGAGCGCCTCGACCCGCGGATCGCGCCCTGGTCGATCGTCACCACACCGTCGCGCCTCGCGAACGACCCGTGGACCAGCGAGCTCTTGCCGGATCCCGCGACGCCCGTGACGACGACGAGCACACCGAGCGGCACGTCCACGTCGACGTCCTGCAGGTTGTGCGTCGATGCACCGCGGATCTCGACGGCACCGCGCGGTGCGCGGACCTCGGGCTTGAGCGACGCGCGGTAGCCGAGGTGACGACCCGTGAGGGTGCCGGATGCCTGCAGCCCGTCGACCGTGCCCTCGTACACGACGTGCCCGCCCGCGGTCCCGGCTCCGGGCCCGAGGTCGACGACGTGGTCGGCGATCACGATGGCCTCGGGCTTGTGCTCGACGACGAGCACGGTGTTGCCCTTGTCGCGCAGCCGCAGGAGCAGGTCGTTCATGCGGGCCACGTCGTGCGGGTGCAGCCCGATGGTCGGCTCGTCGAACACGTAGGTCACGTCCGTGAGCGACGAGCCCAGGTGCTTGACCATCTTGGTGCGCTGCGCCTCACCGCCCGAGAGCGTGCCCGACGGCCGGTCGAGCGACAGGTAGCCCAGGCCGATCTCGACGAACGAGTCGAGGGTCTCGCGCAGGGCCGTGAGCAGCGGCGCGACCGTCGCCGACGCCACCGCGGCCCCCTCGGACGCGTCCCCGGTCCCGTCGAGGGTCCGGATCCACCGCGCGAGGTCGGTGACCTGCATCGCGCACACGTCGGCGATGTTGAGCCCGGCGATCCGGGACGAGCGGGCCCCCTCGTTGAGGCGGGTGCCGTCGCAGTCCGGGCACGTCGTGAACGTCACCGCGCGCTCGACGAACGCCCGGATGTGCGGCTGCATCGCGTCGACGTCCTTGGACAGGAACGACTTCTGGATGCGCGGGATCAGACCCTCGTAGGTGACATTGATGCCGTCGACCTTGATCCTCGTCGGCTCCTTGTGCAGCAGCGCATGCAGCTGCTTGTCGGTGAACTCCCGGATCGGCCTGTCCGCCGGGAAGAACCCGCTGCCCCGGAAGATCCGGCCGTACCAGCCGTCCGTCGTGTACCCGGGGACGGTCAGCGCGCCCTCCTCGAGCGACTTGCCGTCGTCGTACAGCGCGGTGAGGTCGACGTCCGTGACGGAGCCCATGCCCTCGCACCGCGGGCACATGCCGCCGATCTGCTCGAACGTCACCTTCTCGGCGCGCTTGGCACCGCGCTCCACGGAGATCGCACCGCTCGCGTGCACCGTCGGGGTGTTGAACGAGAACGCCTGCGACGAGCCGATGTGCGGCTGCCCGAGCCGGCTGAACAGGATCCGCAGCATGGCGTGCACGTCGGTGACCGTGCCGAGCGTCGAGCGCGGGTTCGCGCCGATGCGCTCCTGGTCGACGATGATCGCGGTGGTCAGGCCGTCGAGGACGTCGACGTCCGGACGGGCCAGCGTCGGCATGAACCCCTGGACGAACGCGCTGTACGTCTCGTTGATGAGCCGCTGCGACTCCGCGGCGACCGTGCCGAACACCAGCGAACTCTTGCCCGAGCCCGACACCCCGGTGAACACCGTCAGCCGCCGCTTGGGCAGCTCGACGCTCACGTCCTGCAAGTTGTTCTCGCGCGCGCCGTGCACGCGGATGAGGTCGTGGGCGTCGGCACGGGCGGGCGTGGGCGTGCTCATCTGTCCTCCTGGAGGCGGGCTCGGGCCAGCGTAGGGCCACCCTCCGACACCGGCCCGCGGGCCCGGTCCGCGCCCGCCCCGTCAGCCGCCGACGACGACGAGCGCCTGCTCGACCACGTCCTGCACGTCCTGCTCCGGGTGGAACAGCAGCCAGTCCAGCACCGCGAACGCGAGGGCCCCGAACAGGGCCGCACCGGAGACCTCCGTGACCGCCGCCGGGTCCTCGCCACGCTCGGCGCGGACCTCGCGCAGGACGTCGCGGAAGTGCACCGTGACCTCGCCGCGCACCGGTGCGAGGGCGTCGCCCCAGGGCCGGTCGGTGCGGAACAGCTCGGCCGCCATGATCTTCGCGAGCTCGGGGTGCGCCTGCAGCAGCGACATCGTCGCGGTCGCGACCGACCGCAGCGCGTCCCCGCCCGACCGCCCGGCGCGGGCTGCGGAGACGGCGTCGACGAGCCGCACGAACCCGCCGCGCAGCACCTCCGCGAACAGCGCGTCCTTGCCGGCGAAGTTGTAGTACAGGCTGCCCTTGGCGACCTGCGCCACCTCGGCGACCTCGTCCATCGACGCACCCGAGATGCCGCGGCGGGC
Source organism: Actinomycetes bacterium (assembly GCA_023424135.1). Lineage (GTDB taxonomy): Bacteria > Actinomycetota > Actinomycetes > Actinomycetales > Cellulomonadaceae > Cellulomonas. Next base: position 1,554 of record JAFAEH010000285.1, on the reverse strand, counting down.
GGCCACGGTGACCGCGGCGTCGAGGATCGCCTGCCTCGTGGGTCGGCGTGCCACCGTCGCTCCTCCCGCTCGCCCGTCGTCCTACACGCTCAGCTCGGGGTGCAGACGCGCGATCGTCCAGACCTTCTGCCGCCGTGCGGACCACGCGCTGACCGCCAGCGAGCCGATCAGCAATGCTGCCATGACCAGCACGGCCGCCCACAGCCGCTGGTCGACGCCCCCGCCGACGAGCTGGCGCAGCCCGTCGACGACGTACGTGGCCGGCATGTACGGGTGCAGCGCCTGGAAGAACGCCGGCGTCGTCTCGACGGGGTACGTGCCGCCGGACGAGGACAGCTGCAGCATGAGCAGCACGAGGGCGACGACGCGCCCCGCGGCGGTGCCGAGCAGCACGACGAACATCTGCTGCAGGGCGAGGAACGCCAGCGTGGTGAGCAGCACGAACGCGGCCATGCCGAGCAGGTGCACGGGGCGCATGCCGATGCCGAGCACCAGGACGAGCATCATGACGACGACCTGCACGACACCGACCGCAGCGGCGGGCACGTAGCCCGTCAGGACGGTCCGCAGGCCGGAGACGCCCGAGGCGAGCGGACGACGCGGCAGGGGCCGCAGGATCAGCCACGTGATGAGCGCGCCGACGAACGTCGCGAGCGCGATGAAGAACGGTGCGAACCCTTCGCCGAAGCCCTGCACGGCGTTGGTGGTCGTCTGGTCGAGCGTGACCGGGTCGGCGACGGTCGCGGCCGTCGCGGTGACCTGGTCGGCGGTGAGGTCGGGGGCCTGCGCGGCACCGTCGGCGAGCGTCGAGGCGAACGTCGACGTGCCGTCGGCCAGCGTGCTCGCACCGTCGGCGAGCGTGGCGGACCCGGTGGCGGCGCTCTGCGCGCCCGTGCCCAGGTCCGCGGCACCGTCCGCGAGGGTCGCGGCGCCGGTGGCGACCTGCGCGGCCCCGGTCGCGAGCTGGCCTGCCTTGTCGGCAGCGCCCTGCAACCCCGTCGCGAGCGTGGACGTCGCGTCCGACAGCGTGTGCGCACCCGTGTCGAGGCGGGTGACGCCGGTGGACAGGTCGTGCGCACCGGTCGCGACCTGGGTGGCCCCGGCGGACGCCGTGGCGGCACCCGCGTCGAGCTGGGCCAGGCCGGTGCTGAGGTCGGACGCACCGGACGCCGCGTCGTCGAGCCCGGCGGCGAGCGTGCCGGCGCCCGTGTGCAGCGCGGTCACGCCCTTGGCGAGGGTCGGTGCGGACTGCGCGAGCGTGCTCGCACCGGCGCTGACCTGTGCGGACCCGTCGACCAGCGCGGCCAGGCTGGAGCCGTTGCCCTGCAGCAGCGCGTCGACCTGCGCGAGCGTCATGTCGGGGTCGGCCGCCAGGAGCCGGCCGAGCGTGGCGACACCGCCGGACACCTGTGCGGCGCCGGTCGACAGCGCGGTCGCGCTGGCCGGCAGGGACCCGGTCTGCGTCTCGAGCGTCGCGAGCCCGGCGGCGAGGGACTGCGCCCCGGGCGCCAGCTGCTGGAGGCCCTCGTCGAGGGTCGCGGCGCCGGTCGCGGC
>JAFAEH010000073.1 GCA_023424135.1 Actinomycetes bacterium | reverse complement strand
GCGGACCCCCAGGTGCTCGAGCGTCTGCGTCGCTGGCGCGAGCGGGTCGCCGACGAGCGCGGCGTCGCCGGGTTCCGCGTGCTCCCGGACGTCGCGCTCGAGGCCGTCGCCGCCGCGATGCCGACGTCACCGGCCGAGCTGCGCCACGTGCAGGGCCTGGGCGCGACGCGGCTGCGCGAGTACGGCGACGCGCTGCTGCGGGTCGTCGCCGACGCCGACGAGCCGCCCGGTGAGATGCCTGGCAGGGCGCCCGACGAGCCCGCGACGGGACCCGTTCGGAGCGCGGCCGGACGGGGCCGGGAAAGTTCCCGGACGAAGTTGCGGTAATTCGCTTGTGGGGTCCCGAAGGGCGTGCCTAGTGTGTTCACGTCCTTGTTCGCAGGGTGCTGCCGAAGAGGCGGGACCCGACCTGGAGAGGAGGTGGGTGCACTGATGGAGACCAAGACGATCGTGATGATCGACGCCGAGACCACGTCGCGGCACGCGTTCGCGCGGACCCTCGCGCCCACCGCCCGCACGTTCCAGGGGATCGCTGTGCCCACGTCCGGGTACCTCGGCCGTCTGCGTCCCGCGACGGCAGGCATCGATCTCCGATCCAGGACCCCGTAGCAGCTGCCACGCACGGCAGACAGGCCGCGGAGTCCGACAACGGATCCGCGGCCTCTCCTTTTCCTCCGGTCCTTCCGGCGGTGAGCGGCCCGATCCGGCACCCACAGCTCACCCGCAAGGACATCAGCAGGAGGACATCGTGCGGCTCACGACGCTGCTCGACACCGTGAACCAGGGCGGATCCGGCCCCTGGCCCATCGGCAGCACCGCGACCACCGACACCCAGTTCGACCGGTTGGTCGCCGACATGGTCCCGTGCCGGACCAACGACTCGGAGCTGTGGTTCGCCGAACGTCAGAGCGACGTGGAGCGTGCCAAGGCGCTGTGCCGGGAGTGCCCGCTCATCGAGGGCTGCCTCGCGGGCGCCGTCGAGCGCGCCGAGCCGTGGGGCGTCTGGGGCGGGCAGGTGTTCGTCGGCGGTGTGGTCGTCCCGACCAAGCGTGGTCGTGGACGTCCCCGCAAGGACGCCGCCGCAGCCTGACCACCACCGGGCCGTGCGAGGTCACACCTCGCACGGCCCGGTGCCCGTCGGGGGCACCAGGCACCCGCAGCCGACGTGCGGCTGCCACCGGCGCTCGCTCGCCACGAGGTCGGGCAGCGCCAGCTCGACGGTGGCACCGCACAGCCGCGGCGTCGCACCGGCCAGGAGCGTGAGCACCTGCGCCGCAGCCAACGACGCGCACGCACCGGCGAGCACCCCGACCTCCCCGGCGTCGGGCCGGGCACCCGCAGCCCGCCGCACCGCGGGCCAGGCCGGGTCGACGTCCGTGCGATGCAGGTCGAGGCAGCGCAGGCACGCGTCGGTCCCGGGCCGGACCAGCGGTCCGACGGTCGCGTCCGCCGCGCGCACGACCACGGACAGGTGCGGCACCTCGTCCGCGACGAGCACGAGCGCACGCACCGGGTCCGCCACCTCGTGCTCCACGACGACGACCACGTCGGGCGTCTCGCCACTGCCGATCCGCGTGCCGGGTGCCGCCTCGCGCAGCAGGCGCGCCGCCGCGAGTGCGCGGGGCACCCCCATGTCGGCCCACCGGTGCGCGGCTGCCGCGACGTCCGGCGACCGCACGGGTGCGTCGTCGTCGAGCAGGAGGCAGCCGACACCGGCGACGGCGAGGTGCCGGGCGACGCCGAGCCCGGTCGGTCCCAGCCCGACGACCCCGACCACCGCGTCGGCACGTGCACCGACCACGTCGTCGCCGGGGCGGTCGTCGCTCAGCAGACCCCAGGCCGTCGCGTCGGCGGCCGTGGGTCCGCGCACGACGGTGTCGCGCCGCGGAGCGGGGCGTGTGAGTCCAGCGGCGTGCAGCGCGCCGACGGTCGCCGAGACCGCGTCGGGGTCTGTGCCCGCCGCCGAGGCTCGCGCCGCCAGGCACGCGAGGTCGGTCTCGTCGTCGACGGACTCCCACAGGCGCACCAGCGCGGGCCCGAGCCCGACGAGGCGCACGGCCCAGCGTGGGTCGAGCCCGATCTGCACCTCGTCGTGGCCCCGGGCCAGCACCCGCAGGCCCGGTCGCAGCAGCATCGCACCGGTCATGGCGCCACGATGGCACCGTGCGCCCGGACGCGTCGGCCGTCGTCCACAGGCCTCCGGGACCACGGGCCACCGGGACGCGACGAGGGCACCGTCGCGTGCGACGGTGCCCTCGTGGGGGCCGCGGTCGTGCCGCGGCCGGGTGCTCGGACCTGAGGGGTCAGGCCTTGCCGAGGATGCGGTTGAGCTTGGTGCCGCAGACGGGGCAGACGGCCTTGGCCATCCGGCGACCCGACTCGGAGACGACGACCTCGCCCTCGGTCTCCCGCTTCTCCTTGCACTTCACACAGTAGAACTCGCCCGCCCAGGTGTCGGCCATGTGGTCCCTCCTCGTGCTCGTCACCGGGCGTGGCATCGCGCCCGGGGCAGGGACCATGGACGGCCCTCGTGCGTTCACACACTAGTGCGCGTCCACACCGTGGGACGCGAACCGCGGGCCCGATGCGGGTGAACCGGGGCGTCGTCGGCCCGTCCGGGCCTGCCGCGCGCTAGCGTGCGAGGGTGCCGACATCGCGCGAGGCGACGCCGCGCGGTACCGCACGCCGTGACGACGCCGCGCACCTCGACGGCGCGGCCCGCGAC
>JAFAEH010000359.1 GCA_023424135.1 Actinomycetes bacterium | reverse complement strand
CGTCCGGCGCGCAGGCCCGCGTCACGCGGCCGTGGGTACGTCGGCGCCGCGTCGGCCGTGCGGGTCGGGCCCGCGGGTCCCGGGCACCCGGGGGTCGGTGCACTCACCCGGCGTCGGGGCGAACTGCGTCCGGTACAGGCTCGCGTACAGCCCGTCGCGGGCCAGCAGCGCGGCGTGCGTGCCGGACTCGACGACGCGGCCGTCGTCGACGACGACGATCAGGTCGGCCTGGCGCACGGTCGACAGCCGGTGCGCGATCACCACGGACGTGCGCCCCACGAGCGCCTCGTCGAGCGCGGCCTGGACCGCGGCCTCGGACTCCGAGTCCAGGTGGGCCGTCGCCTCGTCGAGCACGACGACGTCGGGGGCCTTGAGCAGCAGCCGTGCGATCGCGAGCCGTTGCCGCTCCCCGCCGGACAGGCGGTAGCCGCGGTCCCCGACGACGGTCTCGAGACCGTCGGGCAGCGACGCCACGAGGTCCCACACGTGCGCGGCACGCAGTGCGCGCTCCAGGTCGTCGTCGGTGGCCTCGGGCCGGGCGAAGCGCAGGTTGCCCGCGATGGTGTCGTGGAACAGGTGCGCCTCCTGGCTGACGACGCCCACGGTGTCTCGCAGCGACGCGGACGTGACGTCCCGCAGGTCCTGACCGGCGATGCGCACCGCGCCCCGGGTCGGGTCGTACATGCGTGTGACGAGCTGCGAGAGCGTCGTCTTGCCGGCCCCGGACGGGCCGACGAGCGCGACCATCGAGCCGGCGGGGACGTGGAACGTGACGTCGTGCAGCGTGTCGCTCGTCGAGTCGCGACGTAGCGTGGCGACGGACTCGAGCGAGGCCAGCGAGATCTCGTCCGCCGACGGGTACCGGAACGCGACGCCGTCGAGCGTCACGCTCGCACCCTGCGCGGCGACGGCCTCGCGCAGGTCGGCCGCGTCGCGACGCTCCCCGACGGTCGGCTCGAGGTCGAGCACCTCGAGGACCCGCTCGAACGACACGAGGGCGGTCATGACGTCGACCTGAACGTTCGACATCGCGGTCAGCGGCCCGTACAGGCGGCCGAGGTACGCGGCGAGCGCGACGACGACACCCACGGTGAGCTCGTCGCGGATCGCGAGCACGCCGCCCAGCCCGTACACGACGGCGGTCGCGATCGCGGCGACGGTCGTCAGCCCGACGCGGAACCACGTCGAGTACAGGGCCCGGCGCACGCCGATGTCCCGCACCCGCGCGGTCTGCTCCGCGTACGCGGCGGACTCGCGCGCGGGGTCGCCGAACACCTTGACGAGGTGTGCACCTGCGACGTTGAAGCGCTCGGTCATGGTCTGCGACGCCTCGGCGCCGAGCTCGTACGACTCGCGGGTGATCGCGGCGATGCGCCGGCCGAACCAGCGCGCGGGCAGCACGAACACCGGCAGCAGGACGAGCGAGAGGAGCGTGAGCTGCCACGACATCGAGAGCATCGCGGCGAGCACGAACGCGACGGTCAGCGTGTTGCTGACGACGTTCGACAGGGTGGACGTGAACGCCTGCTGCGCGCCGAGGACGTCGCCGTTGAGCCGCTGCACGAGCGCGCCGGTGCGGGCGCGGCTGAAGAACGCGAGGGGCATGCGCTGCACGTGGTCGAACACGGCGGTCCGCAGGTCGTGGATCAGTCCCTCGCCGATGCGCGCGGACGTCCACCGCTCGGCGACACCGAGTGCGGCGGAGACCAGGGCGAGCACCGCGACGGCGGCGGCGACGCCGACGACGACACCGGTGTCGCCGCGGCTGATCCCGTCGTCGATGAGCCGCTGGAACAGCCACGGTGTGAGTGCGCCGGCCGCGGCGCCGAGCGTGATGAGGACGAGGAACAGGGCGAGCTGTGCGCGGTACGGCCGCGCGAAGGCGAGGATGCGGCGCAGGGTGCCGGCCGTGAGGCGCTGGTGCGCGACCTCACGGTCCTGGCTGAACCCGCGCATCCCGCGCCCGCCGGGCATGGGTCCAGGGTGAGTCATACGGACCTCCAGGGGGTCGGGGGGCGCGGGGCGAGCCGCGCCGATGCTGAGCATACCTCATGATGAGCAACTGTCACCTTCCGCGTATTCCCGGTAGCCTCGTCCCCGTGGACGACCAGGACGCGCGCGCCGCGGACGCGCCGGACGAGCAGCGCGGCCCGCAACCCCCGGAGGAGATGCTCGAGCTGCTGCACGACGTGCTGCGCACGGTGCGCCGCGACGCGGCCGAGCGCCTCGGCGACGACATCACGCCCGGGCAGCTGCGCCTGCTGCGCACGCTCGACCGCTGCGACCGGCCACGGCGGCTCGGCGAGCTCGCCGACGTGCTCGACGTCGCCCCGCGCTCGGTCACGTCCAAGGTCGACCAGGCCGAGGCGGACGGCTGGGTCCGGCGCATCCCCGACCCCGACGACCGCCGCGCGACCCTCGTCGAGCTCACCGCCGCGGGCCACGACCTGCTCGCGCGGCTGTCCGCCCGGCGGCACGAAGGGGTTCGTGCGCGCATGGACGCCCTGACGCCCGTCGAGCAGGAGCTGCTGCTGCACCTCCTGCGCCGTATCGCCGACCGCGAGTGACGCCGATCGGTCCTGCGTGCCGACGGGTGCTGACGCGCCGATCTGGACGGTCTGGCCGGCGTACCGACCGGACTGGCCGGCGTGCCGACCCGCTGTGGCGTACGGACCGGCCTGGCCGGGCGCCTGTGGCGTACGAACCGCCCTGACCGACCGCCTGTGGCGTACGGACCGGCCTGGCCGGGCGCCTGTGGCGTACCGACCGGCCTGGCCGACCCGCTGTGGCGTGCCGGCCGGCCTGGGCGTCCGACATGCCTCGGCGTGCCGACCGGTCCCGGTGGTGGCAGCGTCGCGGCATGGGTGACGCGACGCGCGCACGGCTGGTGGCGACCTCGGTGACGATCGGTACGCCGGACCCGCACGCCGCGGCCCGGTTCTGGGCGCGGCTGCTCGCCTACCGCGTCACCGCCGACGAGGCCCCGAGCGATGCGGCCGACCAGGGCTGGGCGCAGGTCGCACCACCCCCCGGCGCGCCGGGGTTCACCCTCAACCTCGAGCACGAGCGCGAGTTCCGGGCGCCCGTCTGGCCCGCGCGAGCCGGGGAGCAGGTCGCGACGCAGCACGTCGACGTGCACGTGCCGGACGGTGACCTCGACGCCGGCGTCGCATGGGCGCTCACGTGCGGCGCACGCCTCGCGGAACACCAGCCCCAGGACGACGTCCGCGTGCTGGTCACGCCCGACGGCCACCCGTTCTGCCTGTTCACGTGACGGCCGCCGCCCTGCTCGTCGCCGCCCTGCTCGTCGTCGCCCCCGACACCGGACGCGCCGCGCGCCTCACCCGTCGGACGGGCCGACCGTCCAGCGTTGCAGGTGCTCGACCATCCGGTCGAGGTTGAGCTGCCCCGCGTCCGACGTGAGGTCCATCTGGTACTCGTGGGGCAGGACCGGCTCGTGGTCCTCGGGGAAGAACAGCGTGTCGACGTCCGCACCGACCTCCCGCAGCCGGTCCGCGAGCTCGTAGGAGTGGCGGCGCAGCGGGTCGCCGTTGCCGGTCGTCAGGTACGTCGGCGGGTAGCGGTCGTCGACCCACGCGGTGACGTCGAAGTACTCGGCCCGCGGGTCGGACGCGAAGTCCTTGGACCCGGTGTAGGCCCACATGACGGTCTTCACGAACCAGCCCTCGAACCCCGTCGCGCCCGCGACCAGGTCCGGGTCGTACGGGCCGCACGCGAGCAGCAGGGCGCGCAGCTGCCCGGGCTCGATCGGCTGCGGCAGGCCCGCGCCCGCCGCGTAGTCGTCGTCGGTGATCGCGACCGCGAGCTGTGCGGCGATCTGCGCGCCCGCGGAGTCGCCCGCCAGGACGATCTGGTCGGGGTCGACCATGAGCCGGTCCGCGTTCTCGACGAGGTGCTCGAGCGCGCGCGAGACCTCGAGCAGCGGCGTCGGGTACTGCGCCTCGGGGGCGTACGTGTACTCGACGCCCACGGTCGTGTACCCGCGGCCCGCGAGCACCTCGAGGAACGAGCGGGTGCCGGACTTGTCCCCGCCGACGAACCCGCCGCCGTGCACCCACACGACCGTCGGCAGGGGACCGGTCACGTCGCGGGGTGGAAGACGTCGAGGCGACCGCGCGGGTCGTCGGCGTCGTACACCTCGTCGATGGTCGAGACGATCCCGTCCGGGACGAGCGTCGCGTTCGTGTCGGCCTGGTCCGCCCCCGACAGCTGGGGGAGGTTGCGGATGACGAGCACACCGGGCCAGGGCGAGACCTGGAAGGCCAGCAGCACGACGAGCACGAGCGCGACGGGTGTGCCGAGGACCCACGCCAGCACGCGCGGCCACCGGCGACGACGTGCCCGTCCGGCCGCCGGCGCGTCGGCTCCCGCCCCGTCCCCCGCGCGGGTCGTCGCCTGCCCGTCGGGGGGCGCGGTGCTCGTCGGCCCGGCGTCGTCGCGTCAGGGGACCAGCGTCACCGTGGCGACCACCGCGTACGCCGTCGCGGCGTCCCGGGCGACCTCCGCCAGGCGCTCGAAGGTCGCACCGGGGTCGTGACCCGTCGCGCGGAGCATGCCGACGACGACCGTGGCCGTCACGCCGTACACGGCGTACGCACCGAGCGGTGCGACGAGCGCGTGCTCGCGCCGTGACCCGGTGCGCCCCAGCAGCGGCAGCGCGAAGTTCCCCCCGCGCGTCCAGACGTCGTTGAGGACGGCCGACCGGCGCCACCACCGCGGGGGGCGCGGCTCCCACGGCCACAGCAGCGGCACACCTCCACCGGTGAGCATGTCGCCCAGCACGTGCACGCCCGCGCCGACCCCGACCGCCACGGGCAACCAGTCCCACGCGGTCGGGGCGGCGACCGTGACGAACCCGGCGAGCGCGAGAGCCAGCACCCACGCGTCCGCCCGGCGGCGCCCGACGAGACCCAGCGCCCGCGCCGCGAACGCGACCAGCAGCAACGACAGCACGCCTGCGCCGACCGCCAGGTCGCCCAGCGCGTCGGTCGTCACGGTCACCTTGCCCGCCGCCCACGCGATCCCGACGAGCACGGCGACGCCCAGCACCGAGTGCGTGCCGTTGCGGTGCCCACCCGCGAGCCGACCCACCAGGTCGCACACCCACTGCGAGACCGGCGGCAGCGAGTGCGCGATCGTCGCGTCGTGGTGGTCGGCGTCGGGGGCGAGCGCGGCGCCCGCGCACACGAGCGTCCCCGTCACGACGCCCAGCGGGGTGACGGGGTACCAGCCGAGCGTGTACGGCGCGGTCGACGCGACGGCGACCCACGCGGCGGCCCCGCACAGGGCGTGGTGCGCACCCTTCACCGGGGGGTCGTCCTGGTCGCGTCCGTCGTCGTGCGATGGGGTGCGGGGACGCGCGGCACGAGGCCTCCGTGCAGGTCAGCGGGCTGGGATGCCGCTCACCTCAGCCGTTCGGGTGACGTCCGGTCAAGTGACGGGCGTGTCCGCCGCCGGGCGTGTCGCAGCGGGTCCGGCGGAGCGTGCGCCGATCCGGCGCGCGGCCACGACGGCGACGACGACGGCTGCGAGCGCCGCCCCCGCGCTGACGACCCGCAGCACGTGACCCGTGACCGTGTGCACCCCACCGTGCGTCAGGAACGTGTCCGCGATCGTCATGGCGGACGAGAACGTCGCGACGAACGCCGTGGGCGCGCCGAGCGCGAGCAGCGTCAGGAAGACGGTCACGACGACGGGCACACCCCAGCGGCGCCGGACCGCGAGCACGGCCGCGCCGACCGCGAGCAGGGCACCGAGCGCCACCGCGACCAGCACCTGCGCGCGTCCGGACGCCCAGTCCGTCTCCGCGAGCGCGGCGTCGACCTGCGTCGCGGTGAGGGTCGGAGCCGCGGCACGCGGCTCGTGGACGAGCGCGTCGACCCCGAGCAGCACCGCGTACGCGACGACCGTGGCCGCACCGCACACCGTCGCGACGATCGGCGCAGCGCCCCGCGCGGCGCGGTCGTGTCCCGCGGCGTCGCGCCCCGGCACGGCCGGCCCCGGCGCGTCGTCCCGCTGGGCGCCGCGTCCCTGCGCGTCCTGCCCTGGCGTGTCCTGCCCCAGGGTGTCGTGTCCCGTCGTGCCGCGTCCCGCCATGCCCCGGACGCTACGCGCGCCGGACGACGTCCCGCGTCCGCCGACGGTCGGACCGGTCGGAGGTCCCTACCCTGCAACGGTCGGCCGTGTGCCGGACACGTCCCTGGTGCAGGACACCTGGGACAGGAGGAGAGGCGTGGGCGAGACATCCCCACCGGTCGACGGCTCGGCCGACGACGAGCGACGCGCGCGGTTCACCGCGCTGTTCGACCGCACGCACGGTCCGCTGCTCGCGTACGCGGTCCGCCGCGTCGCCGACCCCGCGGATGCGGCGGACGTCGTCGCGGAGGTGTTCCTCGTCGCGTGGCGGCGGCTCGACGACGTCCGGGCCCACCGTCGTCGGGCGCGGTGGTCCTGCACCGACCGCGGTACACGTCTGTACCGCGGTCGGTGTCCATGTACCGCGCTCGGCGTGAGGTGGGGTCAGACGAGTCGGTCGCGCAGGAGCACGGCGATGTCCGCGACCTCAGGGGCGCCGACGGTCGCACGCTCGGGGACGGGTGCGGGGGTGCGCGGTCCCGACGGGCTGCCTGTCTCGGCGGCATCGGACGGGACCGACGACGCGCGGGCGTGGGCGGCGACGCCGTCGCTGAGCATGACGGTGCAGAACGGGCACGCGGTCGCGATCGCGGACGCCCCGGTGGCGACGGCCTCGGCGGCGCGGACCGTGCCGATCCGTTCGCCGATGGTCTCCTCCATCCACATGCGCGCGCCGCCCGCACCGCAGCAGAACGAGGTCTCGGCGTTGCGGGGCATCTCGGCGACGGTGACGCCCGCGGCGGCGAGCAGGTCGCGCGGCGGGGAGTAGACCTGGTTGTGCCGGCCGAGGTAGCAGGGGTCGTGGTAGGTCACGGTCGTGCCCGTGCCGTCGTCGCCGGTCCCGGGGGCGAACCGCAGACGCCCCTCGGCGACGAGCGTGTCCAGCAGCTGCGTGTGGTGGACGACCTCGAACCGCCCGCCCATCGCGGGGTACTCGCGCGAGAGGGTGTTGAAGCAGTGCGCGCACGTCACGACGATCCGGCGTGCACCGGCCTCGGTGAGGGTCTCGACGTTCTGCGTGGCGAGCATCTGGTAGAGCATCTCGTTGCCCGCGCGCCGGGCGGGGTCGCCCGTGCAGGTCTCACCGTCGCCGAGCACCGCGAAGGTCACGCCGGCGGCGTGCAGCAGCTCGGCGACGGCGCGCGTGGTGCGCTTGGCGCGGTCCTCGAAGGCGCCGGCGCAGCCCACCCAGAACAGCCAGTCGACGTCGTCGGCCGACTCGACGTCGACGCCGACGACCGGAACGTCGAACTCCAGGCCCTTGGCCCAGTCGAGTCGCTGGCGGGCGGGCAGGCCCCACGGGTTGCCGCGTCGCTCGAGCTTGGTGAACGTGCCGCCGAGCTCGGCGGGGAAGGCCGACTCCATGAGGGTCTGGTAGCGGCGGATGTCGACGATGGTGTCGACGTGCTCGATGTCGACCGGGCACTGCTGCACGCATGCGCCGCACGTCGTGCACGCCCACAGCACGTCGGGGTCGATCACGCCCGACGCGACCAGGTCCATGCCCAGGTGCGGGTCGGCCGCGGCGTCGGCGGGGGCACCGGCGCCGGTCCCCGTCCCGGCGACGTCCGACGACGCCGCCGACACGGCACGGGCCGCACGCACGTAGGGCGCGGTCGCCGCGGCGTGGTCGCGCAGCGCGAGCGTCAGCAGCTTCGGGCTCAGGGGCTTGCCCGTCGCCCAGGCGGGGCACTGCTCCTGGCAGCGACCGCACTCGGTGCACGTCGCGACGTCGAGCAGGCCCTTCCACGGGAGGTCCTCGACCGCACCGACACCGAGCCGCACGTCGTCGGGCAGGTCCTCGACGGCCGTCAGGTCGAGGGGTTCGCCGTCCGCCCCGCGCAGGGGGACGAGGGGGCCCAACGCACTTGTACCATCCGCGTACCGACGGGTGTACACGTTGACGAGCGCCAGGAACCGGTGCCACGCGACCCCCATCGTCGGCTGCAGCCCGACGACGACGAACCACGCCATCGACACGAGGATCTTCACGAGCGCCACCACGACGACGGCGGTCTCGAGCGTCGTCGTCGCGACCGGCACCCACGCCGCGCCGAACCACGCGGTCAGCGGGAAGTGCCACGCCGTCGCCCACGCCTCGCCGTCCTGCACCCCGAGCGCGTACTCCAGCCCGCGCAGCACGAGCACGGCGAGCACCACCAGCAGGACCGTCGCCTCGACGACGTACGCCCACAGCTGGTTCGACCCGAAGAACCGCGACCGGCGGCGCTCGCCGTCCGCCTGCCCGTCCTTCGGCCTCGTCCGCTGCCGCACCGCGATCAGGTGCGCGATCCCCACCAGGCCGAGCCAGGCGAACGCCTCGACCGCCCACTCCATCGGGATCCAGTGCCCGACCAGCGGCAGCCCGTACCGCGGGTCGACGAGCTGCCCGTACCCCGTCGCGAGGGTCACGACCAGCACGGGGAACGACACCATCACGACCCAGTGCGCCGCACGCACGAACGGTCGGTCCCGGAACCGCTCGTGCCCGACGAGCTCGCGCGCGAGCGTCGCGAGGCGCGGCCCGACGGGCGTCCACCGGCCCGGCAGGGCGGTGCCGATGCGCACGGTCCGCACGATCACCACGACCCCGCGCGCGAACACCGCGACACCGACGGCCGTCGCCACCGCCGCCAGCACCACCGCGACCACCTGCACCCCGCTCACGCGGTCAACCTACCCAGTCGGCCGACCGTCCCCGTGGGCCCACCGCCCGGCAGTCCCGCGAGACAGAGGATCTCCGCGCCACAGCTGCGGGAATCCTCTGTCTCACGGTGGGGGCGGGGTCGTCAGGTGGCGAGGTCCGCCGGGCGGGCCGTGCGGTCGAATCGGTCGTGCAGGGCGGTCGCGGCGGCCCACCACCCGGCCATGCCGTGGACGCCCGGGCCGGGGGTCGTCGACGACGAGCACAGGTAGAGCCCCGGTACGCGTGTGCGCCACGGCGCGGGCGACAGACGCGGACGCGCCACGAGCCGTGCCAGCGACGTCGCCCCGCCCGTGACGTCACCACCGGGCAGGCCCGGGTCGTCGTCGGACAGGTGCGCGGCGGGCGTGGACCACGCACCGACGACGAGGTCACGCACACCCGGCGCGTGCCGCTCGACCTCCGACAGGACGGCCTCGCGCACGTCGAGCGGTGAGCCGTTCGGCACGTGCGCGTACGCCCACACGACCGTGCGGCCGTCGGGTGCGCGCGACAGGTCGTGCGCCGTCGGCTCGGAGAGCAGCACGTACGGGCGCTGGGCGTGCCGACCGGCGCGGACGGTCGCCTGCGCGCGGGCGATCTCCTCCCACGTGCCTCCCAGGTGCACGGTCGCGGCCCGGCCGACCCGCGGGTCGCGCCACGGCACGGGACCGGACAGCAGCAGGTCGACGCGCGCGGCCGACGCCCCACGCCGCAGAGGCCGCCCCCGCAGGGCGCCCGGTGCGATGCGCGCGAGCTCCTCGGT
>JAFAEH010000335.1 GCA_023424135.1 Actinomycetes bacterium | reverse complement strand
GCCCCCAGCCCCTCGGCGACGACGGGCCCGGGCACGCGCCGCAGGGGTGCACGCCCGGAGAACCCGGGCACGGCCCCCGCCAGGACGGGCGCGAGCAGCGGCTCGTGCAGCAGCACGCGCACGTCGGCGCCGGGGACGACGCGTCGTACGTCGGCGACCCGTGCCGCGAGCCCGGCGGCGGTCGAGCCGACCGCGTCGCGCACGGCACCGTGGTCGGACAGGATGCGGTCCCCGCGTGCGAGGTAGACGTCGGCGGCGAGGCTGAACGGCCCGAGCGCGGGCACGAGGAGCGGCCCGGTGTACCCGTGCGCGGCGACCGCGAGCGCGTCGAGGTCCTCGCGGACGTACGCGCGGGCACGTTCGAGGTCGCGTCCGGGACGGTCGGCGAGCTTCCAGCCGTGCGGGCCGAGCTCGGCGGGCATCTCCTGGAGCAGCGCGACCCCCGCACCGGTCGCGTCGCCCCACGGGCCGCGGGCGGGCAGCAGGACGGTGAACGGGTGCCCGTCGACCTCGCTCGGGGTGTCGACGAGGTCGCCGAGGACGGTCGTGGCGGCCTCGAGCGCGTCGGTCCCGGGCCAGGGGCCGACGCCGCTGACGGCGGTCACGCGTGCGCCTGCTCGGCGACGCCCGCGGCGTCGGCGGTGACGAGGTCGCGCGGCGAGCGGGTCGATCCGACGGTCGCCTGCCCGAGCACGCGGGTGCCGTCGTACAGCACGAGCGACTGACCTGCGGCGACGCCCCGCAACCCTGCGCCCGCGACGTCGACGACCACCGACGACGCGTCGGCGTCGAGCACGCGGGCGGGCACGGGAGCGCCGTGCGCGCGGACCTGCACCGTGCACGTCGTCCCCGCGGCCGGTACGTCGGCGAACCACACGGCCGACGCCCCGTGCACGTGGGCGACGTCGAGCGACTCGACGGGTCCGACCACCACGCGGCGAGCGACGGGCTCGACCGACAGCACGTACCGCGGGCGCCCGTCGGGTGCGGGGCGGCCGAGCGCGAGCCCGCGCCGCTGCCCGACCGTGTACGCGTACGCACCGTCGTGGCGCCCGACGACCTGCCCCGACTCGTCGACGACCTCCCCGGGCTGGTCCCCGAGCGCACGGCGCAGGAACCCCTGGGTGTCACCGTCAGCGACGAAGCAGATGTCGTAGGAGTCGGGCTTGGCCGCCACCGACAGCCCGCGCGCGACCGCCTCGGCGCGGACCTCCGCCTTGGACGTCACGTCCCCCAGCGGGAACACCGCCCGGGCGAGCCGCTCGGGGCCCATGACGGCCAGCACGTACGACTGGTCCTTGGCGGCGTCGGCGGCGCGGTGCAGCTCACGGCCGCCGTCCGCGCGGTCGACGACGCGCGCGTAGTGGCCGGTGCACACGGCGTCGAAGCCGAGCGCGAGGGCCTTGTCGAGCAGTGCCGCGAACTTCACGTGCTCGTTGCAGCGCACGCACGGGTTGGGTGTGCGGCCGGCGGCGTACTCGTCGAGGAAGTCGGCGACGACCGTCGCCTCGAACCGCTCGGACATGTCCCACACGTAGTACGGGATGCCCAGGACGTCCGCGGCGCGGCGCGCGTCGGACGCGTCCTCGATCGAGCAGCAGCCGCGTGACCCGGTGCGCTCCTGCGCGGGGGTGCGGGACAGCGCCATGTGCACACCGACGACGTCGTGCCCCGCGTCGACGGCCCGGGCCGCCGCGACGGCCGAGTCGACGCCGCCGGACATCGCGGCCAGCACACGCATCAGGCACCCACCAGCGTCGACGTCAGGCCTGCCGCCCGGGCACGCTGCACCGCCGCGGGGAGCACGTCGAGCACGGTGTCGACGTCGTCGGACGTCGAGGTCCGGCCGAACGTGAACCGCAGGGCCCCGCGCGCGTCGTCCTCGCCGACGCCCATGGCGAGCAGCACGTGGGACGGGCGTGGCACACCCGCCTGGCAGGCCGACCCGGTGGAGACCTCGACGCCCGCGGCGTCGAGCAGGTACAGCAGCGAGTCTCCCTCGCAGCCCGCGAACGTCAGGTGCGCGTTGCCCGGCAGCCGGCGCGCGGCATCCGCGGGTCCCCGCAGGACGGCGCCCGGCACGTCGGCGAGCACGCGGCGCACCAGGTCGTCGCGCAGCGTCGCGACGCGTGCCGCGTGCTCGGCGCACTCCGCGACGACCTCGTCGACCGCGACCGCGAAGGACGTGAGCAGCGCCGCGTCGAGCGAGCCCGAGCGGACCCCGCGCTCCTGCCCGCCGCCGTGCAGCACGGGCGTCAGGTCGAGGCCGCGGCGCACCAGCAGCGCACCGGTCGACCCGGGTCCGCCGACCTTGTGCCCGGACAGCGTGAGCGCGTCGAGGCCCGACGCGGCGAGGTCCACCGGCACCTGCCCGACGGCCTGCACCGCGTCGGCGTGCACGGGCACGCCGTGGCGCCGGGCCGCGGCCACCACGTCGGTGATCGGCTGCACCGCACCGACCTCGTTGTTCGCCCACATGACCGACACGAGCGCGATCGTGTCGGCGTGCTCGTCGAGCTCGGCCCGCAGCGCGTCGACGTCGACGACGCCGTCCGCGTCGACCGGCAGCAGCACGAGCTCGGCGCCGGCGTGCTCCGCGAGCCAGAACGCGGGGTCCAGCACGGCGTGGTGCTCGACCGACGACACGACGACACGACGACGCGCCGGGTCCGCCGTGCGCCGCGCCCAGAACAGCCCCTTGATCGCGAGGTTGTCGGCCTCGGTCCCGCCCGCGGTCCACACGACCTCGCTGGGCCGTGCGCCGACGGCGGCGGCGAGCCGCTCACGGGCCTCCTCGACGGCGCGGCGGGCGGCGCGCCCCGCCGTGTGCAGCGACGACGGGTTGCCCGTGCGGGCGAGCGCGTCCGTCAGCGCCGCCAGTGCGGCGGGCCGGATCGAGGTGGTCGCCGCGTGGTCGAGGTAGACGGCACGCGCGCGGGGATCGCTCACGGTGGACCAGTCTACGAACGCCCGGCGCCGGCGCGTCCGACGTCCACGCTCGCCCCTTGCGCGCCCGCCCACGCGGGCCGTGCGCACGGGCCGGGACGCCGCCGTCAGGACCGTGGACGGGACGTGCCGGACGTCTTCGCCCTCCTCCCTGGGCGAAAGTGCGCGTGAGCAGGTCCGTGTTCCTGGCAGGATGTGCGCGTGGGTGCCGACGACGTCATGGCGCTGCCGCTCGCCTTCGGTGGCCAGCGGCTCGACTGGCGTGACCTGCCACGGGCGGTGCGCGAGCGTATCGAGGCTCTCGCCGGCGCCCGTGTCACGGCCGAGACGTCGGCGACCTCAGGCTTCTCCCCCGGTTTCTGCGCCGTGCTGGAGCTGACCGACGGCCGCGCGGTCTTCGTCAAGGCGGTCTCCGCCGAGCAGAACCCGCACTCGCCGCACCTCGCACGCGCCGAGATCCGCGCCGCGGCGGCGCTCCCGCCCGGCGTGCCCGCGCCGACGCTGCGGTGGTGGGACGACGACGGCAACTGGGTGCTGCTGGGGTTCGACGCGGTGCACGGACGTTCCCCCGAGCTGCCGTGGCGTGCGGACGACCTCGCGCTCGTGCTGGCCGCGATCGAGGACCTGTCGCACTGCGCGCCCGTCGACGGCCACGGCCTGCCCCGCACCGACGTGCAGCTCGCGGAGAACTTCACCGGGTGGCGCTCGCTGCTGCGTGCGTCGCCCGCCGAGCGTGAACGCGTCGCGCAGGCCGTCGACGAGCCCGGCCTGTGGGCGCTCGACCACCTCGAGGACCTCGTGCGCTGGGAGCAGGACGCGCTGCGCGCGTGCGCGGGCGACGCGCTCGTGCACGGCGACCTGCGCGCCGACAACGTGATGATCGAGGAGACGCACGACCGGGTGTGGCTCATCGACTGGCCGCACGCGAGCGTCGGCGCGCCGTGGCTCGACCTCGCGTTCATGCTGCCGAGCGTCGCGCTGCAGGGTGGTGCGGGCGACCCGGGGTGGTTGTTCTCGCAGAGCCGCGTGGCCGACGGCGTGTCGGCGGACGAGCTGCGTGCCGCGCTCGCCGGGCTCGCCGGCTACTTCGCGTGGTCGTCGGGCCAGCCCGCGCCGCCGGGCATCCCGAACCTGCGCGCGTTCCAGGCCGCGCAGGCCGGTGCCACGCTGCGCTGGCTGCGCGACCTGTCCTGACGGACTGACGGACGGGTGCGCCGTGCCTGCGTCCGCGCGGACCCCGGGACCCCGGGGCCGCGCGGCACGAGCGGTGCGGGCTCAGCCCCGCAGCCGCCGCAGCTCCGCCGCGGTCTGCGGCAGCACCGTGAACAGGTCGCCGACGATCCCGTAGTCGGCGATCTCGAAGATCGGCGCATCGGGGTCGGAGTTCACGGCGACGATCGTCCCGGACGCCTGCATGCCACCGCGGTGGTGCACGGCACCCGAGACACCGGCGCCGACGTACAGCCGCGGCGAGATGGTCACACCGGTCTGGCCGATCTGCGCGTCGTGGCCGATCCAGCCCTCGTCGGTCGCGACGCGCGTCGCGCCGACCGCACCGCCCAGCACGTCGGCGAGTTCCTCGACCGGGGCGAAGTTCCCCTCGGTGCCCCGCCCGCCCACGACGACGACGTGCGCCGACCCCAGGTCCGGACGCCCGGACGCCGCGTGCTCGGTGCGTGCGGTCAGCCGCACGCGCGTCGACCCGGCGCCGACCGTGACGGGCAGGTCGCCGACCTGCGGCGTCGACGGCACGGGGGCGTCCTGCGCCGTCACGGAGTTGGCCTTGACCGTGACGACCGCGCTCGGCGCCACCACCGCGCAGCGTGTCGTCCACGTGCCCGCGAGCACCGTCTTGTGCGCGACGACCCGCCCGTCCTCGACGTCCAGCCCGTCGGCGTCGGTCACGACCCCGGCGCCCGTGCGCACCGCGAGCCGCGCCGCCGCCTCCTTGTTCTCGAACGACGACACGAGCAGCAGCAGCGAGGCACCCGATGCGGTCAGCGCCGCCTGCAGGCCGTCGGCGAGCACGGCCGACAGGTGCACGTCGGCGTCGACGACGAGCCGGTGCACGGTGCTCACGCCCTGCGCCCCGAGCACGGGCAGCGCCGCCGCGACGTCCTCGTCCCCGGCCCACACGCCGTGCACGCCCGCGTCGCCCGCGAGGTCGCGCGCGAGCGTGAGCAGCTCGCGCACCGGCGGGCGCAGCGTCCCGTCGGGGGCGTGGTCGAGCAGGACGAGCACGGGGGTGGCGGTCACGTCGGGGTCCTCCGGTACGGGTGGGTCGCGGGTCGGCGCGGGCGGGCGCGGGTCAGACGAGCGTGCGCTCGACGAGCCACGCCGCGAGCTGCGTGCCGGCCTCGCCGGTGTCGGTCACGAGCACGCGGTCCTCGCGTGCGGGCCGCGGCGCGGCCTCGAGCACCTGCGTGCGGGCACCCGCGGCGCCCACCGTCGCCGGGTCCACGCCCAGGTCGGCCAGCGTCAGGGTCGTCACCGGCTTCTTGCGGGCGGCCATGATGCCCTTGAAGTTGGGGTAGCGCGGCTCGTTGATGCCGTCCATGACGGAGACCAGCACGGGCAGGTCGGCGACGAGCGTCTCCTCGGCGTGGTCGAGGCGGCGTGTGACCGTCGCCGTGCCCGCCGCGGGGTCGACGGTCAGCGTCGAGGCGAGCGGCAGCGCCGGCAGGTCGAGGAGCTCGGCGAGCGCGGTGGGCAGCAGCGACGTCAGCCCGTCGAGGCCCGCCATGCCCGTGAGCACGACGTCGACGGGTGCGTCCGCGCCGAGGTGGCGTACGGCGGCGGCGAGCACGGTCGCCGTGCCGACGGCGTCGGAGCCCGCGACGTCGTCGTCGAGGACGTGCACGGCCTCGTCGGCGCCCATCTGCAGACCCTTGCGCACCGCGTCCTGCGCGTCGTCGGGCCCGACGGTGAGCACCACGACCTCACCGTCGTGCTCCTCCGCGAGCGTGAGCGCGGCCTCGACGGCGTTCTCGTCGAGCTCGTTGAGCGTGCCGTCACCGCCGTCGCGCACGACGCGCCCGTCGGGGCCGAGCCGACGCTCGGACTGGATGTCGGGGACGAACTTCACGCAGACGACGATCCTCACGCGCCGAACGTTACCGCCCGCCCACCCGGATCGGGGCCCGGGTGTTCGCCTGATGGAAACACCGGGGACACGAGCGGGGTCACCGCCCTGGCACCATGAGGGCGTGCCCGAGATCACCGAGACGACCCGGCGCCGGCCGTACCGCCTCGGCGTCCACGTGACCGACGACGGCGTGGACGTCGCCGTCGTCGCGCCGCACGCGACCGCCGTCGACCTGTGCCTGCTGGACGGCCCGCTCGACGCCCCCACGGAGCGGCGGGTCCCGCTGACGGGCCCGCGCCTGGGCGTGTGGACGGCGTCCGTGCCCGGTGTGCGACCCGGCCAGCGGTACGGCCTGCGTGCGCACGGGCCGTGGGAGCCGGCGTACGGCCTGCGGTACAACCCCGACAAGCTCCTGGTCGACCCGTACGCGCGGGGGCTGGTGGGCGACCTGCGTCACGGGCCTGCGACGTACGGGCACGTCGTCGGCGACGACCTGGTCGGCGACCCGTACGGTCCGCGCGACGAGCGCGACTCCGCCGGGCACGTGCCGCACGGCGTCGTCGTCGACACGCGGGCGCTGCCCGGGCCGGACCCGGCGGGGAACCGCCCGTGGGTCCCGTGGTCGCGCACGGTCGTCTACGAGGCGCACACCAAGGGGCTGACGCGACTGCACCCCGGCGTCCCCGAGGAGCTGCGCGGCACGTACGCGGGCCTCGCGCACCCCGCGGTGATCGACCACCTGCTGGGGCTCGGGGTCACCGCGCTCGAGCTGCTGCCGATCCACGCGTTCACGTCCGAGCCGCACCTGGTCGCCAAGGGCCTGACGAACTACTGGGGCTACTCGACCCTCGGCTTCTTCGCCCCGCACGCGGCGTACGCGACGGCCGCCGCGCGGCAGGCCGGGCCGGCGGCCGTGCTCGACGAGCTGCGCGCGACCGTGCACACGCTGCACGAGGCGGGTCTCGAGGTGCTGCTCGACGTGGTCTACAACCACACGTGCGAGGGCGGGCTGCCCGGGCAGCACGTGTCGTGGCGCGGGCTCGACAACGCGTACTACTACAGCCACGACGGCGCCGTGCCCGCGACGCTCGTCGACGTCACCGGCACCGGCAACTCCCTGGACTTCCGCCGCACGGGCGTCGTCGCGATGACCCTCGACTCGTTGCGGTACTGGGCGGACGTCGTCGGGGTCGACGGGTTCCGGTTCGACCTCGCCGTCACGCTGGGCCGCAGCCCGGACGGCTTCCGACCCGACCACGCGACGCTCGTCGCCGCCGCGAGCGACCCGTCGCTCGCCGGGCTCAAGCTCGTCGCCGAGCCGTGGGACGTCGGGCCCGGCGGCTGGCGCACCGGGCAGTTCCCCGGCCCGTTCGCCGAGTGGAACGACCGGTTCCGCAACGCGGTGCGCTCGTTCTGGCTCGCGGACCCGGGCCGCGCCGCGCACGGCCTGCCGGGCCACCGGGTGCGCGACCTCGCGACGCGCCTGTCCGGGTCGGTCGACCTGTTCGGCCACGGCACACCCCCGCTCGTGCGCGGACCGCGCGCATCGGTGAACTACGTGACGGCGCACGACGGCTTCACGATGGCCGACCTCGTCGCGTACGACCACAAGCACAACGCGGCCAACGGCGAGCAGAACCGTGACGGGTCGGACGACAACCGCTCGTGGAACCACGGTGTCGAGGGCCCCGTCCAGGAGGACTCGCCGGCCGTCGACATCGCACCGCTGCGGCGCCGCTCGATCCGCAACCTGTTCGCCACGCTCGTGCTGTCGGCCGGCACCCCGATGATCGCCGCAGGCGACGAGATCGGGCGTACCCAGCGCGGCAACAACAACGCGTACTGCCAGGACAACGAGCTCTCCTGGGTCCGCTGGGACCTGTCGCCGTGGCGGGCCGACCAGCTCGCGACGGCGCGGCACCTGCTCGCGCTGCGCCGCAACCACCCCGCCCTGCGCACCGACGCGTTCTACTCGGGCCGGCCGCGCGTCGAGGGCGGGCTGCCCGACCTGGGCTGGTACGGCGCCGACGGTGCCGCGTTCGACCACGACCGGTGGCACGACGCGTCCATCCGCACGTTCCAGATGCTGCGGGTCGCACCCGCCCCGCTCGACGACCAGGTGCTGCTCGTCGTCAACGGCGCGCTCGACGCGGTCGACGTCCGGCTCGTCGACGGCGACGACCGCCCGTGGGTGCTCGTGTGGGACTCGGTGTGGGAGCACCCGGCCGAGGTCTCCGCCACCGCGATCGACGGTGCGCTGCACGAGCCGGGCGGCGCCCTGACGACCCTCGAGCCGCTGAGCATGCGGGTGTACGTGCGTCCCTGACGTGCCGCACGGGCGGCGACGGGCGGTAGCGTGCCCGCATGACGCACTCGCACGACGTCGTGGTCGTCGGTGCCGGGCTCGCGGGCCTGGTCACCACCGCCGAGCTGCTGGCCGCGGGCCGGCGCGTGATCCTGCTCGACGCGGAGCCGCCGGCGGGCCTCGGCGGGCAGGCGTGGTGGTCGTTCGGCGGGCTGTTCCTCGTCGACTCGCCCGAGCAGCGGCGGCTCGGCGTGCAGGACTCCGCCGAGCTCGCGCTGTCCGACTGGCTCGGCTCGGCGGCGTTCGCGGACGACGGGTCCGACCGCTGGGGCCGGGCGTGGGCCGAGGGCTTCGTCGAGTTCGCGGCGGGGGACCTGCGCCCGTGGCTGCACCGCCAGGGCGTGCGCTGGTTCCCGCTCGTGCAGTGGGCAGAGCGCGGCGGGTACCTGGCCGACGGTCACGGCAACTCGGTGCCCCGCTTCCACGTCACGTGGGGCACGGGTCCGGCGATCCTCGAGCCGTTCGTCCGCTCGCTGCTCGCGGGCCACCGCGACAGACGCGTCGACGTCCGGTTCCGGCACCGCGTGACGGGCCTGACGACGACCGACGGGCGTGTGACGGGTGTGCGGGGCGACGTGCTCGCACCGTCGACCGTCGAGCGTGGCGCACCGTCGTCGCGCGAGGTCGTGCGCACGTTCGAGATCGACGCGCCCGCGGTCGTCGTCGCGACCGGCGGGATCGGCGCCAACCACGACCTGGTGCGCGCGACGTGGCCGGCCTCGGCCGGACGCCTGCCGGAGCGGATGCTGTCGGGTGTGCCCGACCACGTCGACGGGTCGGGCATCGAGGCCGCCCGCGACGCGGGTGCGCACGTCGCGCACGAGGGCCGCATGTGGCACTACCCCGAGGGGATCACCAACCACTCACCCGTGTGGACGTCGCACGGCATCCGCATCCTGCCCGGGCCGAGCTCGCTGTGGCTCGACGCCGACGGCCACCGCCTGCCCGTGCCGCTGTTCCCCGGCTTCGACTCGCTCGGCGCGCTGCAGCACATCACGTCGCGCGGTGACGACCACTCGTGGTTCGTGCTGGACCGCACGATCCTCGGCAAGGAGTTCGCGCTGTCGGGCTCGGAGCAGAACCCCGACCTCACGGGACGCGACGTCGGGCTGCTGCTGCAGCGCGTGCGACGCGACGCCGTCGGACCGGTCGAGGCGTTCGCGGAGCGCTCGCCCGAGTTCGTCGCGGCGTCGACGCCCGCCGAGCTCGCCGCCGGTATGAACGCGCTCACCGGCACGACCCGCATCGACGCCGACGCCCTCGCCCGCACCATCGAGCTGCGCGACGCCCAGGTCGGCACGGGTCTCGGCAAGGACCTGCAGGTCACGGCCACGGCGATGGCCCGCCGGTACGTCGTCGACCGCACGATCCGCGTCGCACCCCCGCACCGTCTGCTCGATCCCGCGCACGGTCCGTTGTACGCGGTGCGGCTGTCTGTCCTCACACGCAAGACCCTCGGGGGCCTCGCGACCGACCTCGAGGGCCGGGTCCTGCGGCCCGACGGTGACGTGCTGCCCGGCCTGTGGGCCGTCGGCGAGGCGTCCGGCTTCGGTGGCGGCGGCGTCCACGGCCACCGTGCCCTCGAGGGCACCTTCCTCGGCGGCTGCCTCTTCACCGGCCGCACCACGGGCCGATCCCTCGTCGACACCCTCTGACCCTCCCCACCCCCTCCTCCCCCCTCCCCACCCCGCCGAACTCGGACTTTGGCGGCTTCTGAGCCGTCAGAAGCCGCCAAAGTCCGAGTTCGGCTGCGGTGGCGGGCCAGGATGTGGGCATCCGTCAGGTCGGCCCGGTCGGTGGAGCCGGTCGGACGGACCTGGTCAGGCCGAGGCGAGGTGGCGGCGGATCGTGCTCGGGACGACGTGCTCGGTGCGGATGTCCGCGGCGGTGAACCGCACGAGCGTGGCACCGGCGGCGACGATCGCGTTCTGCCTGCTGCGGTCGTGGAACAGCGCGTCCGGCGTCGAGTGCGGCTCGGCGCCGTCGATCTCCGCGAGCAGCAGACCGCCGTCGCGGCGGACCCACCCGAGGTCGCCGTGCGCGACGACCCGGCCGGTCGCGTCGTGCACCGGCATCTGCAGCTCGTCGGGCGGGATCCCGGCGTCGACGCACTGCAGACGGGCGCGGGTCTCGAGCGGTGACTGCGCTCGTCCGTCGACGAGGTGCCACCAGTCGGCCAGGCGAGCCGCCCCACGCCGTCCGCGCGCGAGCGTCCGGACCCGGGCGAGCTCACCGGGTGCGACGAGCCCGCGCTGGAGTGCCGAGTCGAGCACGGACACCGCGTTCTCGCGGCCGAGCTCGCACACCGCCTGCGCGAGTGCGAGCGCCGGCTCGACCACGCGGGCCCCACCGACCTCGACGACGTCCGACGTCCGGAAGCACCGGGTGACGGCGCCGTCGCGGGGCTGACCGGCACGGATGTCGCGCCCGTCGGCCCGGGGCAGCGCCGCCTCGGGACGGATCGTCAGAGGAAGGCCCTGCACGCCGAGCAGCGCGAGGGCGCAGCAGCCCACGGCGACCGCGCGTTCCGGCCCGAGGACGAGCAGCGCCGTCCACGCGGCGCGCCGACGGTCGTGGTCGTGGTCGCGGACGGCGGACGTCCGGCCCGGCACGACGACCGGCACGGGCCAGGGTGCGACGGCAGGCTCGACGCACGGTGTCGGCACGGGTTCGACGCCCCGCGGTGCGACGAGCGCGGCGGCCGGCACGCCCGCCCGGAGCTCGTGCACACCCCGCACGACGGTGGCAAGGACCCCCGCCCGACGCAGCGCGGCACGGCGGTCGCGCGTGACACCCGCGTCTTCGCACTGCACGGTCGAGACCAGGCCCTCCTGACGGCGTGCGAGATCGAGGAGCGGACCGGGGACAGCTGCGGGACGACGCACACCCCGACCCCACCGCACCACCACGGTCGACGGGTGCCGACGAGCCCGATCTGTGGATCACCCGTCCCGCACCCCGGGCTGTGGTCGCGTCACGACCCCGACCCGACACCCACCGCACCCGACCCGCCCACCGCACCCCACCCGCCCACCGCACCCGACCCACTCCACCCACCGGGCGTCCGCATCCCGGACCCACCACCAGGCCGAACTCGGACTTTGGCGGCTTCTGATGCTTCAGAAGCCGCCAAAGTCCGAGTTCGGCGGAAGGGGTGGGGTGGGGTGGGTGGGGGTGGGAAGGGTGGGGTGGGTGGGGGTCAGGTGGTGGCGAGGGCGACCAGGCCCGTCGCGGCCACCGACGTGAGGGACGCGTGGCGGGGGACGACGCGCACGGTGTAGCCGAACGGGCCCGTCGCGGTGAGCTCGACGTCACCCGAGTACCCGTAGCGGTCGGCCTCGTAGTCCTCGTCGAGGCTCAGCGCGTCGACCGTGAG
Source organism: Actinomycetes bacterium (assembly GCA_023424135.1). Taxonomy (GTDB): domain Bacteria; phylum Actinomycetota; class Actinomycetes; order Actinomycetales; family Cellulomonadaceae; genus Cellulomonas. Next base: position 7,527 of record JAFAEH010000335.1, on the reverse strand, counting down.
CTCGGCGATCTCGTCGTCGGGGCCGACGGGGCCGTGGACGACCTGGACCTCGACGTCCTCGGGTGACAGGTCGCCGAGCGCGACCCACGCCTGCACGTGCAGGCGGTCGCCGACCTGCGGCGACTCGCCCACTCCACCGGAGTCCACGTGGTCGACCGACACGTCGGGCCACGCGTCGCGCACGCGCGCCTTCCAGCCCGCGAGCGCGGCGGCCCCGGCGAGGTCGTTCTCGCGCAGGTCGCGCCCGGCCGTCGCCGAGGGCACGTACAGGTGCGCGACGTAGTCCGCGACCATGCGGGTCGCCTGGACCTTCGGCCCGAGCGTCTCCAGCGTGTGCCGGACCATCGCGAGCCAGCGCCGCGGCACGCCGTCCTCGCGGTCGTAGAACGTCGGGACGACCTGCTGCTCGAGCACGTCGTACAGGGCCGCGGCCTCGGCCGCGTCACGCGCGTCGGGGTCGTCGACACCGTCGGCGGTGGGGATGACCCAGCCGTTGTCGTCGTCGTGCCACTCGTCCCACCACCCGTCGAGCACCGACAGGTTGAGACCGCCGTTGAGCGCGACCTTCATGCCGGAGGTGCCGCACGCCTCCAGCGGACGCAGCGGGTTGTTGAGCCAGACGTCGCACCCGGGGTAGAGGGTCGCGGCCATGCGCATGTCGTAGTCGGGCAGGAACACGATGCGGTGCCGCACGTCGTGCTGGTCGGCGAACGCGACGAGCTCGGCGACGAGCCGCTTGCCCGGCTCGTCCGCGGGGTGGGCCTTGCCTGCGACGACGACCTGCACGGGACGCTCGGGGTCGAGCAGCAGGGCCGCGAACCGCTCGGGGTCGGCCAGCATGAGCGTGAGCCGCTTGTACGTGGGCACGCGTCGGGCGAACCCGATGGTCAGCACGTCGGGCGACAGCGCGTCGTCGACCCAGCGCAGGTCGGCCGGCAGCGCACCGCGGCGCAGCCACGAGGCGCGCACGCGTGCGCGGGCGTCGTCGACGAGCCGCCCCCGCAGCACGCGTCGCAGGTCCCACAGCTCGGCGTCCTCGACCGCGCCCCCGGCGCGCCAGCCGACGCCCGTCGCGAGGTCGTGCGCGGTCATGCGTGCCGCTGCGAGCTCGGAGACCTGCGGGGCGGCCCACGTGGGGGCGTGCACACCGTTGGTGATCGACCCGATGGGCACCTCCTGCGGGTCGAACCCGGGCCAGAGCCCGGCGAACATCTCGCGTGAGACGCGTCCGTGCAGCCGCGAGACGCCGTTCGCCCGGCCCGCGAGCCGCAGACCCATGATCGCCATGTTGAACAGCAGCGGGTCGCCACCCTTGTGGTCCTCGGCACCGAGCGCGAGGACGTCGGCCACCGTGAGGTCCGCATCGACGTCGAGTGCGCTCACGTACTGCTCGACCAGCCGGGTCTCGAAGCGGTCGATGCCCGCGGGGACGGGCGTGTGGGTCGTGAACACGGTGGTCGCGCGGACGAGCTCGAGGGCCGTCGCGACGTCCGTCCCGTCGGCGACGAGCTCGCGGATGCGCTCCACGCCGAGGAAGCCGGCGTGGCCCTCGTTGGTGTGGAAGACGTCGGGTGCGGCGCCGCCGGTCAGGCGCGCCCACGTCCGCAGCGCGCGCACGCCGCCGACGCCGAGCAGCAGCTCCTGCTCGAGCCGGTGCTGACCGCCGCCGCCGTACAGCCGGTCCGTGACGGCCCGCGCGGCGTCGTCGTTGCCCGGCACGTCGGAGTCGAGCAGCAGCAGCGGGACGCGCCCGACCTGGGCCACCCACACCTGCGCACGCAGCGACCGACCGCCGGGCAGCGCGAGCACGACGTGCGCAGGCGTGCCGTCCGCCTCGCGCAGCAGCGTCAGCGGCAGCCCGTCGGGGTCGAGCACCGGGTAGGTCTCGGTCTGCCGGCCGCTGCGGTCGAGTGCCTGGCGGAAGTAGCCGGCCCGGTAGAGCAGCCCGACGCCGACGAGCGGCACGCCCAGGTCGGACGCGGCCTTGAGGTGGTCGCCGGCGAGCACGCCGAGCCCCCCGGAGTACTGCGGGAGCGCCGCCGCGATGCCGAACTCGGGCGAGAAGTACGCGATCGACGCGGGGAGCACGTCGACGGTCTGGCGCTGGTACCAGCGCGGGAGCTCACGGTAGGCGCGCAGGTCGGCCGCGGCGGAGCGCACGCGCGCGACGTAGGCGTCGTCGTCGGCCAGCGCCTCGAGCCGTTCGCCGTCCAGCGCGCCGAGGAAGGCCACGGGGTCGCCACCGACCTCGTCCCACAGCGCGGGGTCGACGTCCGCGAAGACCGCACGCGTCCCGGGGTGCCAGGACCAGCGCAGGTTGTGCGCGAGGTCGTCGAGATCGGCCAGGGCGGCGGGCAGGACCGTGCGGACGGTGAACCGGCGGATCGCTCTCACGGGCGCAGACTACGCATTCCGGACGGATCGCACAGCCCCCGCCGCCCGCATCCCGGACATCCGTCCGGTTCTGCGGCGCCGCGGCCGCGCTCGTCCGCCCGACGCGCCGCCCTGCGGATGCCGCCACCCCGGGAGGGCGGATAGGTTCGGGATCGTGACGACTCCCCGACGCCCTCGTCGCACGTCACCGGCCACGTCATCCGGCCGGCCGCGTGCCGCGGCCCCGGTGCCCACGCCGGAGCCGACGAGCCCCGAGGCGCCTGCCGCCCCCTCCGTGCCCACGACACCCGCCCCACCGGCAGCCGCAGCACCGGTCCCGGCGCCTGCCCCGGTCCTGACGCCACCGCCCGGCGTGCCGCCCACCGCTCCCGCGGGCACCGCGGCGCCAGCGGCACCCACGGCCACGACACCGGGACCCACGTCGCCGGCCACGACCCCGACACCCCTGCCCGTGGGCCGGATCCCCGTGCTCGACGTCTCCCCCGTCGCCGAGGAGGGGCGCTTCCCCGCCAAGGCCACGGTCGGCGAGGCCGTGCCGGTCCGCGCGACCGTCTTCCGCGAGGGGCACGACGCCTTGGGCGCGACCGCCGTCCTGCTGCGCCCCGACGGCTCGGTGCACTCGTCGGCGCGCATGGTCGACGTCGCCCCCGGCCTGGACCGCTACGAGGCGCTCCTGGTCCCGGACGCCGAGGGCGCGTGGTCGTTCCGTGTCGAGGGCTGGTCGGACCCGTACGGCACGTGGGCGCACGACGCCTCGATCAAGGTCGAGGCGGGGATCGACGTCGAGCTCATGCTCACCGAGGGCACGCGCGTGCTCGAGCGTGCCGCCGGGCGCACCGGCGACGACGCGATGGCGCCCCGCGACGCGCGTGCGCTGCTCGACGCGGTAGCGGCGCTGCGTGACACGTCGCGCCCGCCGCTGGTACGTCTGGCCGCGGCGCTCGGCCGCACGGTCACGGACGCGCTGGAGCGCAGCCCGCTGCGCGACCTGGTGACGACGTCGCCGACCTACCCGTTGGTGGTGCACCGCAGGCTCGCGCTGGCGGGGTCGTGGTACGAGCTGTTCCCCCGCTCGCACGGTGCGACGTTCGACGAGCAGACGCAGACGTGGACGACGGGCACGCTGCGCACGGCGGCCAACCAGCTCCCCCGCATCGCCGCGATGGGCTTCGACGTCGTCTACCTCACGCCGATCCACCCGATCGGCTCGACGTACCGCAAGGGCCGCAACAACGCGCTGCAGGCGCTGCCGGGCGACCCGGGCTCGCCGTACGCGATCGGTTCCGAGCACGGCGGGCACGACGCGATCGAGCCGAGCCTCGGCACGTTCGAGGACTTCGACGCGTTCGTCGCGCGCGCCCGGTCGCTGGGCCTGGAGGTCGCGCTCGACATCGCTCTCCAGGCGTCCCCCGACCACCCGTGGGTGCGTGAGCACCCGGAGTGGTTCACGACGCGCGCGGACGGCACGATCGCGTACGCGGAGAACCCGCCGAAGAAGTACCAGGACATCTACCCGCTGAACTTCGACAACGACCCCGAGGGCATCTACGCGGAGATCCGCCGCGTCCTGCAGGTGTGGATCGACCACGGCGTCACGGCGTTCCGCGTCGACAACCCGCACACCAAGCCGTTGTCGTTCTGGCAGCGTCTGCTCGCGGACGTCGCGGCCGACCATCCGGACGTGCTGTTCCTGTCGGAGGCGTTCACGCGCCCCGCGATGATGCTCACGCTCGCGAAGGTCGGCTTCCACCAGTCGTACACGTACTTCACGTGGCGCAACACGAAGGCCGAGCTCGAGGAGTACCTGGCGCGCGTCGGCGGGGACGAGGCCGCGTGGCTGCGGCCGAGCTTCTGGCCGACGACGCACGACATCCTGCCGCCGTACCTGCAGCACGGGGGTGTCGGCGGGTTCGCGGTGCGCGCGGTGCTCGCGGCGACGGGCTCGCCCACGTGGGGCGTCTACTCGGGATACGAGCTCGTGGAGAACGTGCCGCGCCCGGGCGTCGAGGAGCAGATCGACAACGAGAAGTACGAGTTCCGCCCACGCGACTGGAGCAGGGCCGACGACCTGGGGATCGCGCTGCTGATCGGGCGGCTCAACGAGATCCGCCGCGCCCACCCGGCGCTGCAGCAGCTGCGCAACGTCCGCGTGCACCCGACCAGCGACGACGCGATCGTCGCGTTCTCGCGCCACCTGGACGCCGCGCACTCCCCGACAGGCCGGCCGGACACGGTCGTCGTCGTCGTGAACATCGACCCGCACACCCCGCGCGAGGGGTCGGTGCACCTCGACCTGACGGCGTTCGGCCTGCCGGCCGACCGTGCGGTCGTCGCGCACGACGTGCTGTCCGGCGAGACCTACGGGTGGTCCTCCGAGGTCTACGTGCGTCTCGACCCGCAGGTCCAGGTCGCGCACGTCGTGCACCTCGAGCACCCCGGCGAGCCGCGATGAGCCCGGGCGTCCCCCCGGGCACGCCGCCGCCCGGCTCGTCCCCGTCCCCCGACGCGGTCCCGGGCGCGCCCGTGCCGGTCCCGAGCCCGCCGCCGCCCGGCTCGACGGGCACGTCGGCACCGCTGCGCCACCGTGAGCCACCGCCGACGACGGCCGCGCTCGCACTGGGCGGCCTGCCGGCACGCCGCCAGCCGGAGGTCCCGGCCCCCGTGGTCCCGGACGGCCGCGACGACGACCCCGAGTGGTACCGCACGGCGGTGTTCTACGAGGTCATGCTGCGCACGTTCTCCGACTCGTCGGGCAACGGCAGCGGCGACCTCGCGGGGCTCGTGCAGCGCCTGGACTACCTGCAGTGGCTCGGCGTGGACTGCCTGTGGCTGCCACCGTTCTACCCGTCGCCGATGCGCGACGGCGGGTACGACGTCGCGGACTACACGGCCGTCGCGTCGCAGTACGGCACGATCGACGACTTCCGGGTGCTGATGACCGAGTGCCACCGCCGCGGCATGCGCGTCGTCGTCGACCTCGTGATGAACCACACGAGCGACCAGCACCCGTGGTTCCAGGCGTCCCGCTCGGACCCCGACGGCCCGTACGGCGACTTCTACGTGTGGCGCGACGAGAACACGGGCTACCAGGACGCGCGCATCATCTTCGTCGACACGGAGACGTCCAACTGGACGTTCGACCCGGTGCGGCGCCAGTACTTCTGGCACCGGTTCTTCGGCCACCAGCCGGACCTGAACTTCGAGAACCCCCTCGTCGTGGAGGCGATGTTCGACGTCGCACGGTTCTGGCTGCACCTGGGGGTCGACGGGTTCCGGCTGGACGCGGTCCCGTACCTGTTCGAGGCCGAGGGCACGAACTGCGAGAACCTGCCGGAGACCCACCGGTTCCTGGCGGACCTGCGGCGGATGATCGACGAGGAGTTCCCCGGCCGGATCATGCTGGCCGAGGCCAACCAGTGGCCCGAGGACGTCGTGCACTACTTCGGCACGCAGGAGGAGCCGGAGTGCCACATGTGCTTCCACTTCCCCGTCATGCCGCGCATCTACTACTCGCTGCGTGACCAGCGGGCCACGCAGATCGTCGACATCCTCGCCGACACCCCGCCGATCCCGTCGTCCACCGGGCAGTGGAGCACGTTCCTGCGCAACCACGACGAGCTGACGCTCGAGATGGTCTCGACCGAGGAACGCGCGTCGATGTACGGCTGGTACGCGCCGGACTCGCGCATGCGCGCGAACGTCGGGATCCGCCGCCGGCTCGCGCCGCTGCTGGACAACTCGCGCAAGGAGATCGAGCTCGCGCACGCGCTCCTGCTGAGCCTGCCCGGCAGCCCGTGCCTGTACTACGGCGACGAGATCGGCATGGGCGACAACATCTGGCTGCAGGACCGCGACGCCGTGCGCACGCCGATGCAGTGGACCCCGGACCGCAACGCGGGCTTCTCGACGGCCGACCCGGGCAAGCTCTACCTGCCCCTCGTGCAGTCGCTGGTGTACCACTACGGCAACGTCAACGTGGAGTCCCAGCTCGCACAGCCGACGTCGCTGCTGCACTGGGTGCGCGGCATGCTCGCGGTGCGCCGGCAGCACGCCGCGCTGGGACGTGGGTCGTTCGAGGTCGTGCCGTCCGACAACGACGCGGTCCTGACGTTCCTGCGCCGCGCGGGCGACGAGACCGTCCTGGTCGTGGCGAACCTCGCCTCGACGGCACGGGCGACGACCGTGACGCTGCCGGGCCTCGCCGGGGCGAGCGTGCGTGACGTGTTCGGCGGTGCGGCGTTCCCGCCGGTCGGTGCGGACGGCACGATGACGTTCACCCTCGGGTCCCGCGACTTCTACTGGCTGTCCCTGGGAGGACCGTGATCGTCGACGCGCTGGCCCCCGACGAGGTCGACCACGCCGTGGTCGGGCTGCTGCGCGACTGGCTGCCGGAGCGCCGCTGGTACCCGGCCAAGGGCGTCGACGCGCGGCTCGAGCCGCTCGGTGCGGTGCACCTGGCGGGCGACCTGCGCGTGCTGCTGGTGCACGCGCGCACGGGCGGTGCGGACGTGGTGCTGCAGGTCCCGGTGCGGTTCACGCCGGGCGGGTCGGTCGACGCCCCCGGTGCCGCCGACCCGGGCGTCACGATCGGGACGACGGGAGGACGCACGGTCCTCGACGCGGCCGGGGACCCGGGGTTCCTCACGGCGTGGCTCGCGCACGCCGACGGACCGGGTGCCGACGTCGACGTCGACGCGGCGCGCGTGGTGACGGGCGAGCAGTCGAACACGTCCGTCGTGCTGCCCGGCGCCGACGGCGTCCCGGCGGGCATCCTCAAGGTCCTGCGCACACCGGCGGGCGGCGAGAACCCGGACATCGACGTGCCGCGGCGGCTCGTGGAGGCCGGCTGGGACGGTGTGCCCGCGCCGCTGGCGTGGCTGCAGGCGCGGTGGACCATGCCGGCGCCCGTCCCGGACGACGCGGCTCGGGGTGACGTGGCGGTCGGGTACCTGGGCGTGCTCAGCAGGTTCGTCCCCGGTGCGCGCGACGGCTTCGAGCTCGCGTGCGCGTCGGCGCGCGAGGGGCGGGCGCTGGGCGACCTCGCGCACGACCTCGGGGCGACGGTCGCGGGGATGCACGGGGCTCTCGTACGGGCGTTCGGCACCGAGCCGGCTGCCGTGCCTGCTGCCGGAC
>JAFAEH010000328.1 GCA_023424135.1 Actinomycetes bacterium | reverse complement strand
GAGCACGGCCCACACGAGCGCCGCCTGCGGCTGGCCGGGGACCAGCAGCACGGCGGCCCCGAGCACCGCGCCGGTCAGCGCGAACGCGAGGACGTGCTGCGCCTCGGAGCGGTTGTGACGCATGAGGTGGGCCGTGAGCGCGCCGCCGGGCCACCCGAGTGCGGCCAGCGCGACCAGGTGCAGCCCGTACATGAGCGCCACGATCCACACGACGGTCCCGGCGTCGGTGCCGCCGCTGCCGTCGTGCTGCGAGACGACGACGCCGAGGACCAGCAGGGCCGCGAGCACGAGCAGGATCAGCGCCGCGCGCAGGCACACCACCACGACGTCCGCCGGGCCGACGAGCGGCGCGGCGGCGACCGGTGCCCGCGGCTCAGGGTTGGTCATCCATCAGCCCCAGCCAGGCGTTCCAGCCGGTGTGTAGCACGAGCCACGCGATGAGCCCGTACCCGGCCTGGCCCGGCAGGTGGCGTGGTGAGACCGCCATGTCCGCGAGCCACTGGTCGTGCGCGGCGAGCGGGGTGTAGGTGTCGACGTAGGGCACGCGGCGTCGGGAGGCGACGTCGCCGAGCGCGGCGGACAGCTCGGCGAGCTTGTCGCCGTCGGCGGGGTCTCCGGGGGGCGGGCCGATGACGAACGCGGGGATGCGGCGCTGCTCGGCGACGTCGAGCACGTTGGCGAGGTTGAGCCGGCTGCGGGCCAGGGACAGCCCCGCGGCGACGTCGGCGCGGCCGAGCGCGACGATCAGGCGGTTGTCGGCGTCGGGGGCGAACCGGCGCGCGGTCTCGCCGTCCCAGCGGGAGCCGAGGTCGGTGCTCGTCTCGCCCGGGACCGCGAGCGTCAGGACCGCGAGCGGGTCGGCCGTGGGTGTGCGGGCGGCGACGCGTCCGACCCAGCCCAGGCCCTTGGGGTCGCCCGCGCCGGCGACCAGCTCGTCGCCGACGATCGCGAGCCGCAGCTCCGCCACGCCCATCACTCCCGCCCGTGCACGCGCCGGCCGGTCCCGGCGCTGGGAGCAGTGTCGCAGGCGCGGGGCGCGCGGGCGTGGTGTTCCGTGCGTCCGGCACGGACGTGTCGGGGTGGCGGACCTCTCACCGGGCGGCGACGTGCGTGTGCGGGGGAGTCTGCTCGCGCGGGACGGGGTCGTCCCAGGCGTGGTGCGAGCGCGGGGGCTCGCGGTGGCCGAGCCCGTCACCGCGCACGAGCGCGGTGAGCCAGCCGAGCCAGGCGGCGAGGAGCAGCAGCGTGAGGGCGATCCAGACGATGGTCATGGCAGAAACTCTGCGCTCAGTGAAAGACTGCCACGAGTGGCGGAAGTGTCGCTCAGCATTGAAATGCTGCCAAGCCCGTGCGACCGTGGACGGGTGCTCCGATCCGTCGCCGTCCTCGCGCTGCCGAACACCGCCGCGTTCGAGCTCGGCACCGCGTGCGAGGTCTTCGGCATCGACCGCTCCGACACCGGCGGCCCCACCTTCGACTTCCGGGTGTGCGGTCCGCGGCCGGGCACCGCGATGCGGACGAAGGCCGGCTTCTCGATCGTCGTGGAGCACGGGCTCGAGGCGACGCGCGACGTCGACCTCGTCGTCGTCCCGGCGTACGGCGCACCGCCCGCAGCCGTCGCCGACGACGTCCTCGACGCGCTGCGCGACGCGCACGCCCGCGGGGCGTGGCTCCTGAGCATCTGCAGCGGTGCGTACGCGCTGGGGGAGGCGGGGCTGCTCGACGGTCGCCGCTGCACGACGCACTGGATGCACGCGGCCGAGCTCGCACGCCGGTTCCCGGCCGCCACGGTCGACCCCGACGTGCTGTTCGTCGAGGACGACCGGGTCGTCACGGGTGCCGGCACCGCCGCCGGCATCGACGCGTGCCTGCACCTCGTGCGGCGCGAGCTCGGGGCCGCCGCGGCCACCGCCGTGGCCCGTCGCATGGTCGTGCCGCCGCAGCGCGACGGCGGTCAGGCGCAGTACGTCGAGACGCCGCTGCCACCGCAGGCCGACACGCTCGCACCGCTCCTGGCCTGGATGCTCACCCACCTCGACGAGGATCTCGGCGTGCCGGGGCTCGCGGCCCGCGCACTGATGTCCGAGCGCACGTTCGCACGGCGGTTCCGCGCCGAGACCGGGACGACGCCCGCCGCCTGGGTGGCCCGTCAGCGCGTCGCACGTGCGCAGGAGCTGCTCGAGCGCAGCGACGCGCCCGTCGACGAGGTGGCACGCCGCTGCGGGTTCGGGACGGCGGCGCTGCTGCGTCACCACTTCGCGCGCACCCTGGGGACGACGCCCGTGGCCTACCGGCGGCGCTTCACCTGCACCGACGACGACGCGGAGCGCGCCTCCTGACGCACCCCGGTCGTGAGAGAGCGATCGAGCTGCTCTCTCACGACCGGGGTGGTCCCAGACCGGGGCGTGAGGGGGCGATCGGGTTGCTCTCTCGCGCCTCAGGGGGTGGGGGTTCCCACACCGGGTGTGAGAGAGCGATCGGGTTGCTCTCTCACACCCGGGCGGGTCGGGTGCGCGGTCAGCGGCGGAACGCCGTGGCGACGAGCTCCTTCTGCTCGACCGCGTGCTTCTTGGCCGAGCCGGCGGCCGGCGACGCCGACGCCGGACGGGACACGACGCGCAGCGGGCGCTCGACGATCTGCGGCAGGTGCGTGGAGACGAACGTCCACGGGCCCTGGTTCTGCGGCTCGTCCTGCACCCACACCAGCTCGGCGCCGTCGAACGGCGCGAGGGCCTCGCGGATCGCGTCGGGCTCGAACGGGTAGAGCTGCTCGAAGCGCACGATCGCGGTCTGCTGGTCGCCCGACGAGACGCGGTGCGCGAGCAGGTCCCAGTAGACCTTGCCCGAGCACAGCAGCACGCGCGTCACCTGGTCGGCCTTGGCCGACGCGAGCTCGTCGCCGATCACGGTCCGGAACGTGCCCGACGTGAAGTCCTGCACGTCCGACGTCGCCGCCTTGAGCCGCAGCATCGACTTGGGCGTGAACACCACGAGCGGCCGGCGCGGACGCTGGTACGCCTGACGGCGCAGCAGGTGGAAGTGCGACGCGGGCGTCGACGGCTGCGCGATCGTCATGTTGTCCTCGGCCGCGAGCTGCAGGAACCGCTCGATGCGCGCCGACGAGTGGTCGGGCCCCTGGCCCTCGTACCCGTGGGGGAGCAGCAGCACGACCGACGAGCGCTGCGCCCACTTCTGCTCGGCGGAGGAGATGAACTCGTCGATGACGGTCTGCGCGCCGTTGACGAAGTCGCCGAACTGCGCCTCCCACAGCACGAGCGCGTCGGGACGCTCCACCGAGTAGCCGTACTCGAAGCCGAGCGCGGCGTACTCCGACAGCGACGAGTCGTACACCCAGAACTTGGCCTGGTCACCCGACAGGTACAGCAGCGGCGTCCACTCGGCGCCGGTCTCGCGGTCGTGCAGGACCGCGTGCCGCTGCACGAACGTGCCGCGGCGCGAGTCCTGCCCGGCGAGGCGTACCGGCGTGCCCTCGATCAGCAGCGAGCCGAACGCGAGGATCTCGCCGTAGCCCCAGTCGACGGCGCCGTCGCGGCTCATCTGGTCGCGCCTGGCGAGCAGCTGCGCGAGCTTCGGGTGCACCGTGAAGCCCTCGGGCGGGCTGACGTGAGCGGCGCCGATGCGCGCCAGCACCGACGCCGGCACGGCCGTCTGCCAGCCGACCATGACGCCCGCGTCCTCGAGCTGCGACTCGGGTCGCTCGAGGCCCGCGACGGTCTCGACGTCCGCCGGCGGCGGGGTCCAGCCGTCCTCGCGGGTCTCGGTGAACACGCGCTCGAGCTGCGCCTGGTAGTCGCGCAGCGCCTGCTCGGCCTCCTCGAGCGTGATGTCCCCGCGGGCCACGAGCGTCTCGGTGTAGATCTTGCGGACCGAGCGCTTGGCCTCGATGAGGTTGTACATCAGGGGCTGCGTCATCGACGGGTCGTCGCCCTCGTTGTGGCCGCGGCGGCGGTAGCAGACCATGTCGATGATCACGTCGCGGTCGAACTGCTCGCGGTACTCGAACGCGAGCTCGGCGACGCGTACCACGGCCTCGGGGTCGTCCCCGTTGACGTGGAAGATCGGCACCTGCAGACCCTTGGCCACGTCGGTCGCGTACTGCGAGGACCGCGACGACGACGGGCCCGTGGTGAACCCGACCTGGTTGTTGACGATGACGTGGATCGTCCCGCCCGTGCGGTACCCGCGCAGCTGCGCGAGGTTGAGCGTCTCGAACACGACCCCCTGGCCGGCGAACGCCGCGTCGCCGTGGATGAGGATCGGCAGCACGGAGAACCCGTCGCCGCCCAGGTCGATGCGGTCCTGCTTGGCGCGCACGATGCCCTCGAGCACCGGGTCGACCGCCTCGAGGTGCGACGGGTTCGCGGCCAGGTACACCGCGGTGGTCGCGCCCGACTCGGCCGTGAACACGCCCTCGGTGCCGAGGTGGTACTTCACGTCGCCCGAGCCCTGGACCGACTTGGGGTCCTGGTTGCCCTCGAACTCGCTGAACACCTGCCCGTAGGACTTGCCGGCGATGTTCGCGAGCACGTTGAGGCGACCGCGGTGCGCCATGCCGATGCCGACCTCGTCGAGGCCGCCGTTGGCGGCGCGCGACAGGATCGCGTCGAGCAGCGCGATGAGCGACTCGCCGCCCTCGAGCGAGAACCGCTTCTGGCCCACGTACTTGGTCTGCAGGAACGTCTCGAACGCCTCGGCCGCGTTGAGGCGCCGCAGGATGCGCAGCTGGTCCTCGCGCGGTGTGCGCGCGTACCCGGACTCCAGGCGCTCCTGCAGCCAGCGGCGCTGCCGCGGGTCCTGCAGGTGCATGTACTCGGCGCCGACCGTGCGGCAGTACGAGTCGCGCAGCAGGCCCAGCACGTCGCGCAGCGTCGCACGGGTCTTGCCCGTGAACCCGCCCGTGGGGAACGTGCGGTCCAGGTCCCACAGCGTCAGGCCGTGGTTCTGCACGTCCAGGTCGGGGTGCTTGCGCTGGCGGTACGCGAGCGGGTCGGTGTCCGCCATGAGGTGCCCGCGCGAGCGGTAGGCGTGGATGAGCTCGGCGATGCGGGCCGGCTTGATCGCCTCGGCGTCCGGGTCGTGGTTCGCGTCCCGCACCCAGCGCACCGGCTCGTACGGCACGCGCAGGGCCGCGAACACGCGGTCGTAGAACCCGTCCTCGCCGAGCAGCTTGCGCCCGAGGATCCGCAGGAAGTCGCCGGACTGCGCGCCCTGGATGATGCGGTGGTCGTAGGTCGACGTGATCGTCAGGACCTTCGAGACGCCCATGCGGTTGAGCTGCTCGTCGGACGTGCCCGCGAACTCGGCCGGGTAGTCCATCGCCCCGACGCCGACGATCGTGCCCTGGCCCTGCATGAGGCGCGGCACCGAGTGCACGGTGCCGATCGTGCCGGGGTTGGTCAGCGAGATCGTCGTGCCGGCGAAGTCGTCGACCGTGAGCTTGTTGTTGCGGGCGCGGCGCACGACGTCCTCGTACGCGGTCCAGAACTGCGCGAAGTCGAGCGTCTCGGCCTTCTTGATCGACGGCACGAGGAGCTGGCGCGTGCCGTCCGGCTTGGCCAGGTCGATCGCGAGGCCCAGGTTGACGTGCGCGGGCTGCAGCACGCCCGGCTTGCCGTCGACGAGCGTGTACGACGCGTTCATCGCCGACATCTCGCCCACGGCCTCGACCAGCGCGAAGCCGATCAGGTGCGTGAAGGACACCTTGCCGCCGCGCCCGCGGGCGAGGTGGTTGTTGATGACGATCCGGTTGTCGACCATGAGCTTGGCCGGGACCGCCCGCACGCTCGTGGCCGTCGGGACCTCGAGCGAGGCCTCCATGTTCGTCACGACGCGCGCGGCGGGCCCCCGCAGCTTCTGCACGTCGTCGACCGCCTGCTCGGCGTCCCCGTCGGCGCGCCGCGGTGCCGCGGCCTGCGCGTAGGGCGCCGTCGCGGGCTGGGCCGTCGCGACCGGGGAC
>JAFAEH010000309.1 GCA_023424135.1 Actinomycetes bacterium | reverse complement strand
CGCCCGACCCCGGCACCGGCACCGCACGCACCCCGGGCTGACGTCACGGCATGCGCGGCCCCGCGCCCGGCAGGGGCGGCACGACGGGAGGGACGGGACGCGCGTCGTCGTCCGCGAGCGCGCGCGGCACGAACGGCTGCGCGTCACCGACGCAGCGCGCGCCCTCGTCGGGGAGCGTCCCCGCGACCAGGTACTCGTCGACGACGTCCGTGACGCACATCGACGACCCGTAGGCCGTGTGGCCCCAGCTGTCCGACGTGAGCAGCCGGCTGCCCGGCAGCAGGTCCGCCGCCGCGACCGCACCCTCGTACGCCGTCGCCGGGTCCCACAGGTTCCCGACGACGAGCACGGGCGCGGCCGTCCGCGCGTCGAACGGCCCCGTCCACGCGTCCTCGTCCCGCACCGACCACGCCTGCGTCGCGCACTGCGGCGACGACCACGCCCACGCGGGGCCGAAGCCCGGGACGTCGACGTCCTGCTCCTGCGCCGTCGCGACCCACGTGCCGGGGTCGGACGGGTTGCGCGAGTCCGTGCACAGCACCGCGGAGAACGCCTCGGTGCCGTTCGGGTACGGGAACGCCACGTCGAACGCCCGGGCGCCGGCCGCACGGGTCGCGTCGTGCTCCTGCGCGGCCTCGTCGAGCGTGCGCACGTACCCGATGAGCGCGACGCGCGCGGCGGTGCGCAGCTCGACGTTGTCCGGCGTCTCGGGCTGCTGCAGCCAGTGCACGGCCCACGTCAGCTGGTCGACCGCGGCGGCACCGGCCGCGGAGTACATCTGGTTGAGCACCGTGCTCACGTACGACGCCCACGTGACGGTCGTGACGACCTCGCCCGTCGTCGGGTCCGGCACGTCGAGGGACGCCGCGCGCAGACCGGCGGCGACGCCGTCGGCCACCGCGTGCGGGTCACCGACCGACGCGGTGCGGCACGCGTCGGGCCCGGCGTCGGCGCACCGGTCCCAGATCTCCTGCAGCGTGCGCCACGCGGCCTCGCCCGACCCGAGCCGCGCGCTGACGGGCGTGGCCGCGTGCGCGCCGGTGCCGGACCACGCCTGCGGGTCGAGCACACCGTCGATCGCGACCGCGCGGACCCGGTCGGGGAACATGTTCGCGTACACCTGACCCAGGTACGTGCCGTAGGAGAAGCCGAGGAACGTCAGCCGCTCGTCGCCGACGGCGCGGCGCACGACGTCGAGGTCGCGCGCGACCTGGGCCGTCGACATCGACGTGCTCAGCGGGGTGCCCGCCGTCACGCACGCCTGCGCGAGCGCCTCCGCGGACGCCAGGTACGCCGCGGTCTCGTCGGTGCCGACGGGGAACGGCACACCCATGCCCGCGAGCGCGTCCTGCTGCTCGCCGACGTCGCGGAAGCAGCGCACGGCCGTCGAGAAGCTCGTGCCGCGGGGGTCCATGCCGACGATGTCGAACCGCTCGCGCAGCGTCGGCGAGAACGCGTTGGCCGCCTGGGCGGCCATCGTCACGGCGGACCCGCCCGGACCGCCGGGGTTGACCAGCAGCGTGCCGACGCGCCGGTCCGGGTCGGTGGCGCGCACCCGCAGCAGCGCGACCTCCGTCGTCGGACCGTCAGGCTCGTCGTAGTCGAGCGGGACCGTGACGGACCCGCACTCGCTCGTCCCCCCGAAGACGGTCGAGCAGTCGAACCACTGCGGGTCGGGCGTCGCGACGGCGTCGACCCGCGCGGCCTCGAGCGCGCTCGTCGTGCCGGCGTCGTCCAGGGGTGCCGTCGGTGCGGCGGCCCCGGCGCTGAGCGTCGCGGCGCCCGTCAGCAGGCAGATGCTCAGGGCGGCGGCACCCACGGTGCGGTGGGTGTGTCGTCTCGTCATGGTGCTCCCCGGGGACCACGCCCGCCGGAGCCTCGGTGCTCCGGCCGTCGGCGCGAGCCCCCACCCTGGCGAGCGTCGGCGCGGCCGTCCCGGGTCCCAAACCTTTCGCACGTCTCGCACGTGCGCAGGTCCTGCGGTGTCGCTACGATCCGACGCCGCACCGGCGCCCGGCCCTGCACCGGGCGGCTGCGCCGGGCCGCGGGACGGCCCCGCAGGCTCCGCTCAGAGCGTGGCGCCGACCAGCACCGGCTCGGCCTCGAGCGCGACGCCGAAGCGTGCGAGCACGCCGTCGCGCACCTCGCGCGCGAGCCGCAGCAGGTCGGCGGCGCTCGCACCACCGCGGTTCGTCAGCGCGAGCGTGTGCCGGGTCGACAGCGACGCGGGTGCGGGCGCGCCGTACCCGCGCGTGTAGCCCGCGTGCTCGATGAGCCAGGCCGCGCTCGTCTTGACGCTGCCGTCGGGCAGGACCCACCGGGGCGCGTCGTCGGGGAGCGTGCCCGCGGCCGCGGCGGGCAGCACCGGGTTGGTGAAGAACGAGCCTGCGCTCCACGTGTCGTGGTCGGCCGCGTCCAGGACCATGCCCTTGCGGGTGCGCAGCGCCAGCACGGCGGCGCGCACGTCGGCGAGCGGCGCCCGCTGCCCCACGGCGACGTCGAGAGCGCGCGCGAGCTCCGGGTACACGACGGGCGCGCCCAGCGAACCCTCCTTGACCTGGAACGTCACGTCGAGCACGACGTACCGGGGGGTCGGGCCCCACGGTGCGGCCGGGTCCGCCGGGTCGGTGCGCATCGAGCGCTTGAGCAGGGACGTGCGGTACCCGAAGCCGAGCGTCACGTACGGCAGCGTCCGCACGCGGGCGCGTCCGCGGTCCCACACGCGCACCTGCGCGACCGTCTGCGCGACCTCCTGACCGTAGGCGCCGACGTTCTGCACGGGCGTGGCACCGGTCGAGCCGGGGATGCCGGACAGCGCCTCGACGCCGACGAGCCCGTGCTCGACCGCGTACGCGACGACGTCGTCCCACACCGTGCCGGCCGGGACCGTGAGGGTGACGCCCGCGCACGCCGACGCGTCGGGCACGTCGACGCCACCGCGCACGTCGCGCACGACGACGCCGTCGAACCCGTCGTCCCCGGCGAGCACGTTGGACCCACCACCGAGCACGAGCAACGGCTCACCCGAGGCGTCCGCGCCGCGCACGGCCTCGACGAGCTCCGCCTCGGTGGTCGTCTCGACGTACCGCGCGACGGGCCCGCCGACGCGCAGCGTGGTCAGGTCCGCGAGCGCCGGGGTGCCGGGGTGCCGCGGGACGGCGGGACGGGCCGGCTCGGGGGCCGGGCCGGGCAGCGCGCAGGTGTCGAGCTCCACGTGCCCAGGCTAGACGCCAGGCGCGGGTGCGTCGTCGTGCGGGTCGGGCGCGGTGCGCGGCAGCGGACGCGCCGCGTTCGTCACGAGCAGGCCCAGCACGACGGGGACGAGGATCGCGAGCAGCGCGTTGCGGTAGCCGACGTGCTCGGCGAGCAGCCCCAGCAGCGGGGGGCCGGCGAGGAACGCCGAGTAGCCGATGGTCGAGACGACCGCGACGCGCTGCGCGGCCCGCAGCGGGTCGTCCGACGCGGCGCTCATACCCACGGGGAAGCCGAGCGCGGCGCCCATGCCCCACGCGACGACGCCGACCAGCGCGAGCCAGAGCTGGTCCGCCAGACCGAAGACGAGCAGGCCGACACCCGCGAGGCCCGCGCAGAGCCGCAGCACCACGACGCGCCCGTACCGGTCGAGCAGACGCGTGCCGAACAGCCGCATCGCGGTCATCGCGGTGACGAAGACCGCGAAGCCGAACGCGCCCGTCGCGTGCGTCGTACCGAACCCGTCGACGACGGCGAGGCTGACCCAGTCGTTCGCGGCCCCCTCGGTGAGCGCCGCGGCGAGCACCACGAGCCCGATGAGCAGCGTGCGCGGCTCGAGCCAGGCGCCCAGCGCGGCGCGGGCCCCGCGCGGTGCGAGCGAGCCCGGGTCGGCGGTCGTGCCGTCGTCGGCCGGGGTCGCGTCGGGCTGCTGCGTACCCGGGTCGGCCAGGAAGCGGCGCACGCACGCCCACACGGCGAACGAGGACACCACGACGACGAGCGGCAGGTGCACCTGGACGGGCATGTGCAACCAGGCGGCGAGCGCCGCGATCCCGGCGGCGGCCATGGTCCCGAACGAGAACCCGGCGTGGTACCGGGGCATGACGGTGCGACCGACGCGCTGCTCGACGACCGCGCCCTCGAGGTTCATCGCGGCGTCCCAGACGCCCGTGCCGACCCCCGCGAGCACGAGGCCGACACCCACGACCAGGACCTCGCCCAGGGTCACGCCGAGCGCTGCCACCCCGTACCCGACGGCGTTGAGCAGCGCGAAGCCGAGGACGGTGCGGCGCGCACCGAGCCGCTCCACGATGAGCCCGGACAACGGCAGGGCCAGCAGGGAGCCGAACGCACCGACGAGCAGCAGCACGCCCATGCGCTCGGGGCTCAGGTCGAGCGCGTCGCGCACCGCGGGCAGGCGCGACGCCCAGGATGCGAAGTTGACGCCCGAGAGCAGGAAGACACCGAACACGGCCGCCGACGCGAGGCGGACCTCGCGCGGGACCGCGGGGCGACGGGCCTCGTCCACGCGGCTCATCGTGCACCTCCGCGCACCGTGCGGCGACCCGTGCCGACGGCGCGCGCGGCACGGCCGGGGCGGCGACGACGCGCGGTGCGACCGGTAACCGCGAGGGGGGCGTCGAAGCGGTCGACACCGTCGTCCGA
>JAFAEH010000303.1 GCA_023424135.1 Actinomycetes bacterium | reverse complement strand
CGTCGAGCGTCGCGACGACCGCCGGCTCCGGACGCGTGCTGAGCGACCGCCAGCCCAGGCGGGTGGGGCGCTGCCGCAGCTCGCCCCCGAGGTACCGCGCGACGACCGCCACGTCCGCCGGCCCGTCGTCCGCGGCCCTGCGCAGCGCGTCGACGAGCACGGCCCGCTTGGCCAGCCGCGACCGCGTCGCAGCCACGCGCTCGGAGGCCTCGGCGACGTCGTCCAGCAGCATGCGCCCATCCTGACCCGCACCACCGACACCCGCCCGGCGTGGCCGCGCCGTCCGGGGAGAGCGTGAAGGGTCGCCGTCGACCCGGTTGGGAACTGCTGTGGTCGACCGCGACCGGTCCACCGACAGCAGCCATCACCTGACCCGCAGCCCGAACGGCGCGACCAAGGACCGCAGTGGAAGAGCCGCCAAGACCGGCGGCCCCGCCGTACCCTCACCCGCCATCCCGACGCCCGCACCCACAGAGTCGACAACCCGACATCACCAGGGGTGGATCAGGGCTGAGCCACTGGCCCACGGGCTGGTGAGGCCCTGCATAAGGCCCCCGCTCCGCTGTCGGACCGTGCTCGTATGGTCCATCGGCATGGACCGGACCACGATGGCCCAGCAGGGCCGGATCGGCGAGCAAGCACGGGGCGAACCGGGCGCTTGAGGGGATCACGCCGAGCGCGGCCGAGATGCGGGACGAGCGCGATTCCGTCGCTGGTCGGCTGACGAACGACGCGCACCTCGAGCGGGCGCTACGCGAGGTACGTCGTGACGCGACGCCGGGCTAACGAGCAGACGCTCGCGGCTGCGTACCGCGTCGTCCAGCACGGGACGCTCGAGGCGCGCGTCGACGCCGTGCGAGCAGCGAGCGACCACCAGACGCTCGCGCCGTCCGCTCGCGATGCTCGCGCTGGACGACGACGCGGACATGCGCGCCGAGATGACGCAGCGTCAGGAACATCCGTTGCCGAAACGACCACATGCATCGGGTCTTTTGCTCTAGTCTCAGGGCGTCGTGACTGCACGACGCTCTGGCACACATTCGACTATCTTGATGGGGGCACTAGTGCGTAATCGTGTTGCTCGTAGAGGGACTGCTGCGATCTCACTCCTGATCGTGGGGATGCTGGCATTTGCCGCGCCAGCCGCTGCCGCGGGCTCGTTCACATGGACGGCGACCCTGTCGCAATTGCTGCTGTCTCGCGAATGGACACAAGGCGCGGGAACGCTGTCGATCCGGTCGAACCTCTCCTGCGGCGGCAAGACTGGAAAGGTCTACTACATCACGCCGCAGCGCAAGTCGGGTTCATCCTGGGTGAACTATACCGCCCGAGCCTATCTGTGCGGATGGGCAGAAACGAACACCTGGAGCACATCTGCTGGGACATATCGATTTGTCATCACAACGACGCCAGAGGGCGTCACTCTCAGTGGAAGCGGAACAACAACATATCCCTGAGTTCGCCAGCGCGGCAATCGTCATCCTAGGAGATTCATGGTCCAGCTCTGGCGCAGTTTCTCGATCCTGGTCCCGCTCGCGCTCGTCGTGAGCTCGATAGCGTTCGCCGTGGTGTCCCTGGCGAGCTGGATGCACGCCGACGGCGAACGCACCTGGGCTGCCGTGCGACGAGCCTGCTACGACGGGCTGCTCGCCGTGTGGATGGTCGGCATCGCCGTCCTGACGCTGTCGCCGGGTGCAGGCGCTGGCCTTCCGGGCATGGAACCGAGCGTTCGGCTCGTGCCTTTCGGAGACATCACGGACCTGGTGACGTCATCGGCCCACTGGGAGGTGCCGTTCGTGCAGATCGGCGGGAACCTCGTGCTGTTCGCCGTCGGTGGTGCGCTCATGACGCTCCGCCGCGGACACGGAGTGCGACGAGTGGTGCTGACGTTCCTCGCTCTCGGCCTCGTGATCGAAGCGACCCAGTTCTTCGTGGGCGGCAGGTCGGCCGTCCTCGACGACGTCATCCTGGCCGGGCTCGGGGCCGGGATCGGGGCGGCGGCAGTCACAGGTGCGCGACGTCTGGCCCGGCGCCCCGGAACGAGCAGCCCCACACCGGCCAGCGACCACTGGTCGAACGCTTGCCGACCAGTGGCGAGTCCGAAGGCGCTCGACGGGTGTTGAGCGCATGAGGAACGGAAGTCGCCTGCTGTCTGCCACCAGTGCGTCCTCGACCTGTCGCAGGTCCGCTGGAGTCCACCAGGAGAGGTGGACGTCGACGGGGATGTCGCTCACGTCTTGAAGGGAGCGGCGTGCGTGCGGGACGTCGGTGGCGACGGCAGTGAGTCGCGGATGTCCTGACGTGCGGGTCGTCGTGCACCACAGCAGCACGTCATCGGCAGACAACTCGGCGATGACGGCTTGCAGGCGTGCCGAGCGTTGCCGAGGTCGAACGGACGGGTTGCCGGCGTCTGCGAGCGGGGCTGCGTCTGGCAGTGGGGCGGGTACTGGCGCGTCCACGACGTGGACGTGGTCCTCAGCCCACGTCCCCTGCGCTCGGAACCGCTGACCGAGCCGGCCCTGCCACTGGTGGGTGGCAGGGCCGGCCACTGCGATGACGCTGGCCGCACCTGCGGGGAACAGCAGGGCGGTGGGCGTCGGATCAGCGACGAACAGGCCGGGCCGCTCCTGGGTGATGAGCACGGCGGTGCCCGCGACAGCGGTGCTGTCCCCGGCGCGAAGGACCGCTCGCTCGAGGTGGGTGCTGTCGACCTTCACGCGTCAGGAGTATCCGGCCAGTGCGTGTCAGCAGGCCGCTGCGACGCTCTGCGTGTCGGGGTCAAGCCCCATCTCCTCCCCGAACACCCCTCAAGGAACTCCAGAGACCCGCCCGGCGTATCCAGGCTCAGGCCGACGGGACGGGGCAGGCGACGCCCGTGGAGTTGACCGGGCAGTAGCCCGCCGGGTTCTTGCGCAGGTACTGCTGGTGGTAGGCCTCGGCGTAGTAGAACGGGCCCGCGTCCTCGACGGGGCGGATCTCCGTCGTCACGTCGCCGTAGCCCCGCTCGCGCAGGACGGGCGCGTACGCGTCGCGCGTCGTGCGTGCCGCCTCCGCCTGCTCCGGCGTCGTCGTGAACACCGCCGAGCGGTACTGCGTGCCCACGTCGTTGCCCTGCCGGAAGCCCTGGGTGGGGTCGTGCTCCTCCCAGAAGTGCCGCAGCAGGTCGACGTCGGACAGCACCGACGGGTCGTAGGCGACCAGCACGGTCTCCGTGTGGCCCGTGCGTCCCGTGCACGTCTCCTCGTACGTCGGGAAGGGCGTGAACCCGCCCATGTACCCGACCGCCGTGGTCACGACGCCCGGCAGCTGCCACGCCCCCTTCTCCGCACCCCAGAAGCACCCGGAGGCGAGGTACAGCACGCGCGTGCCGTCGGGCCACGGGCCCTGCAGCGGTGTGCCCAGCACGGTGTGCGTCGCCGGGACGTCGTACGCGTACGCGTCCCGGCCCTTCAGCGCGTGCTCCGCGTCGACCATCGTCGTGCGCAGGGACGTGCCGAGCAGCGTCTCGAACAGCGAAGCCATGTCCGTCTCCTTGTCGTGGACGTCCGCGGGCGTCCTCGTGCCCCCGCGTCCACGACGTGCAACAGGGGGCGCGCACCGGGTGTTCCGGACGTCACGGCGGCGGCACGCGCCCGCGCGCACGCCACCGTGGTCGCCCACCACCTAGCCTGGGGTCGTGACCCACGACCCGCTCGCGCAGACCCATGACTGGTCCACCTCCGGCTTCTCGACGCGTGCGATCCACGCAGGTCAGGACCCGGACCCCCGCACCGGGGCCGTCGTGCCCCCGATCCACCAGGTCTCGACGTACAAGCAGGACGGCGTCGGGGGCCTGCGCGACGGCTACGAGTACTCACGCTCGGCCAACCCGACGCGCGACGCGCTGCAGGAGGCGCTCGCGGCCGTCGAGGGGGGTGCGGCCGCGTTCGCGTTCGCGTCGGGCCTCGCCGCGGAGGACACGCTGCTGCGCGCGGTGCTGCGGCCCGGTGACCACGTCGTCGTCCCCGACGACGCGTACGGCGGCACGTACCGCCTGGTCGCGCGCGTCCTCGGCCCCTGGGGCGTCGAGCACACGCCCGTCGACCTGTCCGACCCCGATGCGGTGCTCGCCGCGATCCAGCCGGGGCGCACCAAGGCGATCTGGGTCGAGACGCCCACGAACCCGCTGCTCGGCATCGCCGACATCGCGGCGATCGCGACGCACGCGCAGTCCGCCGGCGCCGTCCTCGTCGTCGACAACACGTTCGCGACGCCCTACCTGCAGCAGCCGCTCGCGCTCGGGGCCGACGCCGTCGTGCACTCGACGACCAAGTACGTCGGCGGGCACTCCGACGTCGTCGGCGGGGCGGTCGTCGTCGCGGACGGCGCCCAGCTGCCCGCGGGGCTCGAGGGGCCGACGGGCACCACGTCCCTGCGCGACGCCGTCGGGTTCCTGCAGAACGCGTCCGGTGCCGTCGCGGGCCCGTTCGACGCGTGGCTGACGCTGCGCGGTCTCAAGACCCTCGCGGTGCGCATGGACCGGCACGTCGCCAACGCCGAGGCCGTCGCCCGGTTCCTCGTCGAGCACCCGGGCGTCCGCGAGGTGCTGTGGCCCGGTCTGCCCGAGCACCCCGGCCACGAGGTCGCGGCGCGGCAGATGCGGGCGTTCGGCGGCATGGTCGCGTTCCGCACGGGGTCGGTCGAGTCCGCCGTCGCGGTGTGCGACGCGACACGCGTGTTCACGCTCGCCGAGTCGCTCGGCGGCGTCGAGTCGCTGATCGAGCACCCCGGACGCATGACGCACGGGTCCGTCGCGGGCACCGCGCTGGAGGTCCCCGACGACCTGGTGCGGCTGTCCGTGGGCATCGAGGACGCCGACGACCTGCTGGCCGACCTCGACCAGGCGCTGACGGCCGCGGGTCTGGGCCGATGAGCGACCCGGAGGGACGGACCGGCGGTGCGGGGCCGGTGAGCCCGCAGGGGGCGGGCGGGCGCACGACGTCCGGGACGGGTGGGCCGACGGCGTCGGCGACGGGTGCGCCGACGACGCCCCGCGGGGGTGTCGCGGGCGTGTCCGCGCGCCCCGACCCGGTGCCCGCGGCCGTGCGCGCGTGGGCGGGCTGGTCCTGGCGCGCGCTCGTCATCGTCGCGGCGCTCGCGGCCGGGCTGTGGCTGCTCGCGGCCCTCAAGGTGATCGTCGTCCCCGTCGCGGTCGCGCTGCTGCTCACGGTGCTGCTGAGCCCGCTCGTCACCGTGCTGCAGCGGCTGCGGCTGCCGCGCGGTGCCGCCGCGGGTGTCGCGCTCGTGCTCCTGCTCGGGCTCGTCGGCGGCCTGCTGACGCTCGCGGGCAGCTCGATCGTCAACGGCATCGCCGAGCTGTGGGACCAGGCGCAGGACGGCGTCGAGAAGCTCCTGGACTGGTTGGCCACGGGCCCGCTGCAGCTCCAGACCGCCGACCTCGACAGCTACCTGCACCAGATCCAGGACGCCGCCGCGTCGAGCGCCGAGCAGATCGCGTCGGGCGCGCTGTCGGTCGGCGTCACCCTGGGGCACGTCGTCGCCGGGACCCTCATCGCCCTGTTCTGCACGCTGTTCTTCCTCATCGACGGCCGCGCGATCTGGGCGTGGCTCGTCGGGCTGCTGCCGCGCGGGTCGCGCGAGCGCGTGCACCAGGCGGGCCGACGCGGATGGGTCACGCTCGGCGCGTACACGCGCACGCAGATCCTCGTCGCCGGCGTCGACGCGGTCGGCATCGGGCTCGGTGCCGCGATCCTGCAGCTCCCGCTCGCGGTGCCGCTCGCCGTGCTCGTGTTCTTCGGCTCGTTCATCCCGTTCGTCGGCGCCATCGTCACCGGTGCCATCGCGGTGCTCGTCGCGCTCGTCACGCAGGGGTGGGTCTCCGCGCTGATCATGCTGGGCGTCGTGCTGGCCGTGCAGCAGCTCGAGGGGCACGTCCTGCAGCCCTTCCTCATGGGCCACGCGGTCTCGCTGCACCCCGTGGCCGTGCTGCTTGTCGTGACGTCGGGCTCGCTCGTCGCGGGGATCGTCGGTGCGCTGTTCGCCGTGCCGATCGCCGCGGTGCTCAACACGGTGATCCTCTACCTGCACGGCCACGACAAGTTCCCGCAGCTCGGCACGCACGACCACGTCCCCATCCGGGCGAAGGGGCATCCCGTGCTCGACCGCGCCGTCGCGGCCGCCGCCGAGGCGGAGTCCGAGGAGCGTGCGTCGCGCGAGGAGCACGACGACCCCGCACGCGGCACGACGGCGGGCGACCCGCCGACCGTCCCGTGATCGGACCCGCCGACGTCCGCGCCGCGGCCGCGCTGCTCGAGGGCGTCGCCGAGCGGACGCCCGTGCAGCGCAGCCGTGCGCTCTCGCAGCTGGTCGGTGCGGACGTCTTCCTCAAGTGCGAGAACCTGCAGCGTGCGGGGTCGTTCAAGATCCGTGGCGCGTACACGCGCATGGCCCGCCTGAGCGACGACGAGCGGGCGCGCGGCGTCGTCGCCGCCAGCGCCGGCAACCACGCGCAGGGCGTCGCGCTCGCGGCCGGTCTGCTCGGCATCGACGCGACGATCTTCATGCCCGTCGACGCGGCGCTGCCGAAGATCGCCGCGACCCGCGGCTACGGTGCGCACGTCGAGCTGGTGGGCACGTCCGTCGACGACGCGCTCGTCGCGGCCCGCGAGCACGCGGACCGGACGGGTGCGGTGCTCATCCACCCGTTCGACCACCCGGACATCGACGCCGGCCAGGGGACGGTCGCGCTCGAGGTCCTCGAGCAGGTGCCCGACGTCGGGACGATCGTCGTGCCGGTCGGCGGCGGGGGCCTCGCCGCGGGCATCGCGGCGGCCCTCGACGAGCGGCCCGACGTGCGCGTCGTCGGCGTGCAGGCCGCGCGTGCCGCCGCCTACCCGGCGTCGCTCGCGGCGGGCCGGCCCGTGCCCGCCCCGGAGCTGCGCACGATGGCCGACGGGATCGCGGTCGGTACCCCCGGCGACGTGCCGTTCGAGGTGCTCGCGTCCCACCGCGTCCCCGTGCGGACCGTCTCCGAGGAAGACCTGTCACGTGCGCTGCTGCTCGTCGCGGAGCGTGCCAAGCTCGTCGTCGAGCCCTCGGGTGCCGCGTCGGTCGCCGCGCTCATGGCCGACCCGCGGGGGATCGCCGCCGGCGACGGGCGGCCCGTGGTGTGCGTGCTGTCCGGCGGCAACATCGACCCGCTCGTGCTGCTGCGGGTCGTGCGGCACGGTCTGGCGTCCGCGGGGCGGTACCTGCACCTGCACGTCGTCGTCGAGGACACCCCGGGTGCGCTCGCGGACCTGCTGCGCGAGGTCGCCGCGATGGGCGGCAACGTCATGCACGTCAGCCACCTGCGCACGGGCGGGGACCTCGCGTTCAGCGACGTCGCGATCGACCTGCAGATCGAGACCAAGGGCGCCGAGCACTGCGCGGCGCTGCTCGCGGGCCTGCGGGGCGCCGGCTACCGGATCGCCGACGCGTAGCGGCGCCCGTGGTGGCGTTCGTCGCCCACCGGGGCACATGGTCGCGCCGCCGCCCGGTGTGGGCGGCACGGACGAGGGCCGGGGGGACCCGCCCGGGGCCCCGCGTCCGTCGTCGTGCGGTGCGTGCTCAGCCCTGGAAGGGCGAGGCCGCGGTGATCTCGACGGGGATCTGCCGGCCGTTCGGCGCCTCGTAGGACGTCGTGTCGCCGACCTTGTGCCCGTGGATCGCCGCGCCGAGCGGGGACGTCGGGGAGAACACGTCGATCTCGGCGGACCCGGCGATCTCGCGCGAGCCCAGCAGGAACGTCATCTCGTCGCCCGCGACCAGGGCCGTCACGACCATGCCGGGCTCGACCACGCCGTCGTCCGGCGGCGTGCCGATCTGGACGTTGCGGAGCTTGGCCTGGAGCTCGCGGATGCGGGCCTCCTGCTTGGCCTGCTCCTCACGCGCGGCGTGGTAGCCGCCGTTCTCCTTGAGGTCGCCCTCGTCACGGGCCGCCGCGATGCGGTCCGCGATCTCCTTGCGTCCCACCGACTCGAGGTGCGCGAGCTCCTCCTTGAGGCGGTCGTGGGCCTCCTGCGTCAGCCACGTGGCCGCAGTCGTCTCGGTCACGATCGCTCCTTCCCTTGCCTGGGTGGCCGTCGACGTGCGACGGCGCGTGTGCCCGCGGCCCGGCACGTGCACGACGAGGTCATGACGTGCGGTGCGGGGAGAGGGTGTGCCGTCCCACCGCGGTCGCGTCGACCTGTCGTACGACGCCGGACCGGGGGCGGCGTAAACGGCGATCATACCAACCGCACGGTGGCGTGCGTGACCCGGACGGGTGAGCGGCACGCGGTCCGACACGCTGCGGCAGCGGGTCAGTCGTCGACCGTGCAGCCCTGCACGGTCGCGGTGACGGCCAGCTCGACCGTCGGGATCGTCACCGTGACCCGGCGCGTGCGGTGGTCCGCGGCGGGCACGGGCACGTCCAGCACGCCGACCTGCGCGTACGACGCGGACAGCGCCTGCACGCGGCACGACGCGGACGTGCCGACGTCGCTCGTCACGTCGAACGTCACCTGCGTGGCCCCCGGGCCGTCGACGCGGTAGCCGACGTCCTGCCACTGCACGGGGTCGCGCAGCACGCCGCTGCCGGTCCAGCCGAGCACGAGCATGACCGCCACGACCAGGGCGGCCAGGCCGAGGCGCTGCAGGCGGCGGGTGCCGTCGGTGGGTTCCGGTCCGTAGCGCCCGGCGGGCGGGCGGGGGGCCGGTGCGACCACGGGGAGGCCTCCTGGTGACGTCGCGTGCAGGGACCCGCGCGCGGAGATGTCGGCGGGGTGGGGGATCATTGTCTCTCGTCCCGGGACCGTTCCTCGTCCCGGGCCCGAACGACGACCCCGGCACGGGAGGACGAACGGTGAGCTCGGAGCGGCTACGGCTCATGGCGGTGCACGCGCACCCCGACGACGAGTCCAGCAAGGGTGCCGCGACGACCGCGCGCTACGCCGCCGAAGGGGTCGACGTGCTGGTCGTGACCTGCACGGGGGGTGAGCGGGGCGACGTGCTCAACCCGCACTACGGTCCGGCCCCGGTGGGTCTGGAGGAGATGCGGGCCGTGCGGCGCGAGGAGATGGCCGCGGCCGCCGCCGCGCTCGGCGTGCGTCAGCACTGGCTCGGCTTCGTCGACTCGGGCCTGCCGGAGGGCGACCCGCTCCCACCCGTCCCGGACGGCGCGTTCTCGGTGGTGCCTCTCGAGGACGCGTCCGCGCCGCTCGTCGAGGTGATGCGCGAGTTCCGCCCCCACGTCGTGACGACCTACGACCCGACCGGCGGCTACCCCCACCCGGACCACATCATGTGCCACCGCGTGTCCGTCGAGGCGTTCGAGGCCGCGGGCGACCCCGAGCGCTACCGCGACCGCGGCGTGCCGTGGACCCCGCTCAAGCTCTACTACAACCACGGCTTCTCGCTCGCGCGGATGCGGGCCGTGCACGACGCGATCGTCGCGGCGGGCGGCGAGTCGCCGTTCAGCGACTGGATCGACTCGCGGCAGGCGCGCGAGGTCCCCGAGCGTGAGGTGACGACGCGCATCGAGTGCTCGGACTGGTTCCCGCAGCGCGACGCGGCGCTGCGCGCGCACGCGACGCAGATCGACCCGCAGGGCTGGTTCTTCGCGGTGCCGCGCGAGGTCGAGCTCGAGTCGTGGCGCCACGAGGAGTACGAGCTCGCGGCCTCGCGCGTGCCGACGACGACCCCGGAGGACGACCTGTTCGCCGGCATCCGCGGGACGGAGCACGCACGATGAACGCGCTGGTGGCGGGGGTCGTGGTCGCGGGAGCGACGTGGGCGGAGCGGCTGCCCGGGCCGACGTACGAGAACCCCCAGGAGGGGTCACCCGGCTTCGCCGGATTCCTCGCGACCTTCGGGCTGGCCGTGGCGATCGTGCTGCTCGCGGTGTCGTTCGTGCGGCGCATGCGCCGGGCGGACCACCGTGACCGGTTGCGGCAGCAGGGCGACGTCGACGGCACGGTGGCCGGTGCGCCCGCGGTGCCCGGCACACCCGACGCGATCGGCGAGGACGCGGCGTCCGTCGACGCGGGCGCGCCCGAGCCGGCGGCGGACCTGGACGTGCCCGAGCCGGCGGCGGACCCGGACGGGTCGGAGCCGGTGGCGGACCCGGGCGGGGTCGAGTCGTCCGC
>JAFAEH010000298.1 GCA_023424135.1 Actinomycetes bacterium | reverse complement strand
TGTCGTCCCAGGGTCCCCAGGGGCTGGTGGGGGTGGCGCGTTGGCGCATCCACATGGGCATCACGATGGTGTCGCCGTCCTGGCACTGCACGGCGGCACCGGCCAGGTCCGCACCGCTCGGGCAGGTTCCGTCGGCGAATCCCTTGACCCAGATCCCGGCGACCTCCCGGCAGTACGGGGAACGCTCGTAGTCGAACTCGCGCAGATCAGGCGCGATCGCACGGTTCGCCTCAGCGGCGCGCTCGGCCTCTCTGAGTGACAGGACGACCGCCTTCTGATCCGACGAGACGGCCGCGTCCAGATCGTCGGCGGCTGCGTCCGAGGCCACCCACACCAGCGTGGATGCAGCGACAACGAGGGTTGCGGTGATAGCCCGCGCCGGGAGCCGGACCGTGTTCATGACCGTGTCGCGTCGACGGCGCGGACCAACCACCCGTCGCGCCACCACAGTGCGACGTGCACGGTGAAGTTCCCGCCGTCTCCGTCCGGGACTTGCGCCCCGTCCTCGTCCACCTCGAACGATGGGGCCTGGGAGATCGTGAGATCGGCGGAGTAGCTCTCGCCCGCGACCAGCTCCGTGCCCGTCGCCGAGACCACGGTGATCTCCGAACCCGCCCCGTGCACCCCACGCGACGTCTGATCGTCGATGCTGGCGACGACGTTGAGGCAGTACTGGCAGTCGTCAGCTGAGAGTGCCCGCCACTCGGTCGTGTCGGCCGTGGCGAAGGCGTATGAATACAGACTCATGAAGTGGCCGGCAGCTGCGGCAGCGCCTTCGGCGGTCGGGCTCGACATCGCCTCGGGGCGTTGCGGTGGGGTGGGTGCAGCGGGGGTCGGTGTGGGTGACGGTGTCGGGGACGGGGTCGGCGAGGGGGTGCTCGCCGGTGTCGTCTCGACAGGGGCCGGGTCGTCCGTGCACCCGGTGACCAGGAGTCCGAGCGCGGTGATCGTGACGACGAGCCGTGCTGTCTGACGCATCCGCATGTCCGGGAACGTACCGGTTCGAGGCGGTTCGACGGGGCGCCCGTCGGGAATCTGTGGACAACCCGCGCGGTGCTGCGGTGGAGCGCTGGCGGTCGAGGCGTCGTCGGCACAGGTGACGACGGGTCCGCGTCACGCCGGACGATGGGGCGAATGGTGTGGTCGGTCGAACGCGGCGCGGCAGATGCGGGCCGCAGTGACGACGTCGCGGCGGATCGTCAACGGGTCGTCGTGGAGGCCGTCCCGGCAGCGCGGCGGGCGTCAGGGGTGCGCATCAGAAGCCGATCCTGCGGTCGCGTACCGCCGTGGCGGCTTCCTCACCGCGCACACCGGCGGTGAGCAGGTCGCCGTACAGGCGGACGTCCGGGACGAGGGGGAGGTCGCCGGCGTCGTCGGTGGTGACGAGGCCGAGCAGGTACGGATCGGCGCGGCGGACCTGGATCCGGCCGCCGTCGGGGACGGGCTCGAGGGCTGCGCGGTCGAGCAGCTCGTCGAGGGCGGTGTCGTAGGTCTCGGGGTCGAGGTAGATCTCGATGCGTGCCACGCTGCTGAGGTAGGGGGCGCGCAGCTGTGCGGCTGCCTCGCCGGTCAGGGCCCAGGACCCGGGCGGCCAGGCGTCACGTAGGTCACCCAGCCACGGTTCGAGGTCGGCGACGAGTGCGTGGGCGAAGATGGCGGGTTGCTGCCGGGTGGTGTGCCACGTGGCCCAGCTGCTGAGGACGCTCCCGGGGTCGATGAGGCGGCGGGCCACCTGCGGGCCGCGGTTCGGTCCGGAGCGTTCGGTCCACCCGGTGGCGTCGAAACGGCGCAGGGTGCGGCTGACGATCGGTGGGGAGACGCCGACCTGTGCGGCGATGTTCGACACGGTGTCGAGAAGGTCGTGCGGTGCGCGGGTGGCTCGGTCGAGGACGAGCTCCGCGATCGCGCCGCTCGCGTCGGACCAGCGGACCGTGTCGCCGTGGCTGGGCGCGCGGGGTGCGCCCGGTGAGTCGATGACGACGACGAGCGGTCCGATGTCGAGGCGGATGTTGCCCGCCTCGTC
This sequence comes from Actinomycetes bacterium, assembly GCA_023424135.1. Lineage (GTDB taxonomy): Bacteria > Actinomycetota > Actinomycetes > Actinomycetales > Cellulomonadaceae > Cellulomonas. The sequence continues at coordinate 2,415 of JAFAEH010000298.1, read as the reverse complement.
GGCCCAGCACAAGCCCTTCTCGTCGAGCAGCGCGCGAGCGCCCGGTGACATGCGCCGCGCGGCGAGCACCGGGATCTCGTCCTGCTCGAGCGGGAGCTGGTGAAGTGCAGCACGGACGTCCTGGGGGTAGCCCTCGCCTGCAGGGACGGGGACGAGGAGGCTCGGGATGTCGACGTCGCGCGTGGTGATCTGCACGGCGTCACGTGCCCGATCGGAGGAGGCGGCGCGGCGGCGCGGAACGGCGCTGACGACCGCACGCCCGCGCAGCGCGGACGTCAGCTGGCGGGTCAGCGTGACCGCTTGGCTTTTATTAACCGCAAGCACCTTATGCACTGTACCAGTGCATAAGGTTATCGCGGGTAAAAGAGAGCCGCGGTCGTCCGTTGCTCAGCGCCGGGGTCGGTGGCCGGTCCCGGCCAGGCATGTCCTGCCGCGCGCGTGCGCAGGTCACATCGGGGACCAGGTGCACGGTGGCGTACCCCTGGGGCTCGCGCGCGCGACCGTCGTCGTGCCCCGCTCGACCCCGCGCCATGCCGGGTTCTGTGGATCGCATGCACGGCTCAGGGTGTCGCCGGTCCGGTGGTGATCTGCAGGCTGTCGGCGATGGTCCGTCCGTGGGCGGTCAGCTCGACGAGCAGGTCGAGGTGGATGGTGTTGAGGCGCAGGCACACGGCCTCGGGTGTGCCGTCGGCAGGGAAGATCACGAACGACGAGTACGCCTGGACGGTGCGTTCGCGCCGTAGACGTCCGACGACGGACTCGACCACGGCCGGACCCGCCGGGCACTGGACGATCTCGGTGGAGCGTTGCGTGACCTTGACTCGCCAGCCGCCGTGCTCACGGCGCCAGCTTCGTGCGAGGAAGGCCTCGGGCGTCGCGTCGGAGCGCTTCGTGAAGCCGATGATGGTGACATCCACGATTCCCTTGGGCTCTCCCGTGCTTCTGTCGGGCACCCACAGGGCGTTCTGCGCTACGGCGCCGCGCTGCTCGAGCGACGACGCGTTGACCGCGAGGATGCTGCGTCGCAGCAGCGCGGCCCCTTCCGACGTCGTGGCGACCTCAAGGGACAGCTCGGACGCGACGGCGTCGCACCCATCGCCTGGCGTCCATGTCGCCCAGTGGGAGTCGTCCGGGTAGCGCAGGTCGAAGCACGTGATGCCGGCCGTCATGGTCGCCCCGTGGGTGCGACGCTCTCGACGACGAGCCCGATGTCGACGATCTGCACGGCTCCGCGCCCCGCGGCCCAGGCACGGAGGGCTGCCCCGCCCTGGTCGAGGACAGCGCCGTGCTCGACGAGGAAGCGCAGGTCGCGTGCGGCGTCGAGGTCCCCGAACAGGGTCATGAGACGTTCGGTCCCGACCGGGGTCCCGCGCAGGTTGTGTGCACCCTCGAGCACGTTGTCGACGACGCTCGGCTCCCCGATGGCGTGACGGCCGACCTTGCTGGTGAGGAACATGCCCGGGTTCTTGACGACGGTCGCGATGCCGGTCAGGTCGGAGGCGAGATCGCGCACGATCGCCGCCGGACGCATCACTGACCACAGATCCACCGATCGCCACGCGGGCTTCTGCGACAAGCGCAGCGTGGCTCTCGTGACGACGCGCGCCGCCCGTCCCGCCGCTGACGCGGAGGTGATCGTCGCCGCTCCAGTTGCCTGGCCGGTGACGGGCAGGGTGCGGAGGCCTTGGTGGGCGCGTGCGGTGTTGGTGGCGATGCGGAGTCCTTGGGTGGTGAGGCGTCCGATGCCGAAGGTGATCATGCCCAGGGCCCCGAGGGCGACGTCGCTCCAACCGGTGTCGGTGGTCAGGGCGAGGTAGGTGTCGCGGGCGAGCTGCAGTGCTCCGGCGATCAGGGCTGCTGCGGCCAGGGCTTGTCCCAGGACGGGGACCCAGGCCAGTAGCAGGGCGGCGACGCCCAGGACGGTGGCGATCTCGTCGATGTGGTCGAAGAGCCAGTGCCCGGCGTCGGTGAACCAGGCACCGACCGCGCCGGCTGCGCGGGTCAGTCCTGTCCACAGGGTGTCGGCCAGGGAGTCGGTGCCGATGGTCGCTTCGATCAGGTCGCGGGCGACCTGGGCGGCGGCGTCCCGGATGTGGCGGGCCTGCTCGAGGGTGTGGCGTGCCTGGTCCAGGGTGTGCTCGGCCTGCTGGCGGGTGTGGCGTGCGGTCTCGGCCAGCTGTTCGTCGCTCGCTGCCTGTGCGGTGTCGGTCTCGTCGAGGGCCTGGGTGGCCCAGCGTCGGACGTCGGCGTCGGCGGTGTCGATCGCCTGTGCTGCGCGCCGGGCGACCTCCAGCGCGTCGCGGGCCAGGCCTTGTGCGTGGTCCAGGGCGTCGGCGTAGTCGACCAGTGCGGTGCCGGTGGCCTGGTAGCGGTCGTGGGCGGTGCTGATGCGTTCGGCGGTCTCGGCTGCTCGGG
>JAFAEH010000280.1 GCA_023424135.1 Actinomycetes bacterium | reverse complement strand
GGGGGGGGGGGGGGCGGGGGGGCCCGCGGGCCCCCCCCCCGGGGGCCACGCCCGGACGTCTGCGCGCGGACCTCGTGGGTCCGGCCGGCCCTGTCAGTCGACGCCGAGGGCGGCGACCGGAGGTGTGCGCGCGGCCGCACGGGCCGGCAGCACCGAGGCCGCGAGGCCCGCGAGCAGCGCGACGACCAGCACGGCCGCCAGGTGCCCCCACGGCACCGCGAGGTGCAGGTCGCTCGCGGTGCCGAAGACCGTCGCCGCACCGGCCCAGCCGTAGAGCAGGCCCAGCGCCGACCCGATGACGGCGCCGACACCCGCGATGAGCATGCCCTCGGTCGCCAGCATCCACCGCAGCCCCCGCCGGGACAGGCCCACCGCCCGCAGGGTCGCCGACTCGCGGCGGCGCTCGATCACCGACAGCGACAGCGTGTTCGCGACGCCGATGAGCGCGATGACCACCGCGACGCCGAGCAAGCCGATGACGATCGCGAGGAGGATGTCGATCACCTGCTCGTCCTGCTGCTGCTGCGCGGCCGGGCTCTCGACCGAGAAGCCCACGTCCGTCGGCAGGTCCTGCAGGTCGCGCAGCGTCTCGACCGCATCGGCACCGGGTGCCAGGCGCACCAGCAGGACGGTGTGCGCGTCGGGGAACCCGAGCAGGTCGGCGGTCTGCGACGTCACCAGCGCGGTCCGGGTACCGGTCACCAGCACGTCGACGTCCGCCGTCGACGTCCGTCCCGTGTGCTGAAAAGTCGCTGTCGTCGCCCCGTCGTCGGCCAACCGGTCCGGGACGACGCTGCGGTTGTCCGCCAGCGCCGCCGCCGCGGTCGCGTCGCGCACCACGTCCACCGCGTCGTCGGCGACGACCAGCGCCTCGGATGCCGGGCCGCTGGGTGTGCTGAGCTGGCCCGAGCGAACGGTGGCGACCCGGGCGACGCCGTCGAGCCGCATCGCGGCGTCCGCGACCTCGGTCGGGACGGCCTCGTCGAACGCCAGCGCCGTGTCGTACGGACCCTGCTCGGTCATCGCGTCGGCCAACGACGTACGGGCCGAGACGGCACCCGTGCTCATCATCACGACGAGCGTCACGCCGATGACGAGGGCGGTGCTGGTCGCCGCCGTACGTCGCGGGTTGCGCAACGTGTTGGCCGCCGCGAGGCGGGCGCTCGGCCCCATCCGGGCGACCGGGCGTCCCAGCGCCGACACCACGCGGGGCACCCACAGCGGGGCGCCGATCAGCAGACCCACGAACGACGCCGCACCGCCGAGCACACCGAGGGCGAGCGTGGCCATCGGATCCGCAACCATGCCCGAGCGTGCCAGCGCGACGGCCCCGAGGAGAGCGACGAGCCCACCGACCACGAGCAGCAGCGAGAACACCAGCCGCACACGTCCCGGACGTGCGTGCACCGTCGGGGCGTCCGCGGGACGCAGGGCCGCGACGGGGGAGACACGCGTGGCGTTGCGCGCCGGTACGAGCGCCGCCAGGACGGTCACCACGACCGACACCGCGACGGGCACGAGGACGGCCTTCCACGACACACCCACGGTCGTCGGCAGCGGCACCGACTCCTGCGTGCGGGACAGCACGCTGAGCGCACCCTGGGACAGCCCCAGGCCCGCCACGACACCCACCGCACCGGCCACCGTGCCGAGCAGCGTCGCCTCGAGCAGGACCGTGCGGCGCAGCTGCCCGCGACGGGCACCCACGCAGCGCAGCAGTGCGAGCATCCGCGTGCGCTGCGCGACCAGGACCTGGAACGTGTTCGCGATGACGAGGGCCGCCACGAGCATCGCGACCGCCGCGAACCCGAGGACCATCATGACCAGCACGTTGCCGCCGTCGCTGAACCGCTTGACCGTCTCCGCGGCGGCCTCGTCGCGCGTAAGCACGTCGACCCCCGGCGTCGACCCTCGCAGGGCGGCTGCCGTCGCCGCGACGTCGCCGTCGGCGGCCACGATGACAGTGCCGGGCAGCTCGTCCAGCGAGGCCGCACCCGACCAGCGAGCGACCGAGTCGGCCGTCGCGAGCGCGGCGCCCCCGTACCCGGCCCACGCGCCGCGCGGGTCGTCCAGCAGACCGACGACGCGCGCCGCGGCCGACTCGTCGACCCACGTCCCCTCGTCGTCGGGCTCAGCGGGCGCGCCCGCGTCGGCCCCCTCGTCGTCCGCGCGGCCCTCGTCCGTGTCCTGGTCGTCGGTGCCACCGGCGTCCGCCGCGGCACCGTCCTGCCAGGTCGACCACGTGACCTGCACGGTGTCACCGACGCCGACACCCAGCCGCTCGGCCAGTGCCGTGGGGACCGCGATCTCGTCGTCCGCCACGGGTGCCGCGCCCTGCGTGACCTCCAGCGACGCGAGCCGCGGCGACGACGTGGCCGGGATCGCGAGCGTCCAGGCGTCCCGGCGTCCGCTGACGAGCGTGAGGTAGCCCGTCACCAGCGGGTCGGCGGCCACGACGCCCGGCGTGTCCCGGACCGCCGCCAGCGTCTGCGTGATCGGGGGGTCGAGGGGGTCCGTGCCGCTGGGCCGCACGACGAGGTCGGCCTGGCCGTACGTCGCGGTGACCTGGTCGTAGCCGGTGCGGGTGATGATGTCGCCGGCAGTCAGCGTCGCGGTGAGGAACGCCGAGCCGAGCAGGATGGCGATGCCCGCGGCGACGAGCCGGGGAAGGCTGCGCCGCATCTGGGCGAGCGTGAGCCGCAGCATCAGCGACCCACCTCCACGACGGGGGTCGCACCCGTGGCCGTGCCGGCGGGGCCCTCGAGCACGCGCAGGCCCTCCAGCCCCGAGAGCACCGACTCGGGCGTCGGGTCGGCGATGTCGCCCGCGATGTGTCCGTCGGCGAGCAGCAGCACACGGTCGGCGTACGCGGCCGCGGTCGGGTCGTGCGTGACCATGACCACCGTGCGCCCGAGCTCGCGTACCGAGCGGCGCAGGAAGCTCAGCACCTCGGCACCCGCTCGCGAGTCGAGGTTGCCCGTCGGCTCGTCGGCGAACACGACCTCCGGCTGCGTGATCAGCGCACGCGCGATCGCGACGCGCTGCTGCTGCCCGCCGGACAGCTCGCTCGGACGGTGCGTGAGCCGCTCGCGCAGCCCGAGCGTGGACACGAGCGTGTCGAACCATGCACGGTCCGGTGCGCGGCCCGCGAGGTCCAGCGGCAGCAGGATGTTCTGCTCCGCCGTGAACATGGGCAGCAGGTTGAACGACTGGAACACGAAGCCGATCCGGTCGCGGCGCAGCCGGGTCAGGGCGTCGTCACCGAGCGACGTGATCTCGGTGTCGCCGAGGTGCACGGTGCCCGACGTGGCCTCGTCGAGGCCCGCGAGCAGGTGCATGAGCGTCGACTTGCCAGAACCGGACGGGCCCATGATCGCGGTGAATGCCCCCTGCGCGACGTCGACGTCGACGCCGTCGAGCGCTCGCACGGCCGCGGCACCGCTGCCGTACACCTTGGTCAGGCCGCGGGCGCGCGACGCCGGCGTCGCACCGTCGTCCGTACGGTCGTGGGGGCGTGGTGTGGTCTGCAACGCGGGGCTCCTGTCGTCGAGGTGTGCCTCCAGCCTCGCGCCGCGTCCCCGGCCCGCGCGTCCCGCCGTGGGTGGGTCCTGCGGGGGACACCGTCATCCCCTGGCCGCACGGCGGCCGACGGGCCTCACGTCCCCGGGCGCACGAGCCCCGTCTCGTAGGCCACGACGACGGCCTGCACGCGGTCGCGTGCACCGAGCTTGGCCAGGATGCGCCCGACGTGGGTCTTGACCGTGGCCTCCGCCACGAACAGGTCCTGCCCGATCTCGGTGTTCGACCGCCCGCGGGCCATGAGCACGAGCACCTCGCGCTCGCGGTCCGTGAGCTGGGCGACCGCCTGGCGCGCCGGGTGGTCGTCGGTGCCCGCCGCGTCGTCGGGCAGCACCGTGACCAGGTGCTCGAGCAGCCTGCGCGTGCTCGACGGTGCGATCACGGCGTCGCCGTGGTGCACCGTGCGGATCGCCGCGAGCATCTCCTCCGGCGGGGCGTCCTTGAGCAGGAACCCGCTCGCTCCCGCCCGGATCGCGGCGAGCACGTACTCGTCGAGGTCGAACGTCGTCAGGACGATCACCTTCGGCGCGGGGGCGTCGGCTGTGGCGCGCGACACGATCCGCTCGGTGGCCTCGAGCCCGTCCATCGTCGGCATCCGCACGTCCATGAGCACGACGTCCACCGGGCCGGTCGCGGTGCGCGAGGCGGGGTCGAGGGCCCGCACCGCCTGCGCGCCGTCGCCGGCCTCCAGGACGACCGTCAGGTCCGGCTGGGAGTCGATGACCATGCGGAACCCCGCACGGACGAGCTGCTGGTCGTCGACGAGCGCGACGCGCACGGGTGCCGCGCCGCCGGGCTCGGGGGTGGTGGTGCTCACGTGGACGATCCTCCCGGAGGCGCGGTCGTGGTGTCGCCGGACGCGCCGGGAGCACCCGGTGCGCCCGGCGTGGGCAGCGTGGCGCGCACACGGAAGCCGCCGCCGGGGCGCGGACCCGCCGTGACGGTGCCCCCGAACATCGCGGCGCGCTCGCGCATCCCCAGCAGCCCCTGGCCCAGCCCGTCGCTGTCCGCGGCGGCCCCGCGCCCGTCGTCGGAGACCTCGACGACGACGGCCGTGGGCTGCCACTGCAGCAGCACGGTCACGCTGGGGCCGGGGCCCGCGTGCTTGAGGACGTTGGTCAGGGACTCCTGCGCGATCCGGTACACGGTCAGACCGGCGCCCGGGGGCAGGTGGCGCGGCGTGCCGAGGCGCACCGAGGACACCCGCATGCCGCTCGCGCGCATCTGCGCGACGAGGTGCTCGACGTCCTCCGCGGCGGGCTGCGGCGCGGTCGTCGCGACGGAGCCCGTCGTGACCGGCCCGGCGCCCGCACCGGAGTCGCGCCCGGGCGGCAGCGCGATCGGTCGGCCGGGGGCGAGCACGCCCGGTGCGGGCAGCCCGGCCGTCGACGTGCCCGTGCCGGTCGGGGCGTCGCGCAGCACGCCGAGCAGGCGACGCATGTCGGTCAGCGCCGCACGTCCCGTCTCCGCGATCGTCCCCAACGAGCGGGCGGCCGCGTCGGGGTCCTGCGCCGCGGCGTACCGCCCGCCGTCGGCCTGCGCGATGATGACGGACAGGCTGTGGGCGACGATGTCGTGCATCTCACGCGCGATGCGTGCGCGTTCGGCGGCGGTCGCGATGATGGCCTGCTGGTCGCGCTCGATCTCGAGGCGGTGCGCGCGGTCGACGAGCGCCTCGAGGTGCTCGCGGCGGCTGCGTCGCACGAGCCCGAACGCCCACGCGACCAGGAAGATGCTCGCGATCACGATCGTCGTAAGAGCGGCGGCCGCCTTGTCGTACGGGGCGATCGACATGCCCGAGACGAGCACCGAGCCCACCATCGCGCCCACGATGCCGGTGCGGTGCGCCCAGCGCGGCCCGTGCAGGGCCGCCGAGTACAACGAGAACGGGATGACGAGGTCGACGGCCATCATCGGGGTCCCGGCGACCACCGGCAGCAGCGCGCACGTGTACACGGTCGCGATCGACGCCGCGGGGTGCGTCCGGCGCCACGCCAGGGGGACGACGACGCCCGCCGCGCACACCGACAGCACGAGCGACGTCAGCCCGGACGTCTGCCCGAGGACCTGGCCGATCGACATCGGCACGAGGGTCACGCCGAGCAGCACGGTCAGCGTCACGTCGACACCGAAGCGGTGCTCGTCCTCCCACCGCCACCAGCGGTCCCACCACGACATCCCCCGAGCGTAGGTGGCCCGTCGCAGGCCCGTCGTGCGCCTGCGGTCGCACGGGACGGCGGGCCGGGTCGTCCCGCAGGCGCACACCGCGGGGCGTGGGCCGCGTCCCCCGCATGACGAAAGGGTGACGATCGCGCCGCTCCGGGACACGGGTCTGGTCCGGAAGGGGAGTGCGTGACCTAGCATGGCGCAATGACCCAGGTGTTGCTGGCCGAGGACGACCCCGCGATTGCCGAGCCTTTGGCGCGCGCGCTCGGACGTGAAGGCTATGACGTGCGCGTGCAAGGTACGGGTCAAGGCGCCATCGACGGTGCCTCGACGGCGGATCTCGTCGTGCTCGACCTGGGCCTGCCGGACATGGACGGCCTCGACGTCGCCCGGGCGATCCGCAGCCAGGGCCTGACGACACCCGTGCTCGTCCTGACCGCCCGCGCCGACGAGGTCGACCTCGTCGTCGGGCTCGACGCCGGCGCCGACGACTACGTCACCAAGCCGTTCCGGCTCGCCGAGCTGCTCGCGCGCGTGCGGGCCCTGCTGCGCCGCACGGTCGGCGACCCCGCGGACGAGGACGAGCTGCACGCGCAGAACGTGCGCGTCGACGTCGCCGCGCACCGCGCGTTCCAGGGCGAGCGCGAGCTGCACCTGACCGCCAAGGAGTTCGACCTGCTGCGCGTGCTCGTCGCGGCCGCGGGCACGGTCGTGGCGCGCGAGACGCTCATGCGCGAGGTGTGGGGGTCCGACCCGACAGGTTCGACCAAGACCCTCGACATGCACGTCTCGTGGCTGCGCCGCAAGCTCGGTGACGACGCGAACGCACCGCGCTACATCACGACGGTGCGCGGCATGGGCTTCCGGTTCGAGACGGGCGGCGCGTCGGACCCGGCCGGCACGCCGGGGCGCGACGACGCCTCCGCGGGTTCGCTCGACCGGGTCTGACACGTGCGCCGTCGCGTCCTGCAGGCGACGATCGCGGCGGTCACGGTCGCGGTCGTCCTGCTCGGCTTCCCCCTGGCGTTCCTCGGTGCGCAGCTCGTGCGCGAGAACGAGCTGCGTGGTCTGGAGATGCGCGCGGACAACCTCGCGCGCGCCGTCGACTTCCGCCTCACGCAGGAGATCGACCTGTCCGACCGGTTGCTCGAGCCGTACACGGGAGGAGAGGGCGAGCTCACCGCGCAGGTCATCGTGCGCACCGCCGACGGTGAGACCTACCGCGCGGGACCGACGGTCGACCAGCGCCGCATCACCGTGCAGACCATGTCCAGCACCGCGGCCACCGTGCTGCTGTACGTGTCGTGGTGGGACGTGTTCTGGCTGTCGACGCAGGTCATCGGGCTCGTCGTGGTCGCAGCGGTCGTCGCCTTCGCGGCAGGCATCGCCATGGCGATCTGGCAGGCGAACCGGTTGGCCGCGCCCCTGGTGTACCTCGCCGCGTCCGCCGAGCAGCTCGGGTCGGGGCAGGTGCGCCCGCAGCTCGAGCCGTCGGGCGTCGAGGAGATCGACCTGGTCGCGGCCGAGCTCGCCCGCAGCGCGGACCGCATGGCGGGCCGCCTGGCCGCCGAGCGGCAGTTCGCGTCCGACGCGTCCCACCAGCTCCGCACACCGCTGACCGCGCTGTCGATGCGGCTCGAGGAGATCATGCTCGCCGCGGGGGAGGCCGAGGTGCGCGAGGAGGCCCGGATCTCCCTCGAGCAGGTCGAGCGCCTCGTGCGCGTCGTCGACGACCTGCTCGCGAGCTCACGTCGCGCCCAGGGCGGCACGACCGAGGCGATCCCGCTCGAGGAGGTCGTGCACCAGCAGGAGGAGGAGTGGGCGCCGACGTTCGCGGCCGCCGGGCGTCGGCTCGTCGTCGACGTCGACCCCGCGACCCAGGTCCTGGCGACCCCCGGGGCCCTCGCCCAGGTGCTCGCGACCCTCATCGAGAACTCGCTCAAGCACGGTGCCGGCACCACGACCGTGCGCTCGCGCGCCGGCGGGCCCGCCCGGACGGTCGTCGTCGAGGTCGGCGACGAGGGCGGGGGCGTGCCCGACGACCTCGCACCGCGGATCTTCGAGCGGTCCGTCACCTCGGGTGCCGGCACGGGTCTCGGCCTCGCGCTCGCACGCGACCTCGCGTCGGCGGACGGTGGTCGGCTCGAGCTCGCACAACGTCGCCCGGCCGTGTTCGCGCTGTTCCTGTCCGGGGTGCCGGCGCAGCTGCGCCCCGACGTCGTGCTGCCCCGCGGTGCCGTGGTGTCCGTCCGGCGCGAGCGGCGACGCTGAGAACCGGGTGAAATCGGACATCGTGACCGGTGTGCGCGGACCACGTGGTTACGCTTCCGCGGGAAAGGTCGTCATCACGGAGGGGAGCCCCAGGGTGCAGCTGCTCGAGCCGACGTTCCAGGCGTACGCGTGGGGGTCGACCACGGCCATCCCCGACCTGCTCGGCCTGCAGGTGACCGACGAGCCGGTCGCCGAGGCGTGGTTCGGGGCGCACCCGTCGGCGTCGTCGGTCCTCGTCGGTGACACGCCCGTGCCGCTCGTCGACGCACTGGCGGACGACGGGGACGCGCAGCTGGGACACGTCGTCGTGTCCCGGTTCGGCAGCCGACTGCCGTTCCTGCTCAAGGTCATCGCCGCGGAGCGGCCCCTGTCCCTGCAGGTGCACCCGAGCCTCGAGCTCGCGGCGGACGGCTGGGAGCGCGAGGAGGCCCGTGGCGTCGCCCGCGACGACCCGCGCCGCTCGTACCGCGACCGCAACCACAAGCCCGAGCTCGTCTTCGCGCTCTCGCCGTTCGAGGCGCTCGTCGGGTTCCGTGCGCCGCGCCGCGCGGCCGAGCTGCTGCGGGACCTCGACCACCCGCTCGCCCAGCTGCTGCACAAGATCGTCACGACGGACCCCACGTCGGCCGGCATGCGCGAGGCGTTCACCCTCCTGGTCGAGGAGACGACCCGGCCCACGCCCGACGAGGTCGCCGGCTTCGCCGACGTCGTCCGCGAGCGTCTGCGCACCGGCTCGCCCTCGCCACGCACCGACAGCGCCGTCGACCTGCTCGAGCGCTTCGCGCCCGGCGACGCGGGCGCCGTCGCCGCGGTCCTGCTCAACCCCGTGTCGTTGCGGCCGGGTGAGGCGCTGTTCGTGCCCGCCGGTGCCGTGCACGCGTACCTGCACGGCACCGCGGTCGAGATCATGGCGAACTCCGACAACGTGCTGCGCGCCGGGCTGACCACCAAGCACGTCGACGTCCCCGAGCTGCTGCGCGCCGTGGACTGCGTCGCGGCGCCGCCGATCCGCATCGCCCCCGAGCACGCCTACGACGCGAGCGACGTCTACTACGCGCCGGTCGACGACTTCGAGCTCTCCGTGACCGCGGTCGGGACCCGCGCGGCGACCTGCCGTCTGCCGGGTGGAGGCCCACGTGTGCTCCTGTGCCTCGACGGTCAGGTCGAGCTGCACGGCAGGACCGGCGACCTCGCGCTCGCGGCCGGTCAGGCCGCCTTCGTCCCGGCGTCCGACGGGGCGCTGACCGCGAGCGGGCACGGACGGCTGGTGCAGGCCGCCGTGCCGTGACGGACGGCGCCACGGCGAGCACCCGCCAGCGGTTAGGCTCGGCGCCCGTGACACCTCCCCTCGTGGCCGTCGTGGGCGGCGGGCAGCTCGCCCGCATGATGGCCGGACCCGCCACCGCCCTCGGGCTGCACCTGCGCGTGCTCGTCGAGGCCTCCGACGGCTCGGCGGCGCAGGCCGTCGCGGACGCACCGGTCGGTGCGGCGTCCGACCGCGACGCCGTGCTCGCGCTCGTCGACGGGGCGGACGTCCTGACGTTCGAGCACGAGCACGTCCCCGGACCGGTGCTCGACGCCGTGGCCGCGCGCGGCGTGCCCGTGCACCCGGCGCCTGCGGCGCTGCTGCACGCGCAGGACAAGGCGGAGATGCGGCGCCGGCTGACGGACCTGGGTGTGCCCTGCCCCCGCTGGGCACCCGTCGGGGACGTCGCCGACCTCGAGCGGTTCCGCGCGGCCGTGGGCGGGCACGCGGTCGTCAAGACGACGCGCGGCGGCTACGACGGCAAGGGCGTGCGCGTCGTCGACGACGGCCCCGTGCCGGACGACGTCGCCGCGTGGTGCGCCGCCGCGGCCGACGGCAGCGGACCGGCACTGATCGCCGAGGAGCTGGTGCCGTTCACTCGGGAGCTCGCCGTGCTCGTCGCGCGCACGCCGTCCGGGGGGCTCGCGGTGTGGCCCGTCGTGGAGTCCGTGCAGCGCGACGGCGTGTGCGCCGAGGTCGTGGCACCCGCACCGGACCTGGACCCTGCGACGGCGGCGCAGGCCGAGCAGGTCGCACGCACCGTGGCGGACGGCCTCGGCGTCACGGGCGTCCTGGCGGTCGAGCTGTTCGAGGTGCCCGGAACGGACGGGGCCGCGCCGCGTGTGCTCGTCAACGAGCTCGCGATGCGCCCCCACAACTCCGGGCACTGGACCATCGACGGCTCGGTGACCAGCCAGTTCGAGCAGCACCTGCGCGCGGTGCTCGACCTGCCGCTGGGCGAGGTCGCACCCGTGGCGCGCTGGACCGTGATGGCCAACGTGCTCGGCAGCGCGCTCGACGACCCGACGGACGCGCTCGCCGACGTGCTGCGCGCCGACCCGCGGGCCAAGGTGCACCTGTACGGCAAGGCGGTCCGCCCGGGCCGCAAGCTCGGGCACGTCAACGTGTCCGGCGACGACCTCGACGACGTCCGCGCGCGTGCGCGCGCGGCGGCCGCACGGCTGCGCGGCGAGCACCCCGGAGGCACCGCATGAGCACCGACCCGTCCGCCCCCGCCGCCTCCGCCGCCCCTGGTGGGCCCCTCGTCGGCATCGTCATGGGCTCCGACTCCGACTGGCCCGTGATGCAGGCGGCGGCCGACGCGCTCGCCGAGTTCGACGTGCCGGTCGAGGTCGACGTGGTCTCCGCGCACCGCCAGCCGGACAAGATGGTCGCCTACGGCCGCGACGCCGCAGCGCGCGGGCTGCGCGTGGTCGTCGCCGGGGCCGGGGGAGCCGCGCACCTGCCCGGCATGCTCGCCGCGGTCACGCCGCTGCCGGTGGTCGGCGTCCCCGTGCCGCTCGCACACCTCGACGGCATGGACTCGCTGCTGTCGATCGTCCAGATGCCCGCGGGGGTACCCGTCGCGACCGTGTCCGTCGGCGGGGCGCGCAACGCCGGTCTGCTCGCGGTGCGCATCCTCGCCTCGGGCACGGGACCGGACGCCGAGCGGCTGCGCGCCGCCATGCTGACGTTCCAGGACGGCCTGCGGGCGCAGGCGGACGCCAAGGGCGAGCGCCTGCGGTCCCGTGCACAGGGGCACCGGGCCGGGTTCACCGCCTGACCCCGGAGCCGGACCGCTGCGAGGACCGCCCCCGACGCCACCGAGCAGGGTGGGCCCCGCGCCTCGACCTGCGGGGCGCAGCGCCACCCCCTAGGGTTCGGCGGGTGGTACTCGCTCGACCCCTTCCCGCCGCACCCGGCGCGACCGGCCCCACGGCCGGTGGACGTCGCGCGCCCGGCCGGCTCGTCGCCCTCGACGCGCTGCGCCTGCTCGCCGCGGTCGGCGTCCTGGTCTACCACTTCACGGCGCGCCGGACGTCCGCATGGGGCGATGAGCAGGACACGCTGATCGCACCGGCCGTCACGCAGTGGGCGTCGTACGGCTCGCTCGGACCCGAGCTGTTCTTCGTCATCTCCGGGTTCGTGATCCTCATGACGGCGTGGGGACGCACGACCGTCGCGGTGGTCGCGTCCCGGATCGGCCGGCTGTACCCGTCGTACTGGGTCGCGGTGCTGCTGACGGGGTTCCTGCTGCTCGTCGTGTGGCCGCAGGGCAAGGAGATCGGCGTCGGGCAGGTCGCCGTGAACCTCACGATGCTGCAGTCGGTCGTCGGCGTCGAGCACGTCGACGGCGTCTACTGGACGCTGTGGACGGAGCTGCGCTTCTACGTGCTCGTCGGTCTGCTCGTGCTCGCCGGGGTCACGCGCCGCGGCGTGCTGGCCGTGGCGCTCGCGTGGCCGCCGCTCGCGCTGGTCGTGCAGCACCTGGGGGTTCGTGACCTCGCCGAGCTGCTGATCGCCGACTACGCCCCGCTGTTCGCCGCGGGGATGGCCCTGTACCTGGTGCACCGCGACGGTCACACGGTGGGCCCGTGGATCGCCGTCGGCGTCAACACGGCCCTCGCGGTCGGCATCCGCCTCGGGCCGACCGTCCGAGGGCTCGAGCGCACGACGGGCAGCGAGCCGTCGAGCGTGGGCATCGCACTCGCCCTGGCCGCGTGCGTCGGGCTGGTCGCGCTCGTCGCGCTGGTCCCGATGCCGTGGCTCGACCGACCGTGGGTCGTCGCGGCCGCGGCCCTCACCTACCCCGTGTACCTCGTGCACCAGTACTGGGGGCTCTGGGTGATCTCACGCGTCGTCGCGCACGCACCCGCGTGGGTCGCCGTCCTCGCCGCGACAGCCGTGTCGTTCCTGCTGGCGTGGCTGGTGCACCGTGTCGTCGAGGCACCCTACGCACCCGTGCTGCGGCGGCGGGTCGACGTGGGGCTGGCGCGGGCGCGCGACGCGCTGCTCGACCGGGTGAACGCCGGGCCGCGGGCACTGGGCCAGGCGTTCGACAGCCCTGCGCAGGGCACGCCCGGTCAGGCGCCCGGGACCCCGCCGACCTGACCCGGCGGCAGCGACCCGTCGCGGATCGCGGCGAAGAACCCCGGGGTCGCCTCCGGATCGAGCTGCACGGTCGAGCCGACACCGCCGGGGCGGTAGTCGAGACTGACGATCGGGGGGGTGCCGGTGATCCCGCCCTCGCCGTTCGCGTCACGGAACGCCAGCGCGAGCCGCGCGACGTCGACGATCCCCGCGTCCTCGTCGAACGTGATGGCGCCCGTGCCTGCGCGGGTCAGCGCGACCTGCGCCCCCGGGTCGAACGCCAGCGACCGCGGGCTCACCTTGCCCATGACCGCACCGATGAGCTGACGTTGCCGCTCCGCACGCCCGACATCACCCTTCGGGTCGGCCTTGCGCATCCGGGCGAAGGCGAGCGCGGCGGTGCCGTCGACGTCGTGGCAGCCGGCGGTCCACACCATGCCCGAGTCGGGGTCGTTCACGTCCGCGTCGTGGCACAGGTTCACGCCGCCGACCGCGTCGACCAGGTGCGCGACGCCGCCCATGCCGATCTCGGCGTAGTGGTCGACCGTCAGCCCCGTCAGCCCCTCGACGGTCTGCACCAGCAGCGGTGCACCGCCCCACGCGAACGCCGAGTTGAGCTTGGAGCCGCCGTGGCCGGGGACGTCGACGTACGTGTCCCGCGGCAGCGAGATCAGGGCCGTCGGTCCGCTCGCGGGCACGTGCAGGAGCAGGATCGTGTCGGTCCGGTGTCCCTCGGTGCCGTCCTCGGGGACCCCGCCGTCCTCACCACGCGCGTCGGAGCCGGCCAGCAGGTACGTCGTCCCGGGCGTGCCCGCGGCACCCGACAGCGCCGGGGTGCGCTGCAGCAGACCGTTCGCCCACACCAGCAGACCCACGGGCCAGGCGACCAGGGCGACGAGCACGAGCAGGGCGACCGCACCCACGACGCGGCGGGTACGCCGCGGCCGGGCGGGACGGTCGGGGGTCGGCTGCGACGGGCGGGCCGGTGCGGCGGGAGCGGGACGCGTCGACGCGCCCGCGGCCGGGCGCCCGGTGGCGCTGCGGGGTGCGGTGCCGCGGGC
>JAFAEH010000243.1 GCA_023424135.1 Actinomycetes bacterium | reverse complement strand
GGCTGTCGACCGCTGCGCCCTGCTCGTCGACGACGTCGGTCCGCTCGGCCGCGGCGTCGCCGACGGCGGGCGTGGCCCCGGGCGGCGCGGGCGCCGTGCCGGGCGTGCGTGCGGGAGCGGTCACCCTGGCACGGTAACCGCGTGCGGGCCCGATCTCCCGGCGGGCACGCCGTGCCCGGGCGGGTTGCGCCCGGACGTGTCGGCCCGGAGCCCGGGCGCCCCACGGGAGTCGCACGCGGGCCTGCGGGACACCGGACGGCAGGACGACGGAAGGGGCGGACCGCGTTGTCCGCCCCTTCCGGAAGCTGAGAACGGTGCGCACCGCGCAGGGGGCAGGCGATGCGCACCGTCGGGTTCAAGTGTGCGCCATCGGGGGCTGTTGGTCAAACGTCCAGAGGAGCCCGACAAGGTGAAAGTTCATTGACTCCCAGGCCATGACACCTGTGGACGGGCTGCGCTGGACGGGCTCGGCGCGGACCCGCACGGCGCAGGCCCCGTGACCGCCCGTGCACCCGGGCAGGCGCACCGGCGCACCGACCTCCGGCCGCACGTACCTCGACGGGTCCGTGCCGTCGTGCGCGCCGCCTACGCTGGGCCGGGACGACGGACGGAGGACGGGATGCGCACGCGCCGCAGCGCGACCGCCGTGTGGGCGGTCGCCGCAGCGGCGTACCTCGTCGCCGTCGTGCATCGCACCGCGCTCGGCGTCGCCGGCGTCGAGGCGATCGACCGCTTCACGCTGAGCGCGACCGGGCTCGCGATGTTCTCCGTCCTGCAGGTCGGCGTCTACGCGGCCCTGCAGATCCCCGCCGGCCAGGCGCTCGACCGGTTCGGCGCGCGTGCGCTGATCACCGTCGGCTCCGGGGTCATGGCGCTCGGGCAGGGGCTGCTCGCGGTCGCCGACGACGTGCCGACCGCGCTGGCCGCCCGCGTGCTGCTCGGTGCCGGGGACGCCACGATCTTCATCAGCGCGTGCCGCCTCATCGCCGACTGGTTCCCCGCACGCCGGATCCCCGTGATGGTGCAGGTCACCGGCCTCGTCGGGCAGAGCGGCCAGATCGTCTCGGCCGTCGCCGTCGCCTGGGTCCTGCACACGCGGGGGTGGGGCACGACGTTCGGCCTGCTCGCGGTCGTCGGTGCCGCGATCACGGTCGCGGCGGCGACAGGGCTCGCGACGCGCCCCCCGCCGGTCGGAGCCTCGTCGCCCGACCCCTCAGCGCCGGGCCCCTCGCCTACCCCGTCCCTTGCGGACGGGTCGACGCCGGTCCTGTCGGTCACCGACGCATCGACGCCGGTCCTGTCGGTCACCGACGCATCGACGCCCGTCCTGTCGGTCACCGACGCATCGACGCCCGTCCTGTCGGTCACCGACGCATCGACGCCCGTCCTGTCGGTCACCGACGCATCGACGCCCGTCCGATCAGCCGCAGACGGGTCGACACCTGTCCGATCGGCCGCAGACGGACCGCCGACCGTCGGATCGGTCACGGACGGGTCCACACCCGTCCGATCGGTCTCGGACGGGTCGACCGCGGCCCGGTCGACTGCGGGCGCCCCGTCCGTGGACCCGTCGTCGGGTGAGACGGGCACGGGCGCCCCTGCCGGGACACGGTCGCGTGAGCGCTTCGGCCAGTCCGTGCGCGCGGCGGCGCGACCGGCCGGCACCCGCCTGGGGTACTGGTCGCACTTCGTCGCGCCGTTCTCGTACAACGTCGTCGCGATGCTGTGGGGCGTGCCGTTCTTCGTGACGGCGCAGGGGCGCACGCCGGCCGAGGCGAGCGCGCTGCTCAGCGCCATGACCGTCTCGGCGATGGTGACGGGCCCCGTCGTCGGCCACTGGACGGGCCGGCACCCGCTGCGTCGCTCATGGGTCGTCCTCGCGTCGTGCGCGGGGACCCTGCTCGCGTGGGTCACGCTGCTCGCGCCGTCGACACCGCGACCGATGTGGCAGCTCGTGGTGTTCTCGTTCGTGATCGGCGCGGGTGGGCCGGTCTCGCTCGTCGGCATCGACTACGCCAGGACGTTCACGCCGGCGGACCGGCTCGGCACCGCGACGGGGTTCGTCAACACCGGGGGCTTCACGTCGACGATCGCTGGCGTGCTCGTCGTCGGCGTCGTGCTGCAGGTCGTCTCCCCCGCCGGTGCGACGACCTACACGCTGGACGCGTACCGGCTGGCGTTCGCGGTCCTGCTGGTCCCGTGGGTCTTGGGCGTCGTGGGCGTGCTGCGCACCCGACGACGCGCCCGCACCGAGCTCAGCGCCGCAGGCATCCCGGTCCCGCCCCTGCGCGAGGCCCTCCGCCGCCGCCGAACCCCCTGACCCCGTCAGCCTCCCGGACCGACCCGCGTCCGCCCCCCGCGTGACCCCGTCTCCACCCGACCCCTCGCCCCACCCGCGCCCGAGGGAGCACTCCGCGCACCGAGGGTGCACGCCATGGCACCCACCCTCGGTACGTGAGGCGCTCCCTCGGGGCCGAGCAGCACGCACGGGAGCGCCGAGCCGTCACCCGCTCGCCGTGACCAGCTCGGCGACCGATGCGCGCACGCCCCCGCGAGCGCGGCACATGTCCACCGAGCGCGGGTGACACGAGTACCGCGCCCGGTGGATGACGACCGCGCTCGACAGACGAGTACCGCGCCCGGTGGAGAACCCTGCGCCCGCGGGGCGAGGTGCACGAGCACGCGTGCACTGGTCACATGTGTGACCAGTGCACGCGTGCGGCGGGCGCAGATGTGACCAGTTGGGTCGGCGACGAGGTCGCTGCGCCCCGCCACGAGCCGCGACCCCGTGATCCGTCACGGTATGGACGCCCGTTCCGTGACGGATCACGGGGTCACGGCTCGACCCGCACGTCGCAGGCTGTCGCCGCGCGGTGGTCACCGAGGTGACCAGTGCACGTGTGCGGCGGGCGCGGATGTGACCAGCTCGTGCTCCCGGCGGACCGGCCGGGCCGCGGGGACCGCGCGGGTGGATGCTGTGCACATGGCCAGCACCACCCGCCACGCGCGGGGCGCCCACCGGCACCCGCACCCGGCGCGGACTCCCCACCAGCCGCAGCCCGCGCGGCCCACCGACGCCATCGACCCGCGGAGCGCGCCGACCACGACGAGGC
>JAFAEH010000215.1 GCA_023424135.1 Actinomycetes bacterium | reverse complement strand
CCAGAAGCCGCCAAAGTCCGAGTTCGGCGGGGGAGGGTGTCCGAGGGGTGGACGGTGGGGGGCGGGTCGTGGGTGGACAGCGGGTGCTGCTGCTCGGCGTGACGCTGTTCGTCGCCGGCTTCTCGGTGGTCTTCGTCGCGTTCGGTGCGCTGGCCGGATCGCTCGGTGCGGTGCTGTGGCAGTGGCAGGACCCGATCAGCCGCGTGCTCGGGGCGCTCACCGTCGTCCTGGGCCTCGCGTTCCTCGGTGCCGTGCCGTTCCTGCAGCGCGAGCGCCGCGCACAGCTCGCACCGCGCGCCGGCATGTGGGGTGCGCCGCTGCTCGGCCTCGCGTTCGGCCTGGGCTGGACGCCGTGCATCGGCCCCACGCTCGCCGCGATCCTCACGCTGTCGCTCACGGAGGGCTCCGCGGGCCGGGGCGCGCTGCTCGCCGCGGTGTTCTGCGTCGGTCTCGGCCTGCCGTTCGTGCTCGTCGGGCTCGGCCTGCAGCGCTCGCGACGCGCGCTCGACGCGCTCGCCCGCCACAAGGTCGCCGTCCGCCGTGCCGGTGGTGCCGTGCTCGTCGTGCTGGGTCTCGCGCTGCTCACGGGCGTGTGGGGCACGTGGGCCGCGTGGCTGCAGGGCCTGCTCACCGGCGCCGACCCGTTCGTGCCCGTCCTGTGAGCGGCCGACCCGGGAGCGGCCGTCCCGTCGACGACGGCCCCGTCCACGGCGGCACTGTGCCCGACCGCCCCGTGCCCGACCACCCTGTGCCAGACAGCCAGGTGCACGAGGCTCATGCGCCCGACGGCTCTGCGGGCACCCGTCCGTCGGCGCAGGGCCCGCGCGCGTCCTACCGCCCCGAGGGGCTGGACGACGCGTTCTCCGACGACGTGCCCGCGCCCGCCGGTCCGACCGGGAGCACGGCGCCGGCGTCGCTGCCCGCTCTCGGCCTGGTCGGCTGGCTGCGCTGGGCGTGGCGCCAGCTCACGAGCATGCGCGTCGCGCTGCTGCTGCTCCTGCTGCTCGCCGTCGCGGCCGTCCCCGGGACGATGTTCCCGCAGCGACCGCAGGACCCGGCCGGTGTCGTCGAGTACATCACCGACCACCCGACGAGCGGGCCGTGGCTCGACCGGTTCGGCTTCTTCGACGTGTACGCGTCGGTCTGGTTCAGCGCGATCTACCTGCTGCTGTTCGTCTCGCTCGTCGGCTGCATCCTGCCGCGCACGCGCGTGCACGCCGCCGCGCTGCGGGGACGTCCGCCGCGCACGCCGCGTCGGTTCGCACGCTTCCCCGCGCAGGGCTCCGGGACGTCGCCGCAGGAGCCGCGCGCCGTCGTCGACCGGGCCGCGGCGGTGCTGCGCCGCCGCAGGTTCGGGATGCCGCTGTACCGCGTCGACGTGCGTGACGAGGGCGGGGGCACCTGGTCCGCGTCCGCCGAGCGGGGGTACCTGCGCGAGACCGGGAACCTCGTGTTCCACCTCGCGCTCGTCGGCCTGCTCGTCTCGGTCGCGACCGGGCAGATGCTGCACTACCGGGGGCAGGCGATCGTCGTGCAGGGCACGGGGTTCGCGAACGTCCAGGCGGCCTACGACACGTTCGAGCGGGGGACCGCGTTCGACCCGGCCGACCTCGTGCCGTTCACGATGCGCCTCGACGACTTCGAGTCCCGGTTCGACCCCGACACGCTGCAGTCGCGCGACTTCACGGCGCACGTGACCGTCACCGAGCCCGGCGGGGAGCCGACGCCGACCACGATCAAGGTCAACCACCCGATCCTCGCGGGCGGGGCCAAGGTCTACCTGCAGGGCAACGGCTACGCACCCGAGGTCACGGTGCGCGACGCGAGCGGCGAGGTCGCGTTCGCGGGGGCCGTGCCGTTCCTGCCGCAGGACGAGGTGTACACCTCGCGCGGTGTCATCAAGGTGCCGGACGTGTCCGACGGACCGCAGATCGGCCTGGTCGGCTACCTGCTGCCCACCGCCGAGGAGCCGGTCCCCGGGCTGTGGCGCTCGGTCGACCCGCAGCCGAGCGACCCCGTGCTCGTGCTGTCCGTCTGGACCGGCAACCTCGGCCTCGACACGGGCGTCCCGCAGAACGTCTACCGGCTCGACGAGTCCCGCATGGAGCAGGCCGTCGACGCCGACGGTGACGTCGTCACGCTGTACGTGCGCCCCGGCGAGAGCGTCGACCTGCCGGACGGGCTCGGGACGCTCACGTTCGACGCCCTGCCCCGGTTCGTCGCGCTCGACCTGCGCCACGACCCGTCGCTCGCCTGGGTGCTGACGTTCGCGCTGCTCGCGCTCGGCGGGCTCGCGGCGTCCCTGTTCGCCCCCCGGCGGCGGCTGTGGGTGCGCGCCGCGCACGGGCAGGACGAAGGTCCCGGGTCCCGCACTACAGTGGTCACGGCCGCCGGCCTCGCCCGCGGGGACGACGTGGGCCTGCAACCCGAGCTCGACCGCGTCCTCGCCGACGTGCTCGGCGCGGATCCCGCCCCGCCGCATGCCCCTGACGGGCACGGCGCCACCGGGCACGACATCTCCGGGCACGACGCCCCGCAGGAGGACAGGACATGACCGTCGCCGAGCTGAGCGACCTGTTCGTCTGGTCGGCCGCGACCGCCCTGACGATCGCGCTGGTCGCGTACGCGATGGATCTGGCGCGAGCCAGCGAGGCGGCGCGGGCCGCACGCCAGGCGGTCGCCACGACGAGCGCGGTGGGCGGCCGGGCCGGGACCACGACGCTCGACGCCGCACCGGCCGCCGTCACCGCCGCCGTCACCGCCGCCGACGCCGTGCCGGGGAGCGAGGCGTCGGGCGACGCGGGTCCCGCGCGCCGTGCCCGCTCGACCGGCATCGCGCGGTCCACGCTCGTGCTGGGGACGCTCCTGCTGGGTGTCGCGATCGTGCTGCGCGGCATCGCCGCGGGACGCTGGCCCACCGCGAACATGTACGAGTTCGCGGTCGTCGGGACGTTCTGCGCGACGGCGACGCTCGTGTGGGTGCAGCGGCGCCGTGCGATCGCGTTCGTCGGCGTCGTCGTCACCGGCATCGCCGTGCTCGCGCTGGTCCTCGCGCTCAACACGCTGCACGTCCAGGCCGATGCGCTGCAGCCCGCGCTGCAGAACTACTGGCTCGTCATCCACGTGGGTGTCGCGATCCTCGCGACCGGCATCTTCACCGTCGGGTTCGCGGTCACCGTGCTGCAGCTCCTGCGTGACGCCCGGGCCGCGGGCCGCTCCCACCTGACCACCCCGTGGCGGTACGCGGACGGGCTGCGCGCACCCCTCGTGCGCTGGCGCGTCACCGGCCCCGCGTTCGCGTGGCTCGAGCAGGTGCCCGACGCGCGCCGCCTCGAGGCGACGTCGTTCCGGCTGCACGCGGTCGGCTTCGTGCTGTGGACGTTCACGCTCATCGGCGGCGCGATCTGGGCCGAGGAGGCGTGGGGCCGCTACTGGGGCTGGGACCCCAAGGAGGTCGGCACGTTCGTCGCGTGGGTGATCTACGCCGCGTACCTGCACGCGCGCACCACACGTGGCTGGTCGGGGCGGCGCGCCGCCTACATCGTGTTCGTCGGCTACGCGGCCGTGATCGCGAACTTCACGGTCGTGAACCTGTTCGTCGACGGCAAGCACTCGTACTCGGGACTCTGACGCCCGTCGACGCCCCGTCATCGACCCTGCCGGCCCCCAGACGTGTCGCGGGCGCCCCGGACGTGTCGTGAGGGCGCCCCAGACGTGTCGTGAGAGAGCGATCGGATTGCACTCTCACGGGCAGGGGTGGGTGTGCCTGACGGGCAGAGGGCGACCCGTCGGGGAGCCGTGCAGACCCGACTGTGGGCGTGAGACCGACCCGACTGTGGGCGTGAGACCGTCCCGACTGTGGGCGTGAGGCCGACCCGACCGTGGGCGTGACAGTGCGATCCGGTCGTGCGCTCGTGCGACCGGGTCGCACGCCCGCGCGCTCGTGCGACCGGGTCGCACGCCCGCGCGCGTGGTCTAGGACGTCGGTGCGTCACCCGCGTCGTCCGGGCGGCGTCCTTCGCGCTGCTCGCGCCGTCGCCGCTCCTGGTCGAGCCGGAACAGGAACTCCGGGTCGTCGTCGGGTGCGACGGGGCCCCGACCCGCCCGCCCTGCGGGTCCGTGCGGCGCGTTGCGGCTCACGAGCAGCCAGATCACCCCGCCGACGACCGGCAGGACGACGACGACCAGCACCCACAGCACCGCAGGCAGCTCGCGTCGTCGACGCGCGTCGCTGCCCAGCACGTCGAACACGCAGTAGACCGCGAGAGCGACGGCGAGGGCGACCGCGAGGAACCTGAGCACACGTCCACCCTAACGACGTCGGGTCCGCATGCCTGCTGCGGCACCTACGCTGGTGACCGTGCCCGTCGTCGTCTACTCGCTGCTGCGCCTCGTCCTGTTCCTCGCGGCGACCGGTCTGCTGTGGTGGGCCGGGATGCGGTCGTGGCTCGCGCCCCTGCTCGGTGCAGTGGTCGCGTGGGCGCTGTCCTACGTCCTGCTGCGGGGCCGGCGTGACGCGGCGGTCCGGCACCTCGCCGCGCGCGACGCTCGGCGTCGCGCGCAGGGCGCAGGGCTCTCGCGCGCCGAGCAGGACGCGGC
>JAFAEH010000141.1 GCA_023424135.1 Actinomycetes bacterium | reverse complement strand
GTCCTCCGCCGAGCGCCCGGCCGCGACGCCCGAGCCGTCGCCCGCCGAGCGCTACGCCGCCGCACGACGCCGCGCCGTCGCCGAGCACGGCGAGCTCGCGACCTTCCGCGCCCGCCTCGACTTCCCCCTCGACGACTTCCAGCTCGAGGCCTGCGCCGCCCTCGAGCGCGGCAGCGGCGTGCTCGTGGCCGCACCCACGGGCGCGGGCAAGACCGTCGTGGGGGAGTTCGCCGTGCACCTGGCGCTGACCGCCGGGCGCAAGGCGTTCTACACCACACCCATCAAGGCGCTCTCGAACCAGAAGTACGCCGACCTGGCCCGCGTGCACGGCCCCGACCGGGTCGGCCTGCTCACGGGTGACACGAACGTCAACGGGGACGCCGACGTCGTCGTCATGACGACCGAGGTGCTGCGCAACATGCTCTACGCGGGCTCGCCCGCGCTCGACGGGCTCGGGTACGTCGTCATGGACGAGGTGCACTACCTCGCGGACCGGTTCCGCGGTCCCGTCTGGGAGGAGGTGATCATCCACCTGCCCGACGACGTGCAGCTCGTGTCGCTGTCGGCGACCGTCTCGAACGCCGAGGAGTTCGGCGACTGGCTCGCGACCGTGCGGGGGGACACCACGGTCGTCGTCAGCGAGCACCGCCCCGTGCCGCTGGGCCAGCACGTGCTCGTCGGCGACCAGCTCCTGGACCTGTACGCCGGGCACGTCGACCCGACCGACCCGGGCGTCGACCCGCCGATCAACCCGGACCTGACGCACCTGCTGCGCCACCGCGCCGCGACGGGTGGCCGCGAGCGCGGCGGTCCGCCGCAGCGCGGGTCGCGCGGACGCCACGGTCCCGGCGGGCGGCCCGGCGGCGGTGGTGTGCGACCCGTGCCACGGTTCGTCGTCGTCGACGAGCTCGCGGACGAGGGCCTGCTGCCCGCGATCGTGTTCATCTTCTCGCGCGCCGGCTGCGAGGCCGCCGTGCAGCAGTGCCTGTCCGCCGGGGTGCGGCTGACGAACCCTGCCGAGCAGTCGCAGATCCGCCGGCACGCCGAGCAGCGGTGCGCCGCGATCCCGCCGGAGGACCTGGGCGTCCTCGGGTACGAGGCGTTCGTCGCCGCCCTCGAGCGCGGTGTCGCCAGCCACCACGCGGGCATGCTGCCGCTGTTCAAGGAGACCGTCGAGGACCTGTTCTCCCGCGGGCTGGTCAAGGTCGTGTTCGCCACCGAGACGTTGGCCCTCGGCATCAACATGCCCGCGCGCTCGGTCGTGCTCGAGAAGCTCGTCAAGTGGGACGGCAGCGCGCACGTCGACGTCACGCCGGGGGAGTACACGCAGCTCACGGGCCGCGCCGGGCGTCGCGGCATCGATACCGAGGGGCACGCCGTCGTCGTGGCGCACACCGGGCTGGACCCGGTGCAGCTCGCCGGGCTGGCCTCACGACGCCTGTACCCGCTGCGCTCGTCGTTCCGCCCGACGTACAACATGGCCGTCAACCTCGTCGCGCAGGTGGGTCGCGACCGTGCGCGCGACGTCCTGGAGACGTCGTTCGCGCAGTTCCAGGCCGACCGCGGCGTCGTCGGGCTCGCCCGCCAGGCGCAGACCCACGCCGAGGCGCTCGAGGGTTACGCGCAGGCCATGAGCTGCGACCTGGGGGACTTCGCGCAGTACATGGACCTGCGCCGGGCCATCACCGACCGCGAGCGCGGCCTGGCCCGTCAGGAGGCTGCGTCCCGGCGCGCGGACGTGACGCGCACGCTCGAGGGGCTGGCTGTCGGTGACGTCGTCGAGATCCCCGTGGGGCGGCGCGCCCAGCATGCCGTGGTCGTCGACCCCGGGGGTGGTGGGGGGTTCGACGGGCCACGCCCGACGGTCCTGACGACGGACCGTCAGGTGCGCCGGCTGACCGTCGCCGACGTCGGCACGGGGCTGCGCACGCTCGGGCGGTTGGCGCTGCCGCGCCGGTTCGAGGTGCGTGTGCCGGCGGCGCGCCGGGACCTCGCGGCACGCCTGCGGGCACGGCTCGACGAGCTCGACGTCACGGGCGGGCCCGCGCGCGCCGGGCGTCGTGACCAGCGACGGGCGGCCGCGACCCAGGACGCCGAGCTCGACGCGCTGCGCCGCCGGCTGCGCGCCCACCCGTGCCACCGCTGCCCGGATCGTGAGGACCACGCGCGCTGGGCGCAGCGCTGGATGAGGCTGCGCGACGAGCACGCGACGCTCGTGCAGCGCATCGCGGGGCGCACGGGGTCCATCGCGGCCGTGTTCGACCGCACGTGCGACGTGCTGCGCACGCTCGGGTACCTCACCCTCGACGATGACGGTGCGCTGCGCGTGAGCGACGACGGGCGCTGGCTGCGCCGCCTGTACGCGGAGAACGACCTGGTGCTCGCGGAGTGCCTGCGCCGTGGCGTGTGGGACGAGCTCGACGCGCCGGGCCTGGCGGCGGCCGTCTCGACCCTGGTGTTCCGCTCGCGACGCGACGAGGACACCCAGGACCGTGTGCCGGGCGGCCCCGACGGGCGGCTCGGGCAGGCGCTCGACGCCGCGGTGCGCGCGTGGTCGCAGCTCGAGGACCTCGAGCAGGAGGCGGGCCTGGACACGATCCAGCCGCTGGACCTCGGGCTCGTCGAGCCGATCCACCGGTGGGCGGCCGGGCGCAGCCTGGAGACGGTGCTGCGCGGCTCGGACCTCGCCGCGGGTGACTTCGTGCGCTGGTGCAAGCAGGTCGTCGACGTGCTCGACCAGGTCGCGGGTGCGGCGCCGACGGCACGTCTGCGGGCGACCGCCGAGCGGGCGGTGGCCTCCCTGCGTCGGGGTGTCGTCGCGTACTCGGCGGTGTAGCGCGGACGTCGCGACCCGGACGCCCGTCCGTCTCGGGTGCGCCGCAGCGGGTCCGGGGGCCTATCGTGGGCAGATGTGACCTCGACCCTGTACCGGCACGGTGTCGTGCACTCACCCGCCGACCCGTTCGCGGAGGCCCTGCTCGTCGAGAACGGCACGATCGCGTGGATGGGCTCCGACGACACCGCCGACGGCCTCGTGGCCGGCGTGGACGAGGTCGTCGAGCTCGACGGTGCGCTCGTGGCACCCGGGTTCGTCGACGCGCACGTGCACGTCCTCGAGAGCGGCATCGCCGCGCACGGGCTCGACCTGGGCGCCGCCGGGGGAGCGCGGGGCCTGGAGGACGTGCTGGCCGCCGTGGCGCACGTCGCGTCCACGCGCGCCGCAGGCGACCGTCGCCCCGTGCACGGGACCGGGTGGGACGAGCGCGCCTGGCCCGAGGGGCGCCCGCCGACCCGTGCCGAGCTCGACGCGGCCGGACAGGGGCTGCCGGTCTACCTCGCACGCGTCGACGTGCACTCGGCTGTCGTGTCCAGCGCGCTGGCCGACCTCGCGGGGCTGCGGGACCTGCCCGGCTGGTCGGACGACGGACGCGTCGAGGGCGCCGCGCACCACGCGGCGCGGGAGGTCGCCCGGGCGGTCGCGCCCGACGAGCGCAGCGTCCTGTACCGCGAGACGTTGGCACGCGCGGCCGCGGCGGGCGTGGTCGCGCTGCACGAGCAGTCCGCCCCCCACGTCGACACCCGGGCCGGCCTGCGCGAGCTGCTCGCCACGACCGCCGATCCCGCCTCGGGGCTGCCGCTGGTCGTCGGCTACCGCGCGGAGGCGTGCGTGACGGTCGACGACGCGCGCGCGCTGCTCGCCGACGTCCCCGGCCTGACGGGCATCGGCGGGGACCTCAACGTGGACGGGTCGATCGGCTCGCGCACCGCGGCGCTGCGCCACCCGTACACCGACGACCCGGGCACGTCCGGGAACCTGTACCTGACGGCCGAGCAGATCGCGAACCACGTCACCGCCGTGACCCGGGCGGGCACGCACGCCGCGTTCCACGTCATCGGTGACCGCGCCCTCGACGAGCTCCTGCTGGGGTTGCGTGCCGCGGCCGACGTCGAGGGGACGGCGGCGATCGCGGCCGCCGGGCACCGTGTCGAGCACGCCGAGATGGTCGACGCGCCGTCCCTGGCCCAGCTCGTGCTGCTGGGTCTGCGGCTGTCGGTGCAGCCCGCGTTCGACGCCGCGTGGGGCGGCCCCGACGGCATGTACGCGGCACGCCTCGGACCGGGTCGAGCCGCCGCGCTCAACCCGTTCGCGGACCTCGCCGCGGCGGGCATCCCGCTCGCCCTCGGATCGGATGCGCCCGTGACGGCGATGGACCCGTGGGGCGGTGTGCGGGCCGCGGCCGGACACCACGAGCCGGACCAGCGCATCTCGGTACGCGCCGCGTTCCGGGCCGCGACACGCGGAGGGTGGCGGCTCGCAGGGCTCGACCACACCGGGGCCGGGGAGCTGCGCGTCGGTGCACCCGCGCACCTGGCGGTCTGGCGCGCCGAGCACCTCGTGGTGCAGTCCTCGCGCACGTCCTCGTGGAGCGCCGACGCCCGCGCAGGCAGCCCGCTGCTGCCCGACCTGTCCGCGGACGCGCCGGCGCCGATCTGCCTGCGGACGGTGCGCGACGGCGTCGTGCTGCACGACACCCTCGGGTGACCTGCGCTGCTCCGAGCGGGTGAAATCCGGGTGGCGCCGACGTGACGGCGAAACGTCCGGGACATGTCGAATCGCGACACGCGGGCGACACGCCGGGTGAAGTGCGCGAGATCCGACGAACCGGACCCGCTGACCAGGACCGATCCTCCTGACCTGGCCCGACGTTCCCTTGACAGCGCGCCTCAGGCGGGTAGTTTCGCAGTGGCCCGTCGTTGCGGGCGCCGGAGGGGGCTCCCACGAACCACTGACCGGTGCCGCACGGCCTCAGCTCCGACCGGGCCCGCGCGTTCATCAGAGAACGGCAGGACCTGTCCTGGCCGGTACGAAGGACGCGCGGGCCGGTCGGTCGGAGCGGCCGTGCGGTCAACGTCGTGGACCCGGTGCCGAGCCCACGACCACCGGCCCCGCGGGCCGTCCGCGGACGGCGTGCCCGACGCACCCGGTGACGTGACGTAGCCTGACGCGGTGCCCGTCCCGCCGTCCGCCCGCTGGCTGACGCTCGTCCTTGCCGCGGCCGGGGGATGGTTCACCCGGCTCGCGTTCCCCGACCCGGGCTGGAGCGTCCTGGCACCCCTCGGGGTCGCGCTGCTGTACCTCGCGCTGCGACGCGACTCCGCCCGGTGGAACGCCCTCGTCGGCCTCGTGTGGGGACTCACGTGCTTCGGGCCCATGATCACGTGGGCGTGGCTCGCGGTCGGACCCGTGCCCTGGGCGGCCCTGAGCCTGCTCGAGGCGTCGTACGTCGCGCTGTTCGGTGCCGCGTGGGCGTGGGCGCGCCGCGGGCACGCCGTGTGGCGCAGCGGGTGGTGGCAGCTCCTGACGTTCGTGCTGCTGTGGGTCGCGGTCGAGGAGCTGCGCTCGTCATGGCCGTTCGGCGGGTTCCCCTGGGGGCGGCTCGCGTTCTCGCAGGCCGACTCGCCGCTGGCGTCGTACATGTGGCTGGGAGGAACACCGCTGCTCAGCGCCGTCGTCGCGGCCCTGGGCGTGCTGCTGGCCCGTGCGACGCTCGCCGCTGGCCAGGTGGCGCTCGTGCGCACCCTCGGCGCGCTGGGCACGGCGGTCGCGATCACGCTCGGTTCCCTGGTGATCCCCCTGGACACCGTCGCGCAGACGGGCACGCTCCAGGTCGGCGCGGTGCAGGGCAACGTGCCCGAGCCCGGCCGCCTCGACGCGTTCGGGCAACGACGCCAGGTCCTCGACAACCACGTGGCGGGCACACGCGCACTGCTCGACCGGGTCGAGCCCGGTGAGCTCGACGTCGTCTTGTGGCCCGAGAACGGGACGGACATCGACCCCCAGGTCGACGCCGAGGCTGCCGGCCTCATCGACGGGGTCGCCCGCGAGGTCGACGCGCCGATGCTCGTCGGCACCGTGCAGTACCCCGAGTCGGGTGGCAGGTACAACACGGCGGTCCTGTGGGAGCCAGGCGTCGGACCGGTCGCGACCTACTCCAAGCAGCGTCCGGCACCGTTCGCCGAGTACATCCCGCTGCGCTCGATCGTGCGCCACTTCTCCAGCGCCGTCGACCTCGTGACCCAGGACATGCTGCCGGGCACCGAGCCCGGCGTCGTGCCGCTCGACGTCCCGCGCCTGGAGCGCACCGTCGTCCTGGGCGACGTGATCTGCTTCGAGGTCGCCTACGACGCGATCGTGCGCGAGTCCGTCACCGAGGGGGGAGAGGTGCTGGTCGTGCAGACCAACAACGCGTCCTTCGGCTGGTCGGACGAGTCGACCCAGCAGCTCGCCATGTCCCGGCTGCGTGCGATCGAGCACGGCCGTGCGACCGTCCAGATCTCGACCGTCGGCGTCAGCGCCGTCATCGCGCCCAACGGCGTCGTCACGCAGCGCACCGACCTGTTCACGGCCGCGCAGATGGTCGCGTCCCTGCCGTTGCGCGACTCGCTCACGCCGGCCACGCGTGCGGGGGACTGGCCCGCTCTGACAGCTGCCGCGCTGGGCGCCTGGGGCGTCCTGGCGGGGATGGTCGGCGCCGCGCGGCTACGGCGCGACGAACGTCCTGACGGGCCGGCCTGAGCGACAGGGCACCGGGTGGGCGACGGCACCGTCGCCCGCGGACCGGACGCCGCGTCCCGGGCAGCACGACGCCCCCGGGCGGCGGGCACCGGGGGCGTCGGCGGGGGAGAGGCGGGGCGGGCCGGCCGCCCGCTCAGGTGCTGCTCAGGCGCTGCGGCGCAGCTTTCCTGCGCGCAGCAGCCCGAGACGCTCGTCGAGGAGCTCCTGCAGCTCACCGACCGTGCGGCGCTCGAGGAGCATGTCCCAGTGGGTGCGCGGCGGCTTGCCGGCCTTCACCTCGGGCTTGGACGCGTCGCGCAGGAGGGCCTCCTCACCGCAGCGGCACTCCCAGACGACCGGGACGTCGGCCTCGACCGAGAACGGCAGGATGATCGTGTGCCCGTTCGGACAGTCGTAGTGCGCCTGGAGCCGGGGGGCGAAGTCAACGCCGTCCTCGGTCTCCATGCTGTGGGACCCGATGCGCATGCCGCGCAGGGACCTGTTGGCCATGGTGGACCTCCGTGCCGTGTCGGTCCGGCAGGTCGTGCCGCGCCGAACGTGTGTCGAATCGTTCTTGCTTCCTGGTGGTCAACGCAGCCCGGCACGACGATGTTCCGGCCCGCGGTGAAGGTCTGGTGAATACCCACTGTGGCAGGAAGCGCCTCGACGCGCGCGCCGGACGGGGGCGCTGCGGGCGCTCTCACCCGGGTGGTCCACTCTAGGGTGAGGTCATGACGATGACGTTCCGACGACTCGGTGACAGTGGTCTCACCGTGTCCGTGGCAGGCCTGGGATGCAACACCTTCGGCGCGACGCTCGCCCCGGACGGCGTGGACGACGTGGTGGGTGCGGCGCTCGACGCCGGCGTGACGTTCTTCGACACGGCCGACGTGTACGGGGGAGAGCCGGGACGCAGCGAGGAGCTGCTCGGCGCGGCGCTGCGCGGGCGTCGCGACGACGTCGTCATCGCC
The DNA here is from genome assembly GCA_023424135.1 of Actinomycetes bacterium. Taxonomy (GTDB): domain Bacteria; phylum Actinomycetota; class Actinomycetes; order Actinomycetales; family Cellulomonadaceae; genus Cellulomonas. The sequence continues at coordinate 8,431 of JAFAEH010000141.1, read as the reverse complement.
ACGAAGTTCGGCATGGACGTGCGGGGTCTCAACGGTGCCGACTGGGACGCGCGAGGTTCGCGCCGCTACGTGCGACGCGCGATCGAGGGGTCGCTGCGGCGCCTGGGGACCGACCACGTCGACCTGTACCAGCTGCACGCACCTGATGCCGCCACACCGGTCGAGGAGACCCTCGCGGCCCTGCACGAGCTCGTCGTCGAGGGCAAGGTGCGCTACATCGGGTCGTCGAACCTCAGCGCGTGGCAGGTCGTCGACGCCGACTGGGCCGCCCGCTCGGCCGGCACCACACCGTTCGTCTCCGCCCAGAACCGGTACAACCTGCTCGACCGCGGGGCCGAGGCCGAGCTCGTGCCCGCCGCGGAGCACGTCGGGGTGGGCCTCCTGCCGTACGTCCCGCTCGCCTCCGGTCTGCTCACCGGCAAGTACCGGCGCGGCGAGGCCGCCCCTGAGGGCACGCGCCTGTCCCGGATGCCGCAGCGTCTGGCCGCTGCCGACTTCGACCGGATCGACGCCCTGGCCGCGCTCGCGTCCGCGTGGGGCGTCGACCTGCCGACCCTCGCGCTCGGCGGCCTGGCGGCGCAGCCCGCGGTGGCCTCGATCATCTCCGGCGCACGCACGCCCGAGCAGGTCCGCGCCAACGTGGCGGCGGCCCTGTGGGAGCCCACGCTCGAGCAGCTCGCCGCGATCGACGAGGCCGCACCCGGTCCCGCCTGACAGGTCGGGTCCACCGCGCCCGGACGGCGGGCGCCGTCGCAGGGCGACGCACCGCGTCGGTGAGCACCGTGCGCTCACGACCGTGCGCTCACGTGAGCACGCGTGCACGGTGCTCGCCGATCGCGAGGACCGTGCGCAGCGTCATGCCACGGTCGGCCGCACCGACGCGCAGCGCCTCCTCCCAGGCCCGCTCGACGCTCCCGCGGTCGCCGCCCGCCGCACGGACCACGGCCGCGACGAGCGACCCGCCTGGCGCCTCGTGCGCGAGGACGTCACCCAGCGCGACGAGCACCTGTCGCACCTGGGCCGGGTCGGGCCGCAAGGGGATGCCCACCAGCGGAAGCACCACGGGCAGCAGGGCCCCGTGCGCGTCGAGCAGCACGAGCCACAGCGCCGGGGGACCGGCGCGCTCGGGCCCGACGAGCTCGAGCATCACCTCGAGCAGGTGCTGGTCGTCGCGCACCGGGCCCTCAGGCAGCGCCGCGAGGTCGTCGTCGGGTCCGGGTGCGAACCAGCCGGGTCCGCGCGTCTCGTCGTCCATGGGTCACGATCCTGGGCGCGCGGACCGCCGTGCGGGGCGCTGACCAGCAGATCTGTGAACCGTTCGCGCAGGGCCGAGGGCTGTGGGTGGCTGGACGTCGACCGGGGAACGGATCGCTCCGCAGCACGATCCCACCGCTATACCTGCGGTGGGATCGTGAGCAGATGCCCGGCGCGCCGGTGTCACCGCCGTGACGGCCGACACGGCCTGGGGTCGGTCGTCCGAGGTCGAGCAGATCCACTGACCGACGCCTCGACGCGCAGCACCGGGAGCAGCGTGTTCCGCCTCGCCACGTCGTCGGCAGCCTGAGCCCGATTCCCACCTGTCGCGTCCGGCGGACGGGCGCAACGGGAAGCGGGCGCGGGTCGCGATCTGCGACGATCACGCCTCATGAGCGCGTCTGCGGAGTTCTTTCGTGTCCAGGCGGCGACGGCGGGTTCCACGCGGGGGGTCGCGGCGTCGGCCATCCGACACGTGCTCTTCGACGCGGACGGCGTGCTCCAGCTCGCGCCCGACGTGGGCTGGTACGGCACCATGGAACAGCATGTCGGGGATCGTGCTCGCGAGCTGCTGCACCGCGCGTGGAAGGCCGAGAAGCCGCTGCTCGCCGGCGCCGGAGGTGCGTACCTGCCGTTCCTCGAGGCCATCCTCGGCGAGTTCGGGGTGACGGCACCGACGGAACAGGTGTACGCCGACGTGTGGCTTCGGATCGAACGCGTCCCGGAATCCTTCGTGATCGTCGAGGCGCTGCGTCGCAACGGGTACGGCGTCCACCTCGGGACGAACCAGGAGCGCGAACGAGGGGAGCACATGCGCGCGGCCCTGGGGTACGACGCGGTGTTCGACGTGAGCTGCTACTCCTACGACCTCGGCGTCGTCAAACCTGACGTGAGGTTCTTCGTCGAGACATCCCGGCGCATCGGCGCGTCACCCGCGTCGATCCTGTTCGTCGACGACACGCCCGCCAACGTCGAGGCCGCGCGGGCGGCGGGCATGACCGCGATCCACTGGGCCGTCGGCGATGGCCACGATGCGCTGCTGGACCAGCTCGCTGGGCACGGGGTCGACGGGCGGCACACGGCCGCAAGCGCGCCGACCTCATGAGGACGTTCCTGCAGGTCAGCAGCTTCGGCCTTGCGCCGATAATGTGCATTATGACAATTGGCGGCGGATCGGAGCGTCCACTGGGTGCTCCGACCACTCCCCGGGCCGGCGTCAGCTGCCGACCAGGCCGCCCGGATCGGTCGCGCGCTCGTAGCGCTCCTCGGTGCGCGTCGGGTCGCGCGGCAGCGCCTGGCGCTCGCCGGTGCGCGTGAAGCCGGCGCGCACGTACAGGTCGACGGCCGACGCGTTGTCCTCGACGACCCACAGCGAGACGGTCCGGGCAGCCTCGTGGGCGCCGGCGCGCACCACCGTGTCCAGCAGCTCCCAGCCGATGCCCTCACGGCGACGCTCGGGCGCGACCCACAGCGACACCACGTGCCTGTCGTGCTCCGGCGACCCCGGCTCCTGGACGAGCGTGACGAGACCCCGCGGTACGCCGTCGTCGTCGAGAGCCAGCCACGTCGGGCTCGTCCGCACCCGCATGCGCCAGTGCGACTCCGCGAAGCGCTCCTCGCGCGACAACGACGCGCCGAACGCGTCGGGCGACTCGCGCAGCGCGCGCAGGCGCACGTCGCGCACGGTGGTCCAGTCGTCCTCGACCGCACGTCTGATCAGCACGCGACCAGCATGCCTCATCGGCGCGTCCGCTCGGCCGACCGGCGGGTCAACCGACCTCGCGCGCCGTGGGGCCGTCGTCGTCGGAACCGCGCGAGTCGGCGACGAGGACGTCGATGCGGTCGGGCTCTCCCCCGTGCCCGGCAGGGTCCGGGATGGTGCGGGCGACGTCCGCGACCTCCTCCTCGGGACGCGGCGGCACGGTCTCGTCGTACTCCAGCTCCGGCACCTGGTCGGCGTCGAACGACTCGGACATCTCGGGCTCCTTCCGACGCGACCACGCTAGCGGCGCGCGTGCGCACCGGCACGTCGTGGTCACCCGACGGTCAGGCTCTCCCCCGCACCCAGCGGCACCACCTGCGCGTCGACGAGGCCACCGAGGATGCGCAGCGTGAGCGCACGGCCCGTGTCGCTGAGGATCGCGTCGTGGATCGGCACGACGCGCCGCGGTGCGACAGCACGCACGTGCTCGACGGCGTCGGCCAGCCGCAACCAGGGTGCACTCACGGGCTCGAGGAGCACGTCGACGGCCGTGCCCGCGGCCGGTCTGGTGAACGAGTCCCCGGGATGCAGCACGACGCCGTCGACGAGATAGGCGACGTTGGCCGGCCTGGGGACGTCGGGGTGGATCTCGGCGTGCACCTCCCCCAGCACCTCGACCCGCGCACCCGCGAGCGTGAGCACGTCGCCGGCAGCAACCGCGTGCAGACGCGAACGGTCGGCGCCGGCGTCCACCAGCGCCTCGACGACCTGCGCGGGCCCGTGCACGGGCACCGTGGCGGCCACGAGTGCGGGCACGTCGACGTGGTCGGGGTGCACGTGCGTGACGAGCACGGCGTCCGCGCCGGCCAGCGCCGCCCCGACGTCGCTGAAGGTCCCCGGGTCGATCGTGACCGTGCCGTGCGCGGTGACGATCCGGACGCAGGCGTGCCCGTGACGGGTCAGCGTGAGTGTCATGCCCCCATCGTGGCCCACCCCGGCGTGTCCGGGACGTCCTGGACACGCCGGACCGCACCGGGACCGGCGTGTCGGGGTGAGGTTTCGTGCCTGGCCACCGGCACGGATACGGTTGCCCGGTGCTGGTGCTCGGTGTGTGCAGCCTCAAGGGTGGCGTGGGCAAGACCTCCGTGACGCTCGGGCTCGCGTCGTCCGCGCTCGAACGCGGTCTGCGCACGCTCGTCGTCGACCTCGACCCCCAGGGCGACTCGACGATGGCGCTCGGGACGGCCCGGGGGGCCGGCGACGTCGCCTCGGTCCTCGACGACCCGTCCGCGGATTCGGTCGCGGCGGCCACGGCGCCCTCGACCTGGGCCGAGCACGGCCTGGACGTCCTCGTGGGCTCGGAACGCTCGGTGCTGCACGACCGCGTCGACGACGCCGATGCGCACCGGTTGCGCGACGCGCTGACGTGGGTCGGCGACTACGACGTCGTGCTCATCGACTGCCCGCCCTCCCTCGGTGGGCTCACCCGCACCGGTCTGACCGCGTGCGACCGCGCGCTCGTCGTCACCGAACCGGGTCTGTTCGCGGTGATGGCCGTCGGCCGTGCGATGCGCACGATCGACGAGCTGCGTCGCGGTCCCGCACCGAACCTGCAGCCGCTGGGCATCGCGGTGAACCGCGTCCGGGCCCGCTCCGTCGAGCAGGCGTACCGCCTGCAGGAGCTGCAGTCCCTCTACGGGCCGCTCGTGCTGTCCCCCGCTGTCCCCGAGCGTGCGGCGCTGCAGCAGGCGCAGGGCGCCGCCCAGCCCGTCCACGTGTGGCCCGGCTCGGCGGCCGCCGAGCTGTCCGACGTGTTCGACCGGCTGCTGGACCGCGCGCTGCGGGCGCCGCGCGGCTGACGCCACCACGCAGCCCCCTCCCCCGCACGGCCCGCCTCGCCGGCGTGGACGGACGGCGCATGCGCAGCGCGCGGCCGGACCGGACGTGGGCGAGAAGCACGAACGCCCGCCCCCACGGGGACGGGCGTGTGCCGGTCGGTCGGCCTCAGCCGGCGGTGCGTGCCTGACGACGCAGCGCGAGCTCGTCCTGCGGTGCGTCCGCGGCCGGGGCGTCGTCCTCGAGCCGCTCGGTCGGCAGCGTCGCGAGGGTGCCCTCGACCTCGCGCCACACGCGACCGACGGCGATCCCGAAGACTCCCTGACCGCCCTGCACCAGGTCGATGACCTCGTCGGCCGACGTACACTCGTACACGCTCGCACCGTCGGACATCAGGGTGATCTGCGCCAGGTCGTCGACGCCGCGCTCACGCAGGTGCCCCACCGCCGAGCGGATCTGCTGCAGGGACACCCCGGTGTCGAGGAGCCGCTTGACGACCTTGAGCACCAGGATGTCGCGGAAGCTGTAGAGCCGCTGGGAGCCCGAGCCGTGCGCGGCCCGGATGGTCGGCTCCACCAGGCCCGTGCGTGCCCAGTAGTCGAGCTGCCTGTAGGTGATGCCGGCCGCCGCGCAGGCGGTGGGCCCGCGGTAGCCGATGTCGTCCGGCAGCGCCGCCGGACGCTCGTCGAAGAGCAGACCCTGCTCCCCGGCACGCTGCCGCGCGTCCTCGCGCCGCACCGGATCTTCCTGGCCGGCCGTCTTTCCCTCGCCGCTGCTGACCGCCACGCGGACCTCCGGCTTTCTCTCATCCCACGGCCTGATCTGGGGGTTCATATAAGGCGACCGCGGGTTTCACTTGCACCGTAGGACCGTCACCATGCTCAGTCAACGATCCGGCTCGGCGCGTCGTGAAGCGTAAATGCACCGAAATACCTACCCCGCCCTGCCGAAGTCCTCGGGAGTGATCGTGTCAAGGAACTCCCTGAACTTCTCCACCTCGTCCTCCTGGTCGTCCGGGATGACCACGCCGGCCTCCTGGACCACCTCCTCGCTGGCGAAGATGCGCGCTCCGGTGCGCAGGGCGAGCGCGATGGAGTCGGAGGGCCGCGCGCTCACCTCGACGCCGTTGGAGAACACCAGGTCGGCGAAGAAGATGCCGTCGCGCAGCGCGACGATGTTGACCGCGCGCAGGCCGACGCCCAGCGCGCTCAGCACGTCGCGGAACAGGTCATGGGTGAGCGGCCGCGGCGGAGGCTCCTCCGCCTGGGCGAGGGCGATGGCCGTCGCCTCGGTCATCCCGATCCAGATAGGAAGGAACCGCTCCCCGTGTGCCTCCTTGAGCAAGACGATCGGTTGATTTGTGGGCATTTCAACTCTTACACCCACGACCTCCATCTGCAACACGGGCTGCTCCGTATTCCTGACCGGTGACCCGGCACAGCTCTTGGTTCGTCGCTTCTGCTGACTGGCTACTTCATTTCAACGTAACACCCGGAAGGCCCCGATTGCTCCCCGGGCACCAGCCGGGGTCTCCTCAGCGCCCCAGGACCGAACGTACCCCTGTGCGGACCAACGACGCGTGCAGGTCGAGCAGGAGGCTGGACAGCTCCCGAGCGGTCTCCTCGGCCTCGCCGATGGCGCCCGGGGCGCGGCGTTTCAGCACCGGCGCGACGCCCTGCTCGACCAGGCCGCACTCGCGCTCGGCGGCGGCCTTGACCGCGCGCAGGTGCCGGGCGCCGAGGCCGAAGCGGGCCAGCGCGCCGACGGTGCGGGCGATCTTGAGCGCCTCCTCGTCGTAGCGGCGGGCCACCGGGGCCAGCAGGCCGTAGTCCTCGCACTCGGCGAGGGTCTCCTCGTCGATGCCGGCGGCCTCCAGCAGCTCCGCGCGGTCGAGCCTGACCTCCTGCTTGTCGGGCAGGGCCCTGGGGCGGCCGAAGCTCTCGGCCATGCGGTCCTTGATGACCCGCAGCGGCAGATAGTGGTCGCGCTGCTCGGTGAGGATGAAGCGGAGCTGCTCGACGTGCAGGTGCGTGAACTTGCGATAGCCGGAGGGGCTGCGCTCGGGCTCGATGAGCCCTTCGCCCTCCAAGAACCTGATCTTGGAGATCGTCACATCGGGAAACTCGCCCTGCAGCAGGGCGAGCACCTCCCCGATGCTCATGTGCGAGCGGGCCGCCTGGGAAGTCATGCGCTGTGGTTGCCTCGCATGAGGAAGACCAGGCGGAACTTGCCGATCTGCACCTCGTCGCCCGAGTGCAGCGGAACCTCCTCGATCCGCTCGCGGTTGACGTAGGTGCCGTTGAGGCTGCCCACGTCGCGGACGGAGAACTGGCCGCCGCGGTGGCGGTAGAACTCCACGTGGCGGCGCGAGACGGTGATGTCGTCGAGGAAGATGTCGCTCTCCGGGTGGCGCCCGGTCGTGGTGAGGTCCTTGTCCAGCCGGAAGCGGCTGCCCTGGTTGGGGCCCCTGGTCACCGTGAGCAACGCCGTGCCGGGCGGGAGCTGCTCCACCAGCGCCCGCTCCTGCAGGAGCATGTCGCCTGTCTCAGCCTCGTACGCCTCGATTCCCGCCACGGAGATCGTCGAAGTGGTGTCCCCGGCGACCTCGTGTCTGGTCAGCGGTGACCCGCAGCGGGAACAGAAACGGGCATCCTCGGGGTTGGCGTGCCCGCACTGCGTGCAGTAGACGCTCGGCATCGATCGGCTCGGCCTCCTACCGCGAAGACGCGGCGACGGTGCTCAGGACGCGCCTCGCTTCGCTTTCTTCAAGTTTGCGAATGCCGCAACATACGCTGATCAGCGGCAAAGGTCAACTCGGGGCGCTGGACGGTGGTTTGGACGCAGACAAAGTTACCGCCGCTTCCGCCCCGTGGTCCATGCCGCCGCGCGTTTCTACATTACGATCTTGCGGCGGCCGGCGCGCATCTGGCAAGCGTGGTTTCTGCCACTTTCGCGCCGTTCACTCTCCGTGACATCTCCGGACGCCGGGTCAGCCGGCGGCCTGCTCGACCACCCGCGCCCAGCGCTCCAGGAGCGCCTGGGCGCCGTCCATGTCGGCCGCCTCGGCCCACAGGTCGGTGACGGGCTCGGTGGCGGCGGGCAGCACCAGCACCCAGCTCCCGTCGTCGCGGGCCACCCGCACCCCGTCGGTGGTGTCCACGCGGTAGCCCGCGGGCTCGGCCTCGGCGGCCTCGATGACCGAGCGCATGACCGCGCCCTTGGCCGCCCACGGCGTCGGCACCGTCCGGCGCAGCAGCTTGACCTCGGGGATCCTCGCGTCGATCTGGCTGAGCGAGAGCCGGGTGCGGGCGACCAGCCCGAGCAGGCGCATGAACGCGGCCAGCCCGTCGATGGCCGGGCTGAACTCCGGCACCACGAACCCGCCGCGCCCGTCCGCCGCGAAGATCATGTCGGGGCCCGCGACGGCCGCGGTGAGCGCGTCCAGCGCGGTGGAGGTCCACTGCACCTGCACGCCGTGGAAGCGGCACACCTGCTCGGCGACCCGGGTGGTGGTGACCGGCAGTGCCACCGTGCCCCCGCGCAGCTCGGCGGCGACCAGGTCGAGCAGGACCAGCAGCGCGCGGTCGTCGGAGATGCGCTCGCCGTGCTCGTCGACCAGCGAGATCCGCTCCCCCACCG
>JAFAEH010000255.1 GCA_023424135.1 Actinomycetes bacterium | reverse complement strand
CCGTGCACGAGGGCGCCGCGTTCACGGGGACGCTGCTCGACCGGGCGCTGCGCCGGGCGTCCGACGAGCGCGACGCCGCGGAGGCCGCACGCGCGGAACGGGACCGGGCGCTGGCCGACGTCCGCTCGCGCGTCGACGCGCTCGCACGCGACCTGGCCGAGCTCACCGACGTCGCGCACCGTGACGAGGTCGCGCGTGCCGAGCAGCGGCTGCGGATCGAGCAGCTCGAGACGAGGGCCGTCGAGGAGCTGGGCCTGGACCCGCAGGTGCTCCTCGACGAGTTCGGTCCCGACCGCGACGTGCCGGTCGTGCTGCCCCCGGGCGTCGAGCCGCAGGACGGCGCCCCGACGGCCGTGCCGTACGTCCGGACCGAGCAGGAGAAGCGCCTGCGTGCGGCGGAGCGCGCGCTCACCCTGCTCGGCAAGGTCAACCCGCTGGCCCTCGAGGAGTTCGCCGCGCTCGAGGAGCGCCACCAGTTCCTCGTCGAGCAGCTCGCGGACCTCAAGAAGTCGCGCGCCGACCTGCTGGAGATCGTCAAGGAGATCGACGAGCGCGTCGAGCAGGTCTTCACGGATGCCTACCGCGACACGGCGGCCGCGTTCGACGTGGTGTTCCCGCGGCTGTTCCCCGGGGGCGAGGGACGGCTCGTGCTGACGGACCCCGACGACATGCTCACGACGGGTATCGAGGTCGAGGCCCGTCCTGCCGGCAAGAAGGTCAAGCGGCTCTCGCTGCTGTCCGGCGGTGAGCGTTCCCTGACGGCCGTCGCGCTGCTGGTGGCCATCTTCAAGGCCCGGCCCAGCCCGTTCTACGTGATGGACGAGGTCGAGGCGGCGCTCGACGACGCGAACCTCGGTCGTCTGCTGGAGATCTTCCGCGAGCTGCAGGACGACTCCCAGCTCATCGTCGTGACCCACCAGAAGCGCACGATGGAGATCGCGGACGCGCTGTACGGCGTCACGATGCGCGGTGACGGGGTGACGACCGTCGTCAGCCAGAGGCTGCGCGAGGACGTGCCTGCCTGACCGGGTGAACTCGTCCCATGACCGGCCCGTGACCTGCGCGGACGCCCGTCCGGGTGAGGCGCTGTGAAGGTTCTGGGCGGGTTCGGTCGCGGGCTCGCGTCCCGCCGGGCGCCGTCGTCGCGGGCGGCGCACACTGGGTCCGTGGCCTACGTGATCTGGATCCTCGTCGCACTCGTCACCGCCGCGGCGGTGCTCCTGGTCGTGGGTGCCACGACCGACCGGGACTCCGAGAGCGCCTGGGCGGCGTTCCGCCGTGGCCTGCGCGGGCGCAAGCACCCGGACGCCGACCAGCGCGAGGCGGCGCTGGCGGCGTCCGCCGACCCCGTGGACCTCTCGCTCGCCGACTTCCTGCGGGCCACCGCGTCGGAGGGCAGCGGGTACCTGGACCCCGACGAGCTGGCCGAGGACCTGCACCGTGCGCGCGAGCGCGCGACGCACGTGCTGCGCCCGCGCCGCGAGGACGCGACGACGACGCGCTGAGCGCCCAGGTCGCCCCCGGCTCGCCCCGACCGACAGACTGTCCGCGTGGACCTCAACGACCTCCTGCCCTACCTCATCGGCGCACCCGTGCTCGTCGCGGGGGCGGCGGCCCTCGTCCTGGGACGTCGCCGACGCACGTCCGGTGACGACGGCGCACCGCAGCAGCCGACCGCGACCGACGTCCTCGAGCGCCCGGCGCCGCCCGCCGCCGACGAGCAGGAGGCGCTCGCGGGTGCCGGCGGTGACACGGGCGTGGGGGCGACGACCGTCGAGCCGGGTGACGTCGCGGTCGGCGACGTCACCGTCGAGGACGTCACGACCGCACCGCCGGTCGAGACCCCGGCGCCGACCGAGGGGCGCCTGCGCCGGCTCCGCGAGCGGCTCGCGCGCTCGGGCTCACCGCTCGGCGCCCGCCTGCTGGGCGTGCTCTCGCGCGACCACCTGACCGAGGACGACTGGGACGAGCTCGAGGAGACCCTCCTGCTCGCCGACGTCGGTCCGGGCCCGACGGACGAGCTCATGGAGGCGCTGCGCACGCGCGTGCGCGTCGAGGGGCTGCGCGACGGCGAGCAGGCGCGCCGCCTGCTGCGCGAGCAGCTCCTCGCGCTCGTCGACCCGACGCTGGACCGTGCGCTGCGTACCGCCGCGGGCACGACGCCGGACGGGGAGCGGGTGCCGGCCGTCGTGCTCGTCGTCGGGGTGAACGGCACCGGCAAGACCACGACCGTCGGCAAGCTCGCGCGCGTGCTCGTCGCGGACGGCAGCTCCGTCGTCCTGGGGGCGGCGGACACGTTCCGCGCGGCCGCGGCCGACCAGCTCGAGACCTGGGGGTCGCGCGTCGGTGTGCCGACGGTGCGCTCGGACCGCGACGGGGCCGACCCGGCCGCCGTCGCGTTCGACGCCGTGCGGCGCGGCGTCACGGACGGGGCGGACGTCGTGCTCGTCGACACGGCCGGGCGCCTGCAGAACAAGGCCGGCCTGATGGACGAGCTCGGCAAGATCACGCGCGTCATCACGCGGACCGCACCGCTGTCCGAGGTGCTGCTGGTGCTCGACGCGACCACGGGGCAGAACGGCCTCAACCAGGCGCGCGTCTTCGGTGAGGTGGCCGGTGTCACGGGCATCGTGCTGACCAAGCTCGACGGGACCGCCAAGGGCGGCATCGTCGTCGCGGTGCAGCGCGAGCTCGGGGTGCCCGTCAAGCTCGTCGGTCTGGGCGAGGGGCCCGACGACCTGGCGCCCTTCGACCCCGAGGCGTTCGTCGACGGGCTGCTGGAGGCCTGAGCGAGGGGCGGGACGGTCCGTCCCGCCCCTTGGACATCTGCCCAGCACGAAACGCAACGTTTACGCCGTGACCCCGGCTGTCACAAGCGCGTAACCGGCGTGCCGGTCCTGTGAAACCGGTCCGCTCCACAGTTGTCCCCGACCGGCCGCCCGGCTGGCGAGGGGAGACGGATTCGTATGCTGGATACCGGAGTCACAGCCTGGATGCTGACGTCAGCATCCCTGGTGCTCCTCATGACGCCCGGACTTGCGTTCTTCTACGGCGGCATGGTGCGCGGCAAGTCCGTGCTGAACATGATGATGATGTCGTTCGGCGCGATGGCCGTCGTCGGCGTCATCTACGTCCTGTGGGGCTGGTCGATGTCGTACGGCGCGTCCGTGGGCGGCCTGTTCGGCAACCCGTTCGACCAGTTCGGCCTCGGCGGGTCGTTCGACCCGGTCGCGGTGCTGAACGACGAGACCGGCGCGTACATGCCGACGATCGTCGACGTCGGCTTCCAGGCGACGTTCGCGATCATCACCGTCGCGCTCATCTCGGGTGCCCTCGCCGACCGCATCAAGTTCGGTACGTGGCTGCTCTTCACGGGTCTGTGGGTCACGCTCTCCTACTTCCCGCTCGCCCACATGGTCTGGGGCGGCGGCCTGCTCTCGGACGAGGGGCCCTTCGCCTCGATCGCGTCGCCCATCGACTTCGCTGGTGGCACGGTCGTCCACATCAACGCCGGTGTCGCGGCACTCGTCCTCGCCCTCATCGTCGGTAAGCGCAAGGGCTTCGGTACCGAGCCGATGCGTCCGCACAACCTGCCGTTCGTCATGCTGGGCGCCGCGCTCCTGTGGTTCGGCTGGTTCGGCTTCAACGGTGGTTCGGCGTACGGCGCCGACGAGGCCGCCGGTCTCGCGTGGGTCAACACGACGGTCGCGACCGCTGCCGCGATCGGTGGCTGGCTCATCACCGAGCGGATCCGTGACGGTCACGCGACGTCGCTCGGCGCGGCCTCCGGTGTCGTGGCCGGTCTGGTGGCGATCACGCCCGCCGCCGGTGACGTGACCCCGGTCGGTGCGATCCTCGTCGGTGCGGTCGCGGGTGTGCTGTCGGCCCTCGCCGTCGGTCTGAAGTACAAGTTCGGCTATGACGACTCCCTCGACGTCGTCGGTGTGCACCTCGTCTCCGGCCTGTGGGGCACGCTGGCCCTCGGCCTGATCGCCACGGACGGGCGCGGCCTGTTCCTGGGCGGTGGCTTCGACCAGCTCGCCGTCCAGGCCATCATCGCGGTGATCGCGATCGCGATCTCCGCGGCCGTGACCGCGGTGCTGGGACTGGCGCTCAAGGCGATGCTCGGCTGGCGGGTCCCTGTCGAGGCCGAGGTGAACGGCATCGACCTCGCGGTGCACGGCGAGACGGCGTACGAGAACCTGGGCGGCGCCCGGGTCGTGACGGAGGTGAAGTGATGACGAAGCTCGTGACGGCGGTCATCCAGCCGCACCGGTTGGACGACGTGAAGTCGGCCCTCGAGGCCGCAGGTGTCCGTGGACTGACGGTCAGCGAGGCCAGCGGGTACGGCCGCCAGCGTGGTCACACCGAGGTGTACCGCGGTGCGGAGTACACGGTGGACCTGGTCCCGAAGGTCAAGATCGACGTCCTCGTCGCGGACGAGGACGTGGCCGGGGTCACCGAGGTGATCGTGCAGGCCGCGCAGACCGGCAAGATCGGTGACGGCAAGGTCTGGGTCGTCCCGGTCGAGGACGTCGCCCGCGTCCGCACCGGTGAGCACGGCGACGACGCCCTCTGAGCAGGACGGTCGCAACGCACAGATGACGAACGAACGGCCGCCCGCGGGGGGCGCGGCCGGGAACGGGTCACCGCAGCAGGTCCCGCACCCCGCCGGGGTGCGGGACCTGCGCGCTGCGAGGCTCGACCTGGCCGCCAGGACGACAGGACCGGGCAGCGACGGCGTGGCACGCCGCCGCGCGATCGCCGACCTCGTGGTCGGCGCGCTGTCCCGGCTGTGGACGGAGGCGACGGAGGGACGCGACGTGTCGGGCGTCGCGCTGGGCGTGGTCGGCAGCGTGGGGCGCGGCGACGCGAGCCCGGTCTCGGACCTCGACCTGCTGCTCGTGCACGAGGGGCGCGGGCACTCGCCCGAGGACCTGGCTCGGCTCGCGGAGCGCCTGTGGTACCCGATCTGGGACGCGGGTCTCGACCTCGACCACTCGGTGCGCTCCCTCGCGCAGTGCCGCCAGGTGGCCTCGAAGGACCTGCCCGCGGCGGTGGGCCTGCTCGAGCTCAAGCCGGTCGCGGGCGACGGGCTCGTGATCGCGCGTGCGACGTCGGCGCTCCTGGCGGACTGGCGCTCGGCGGCGCGCCGGCGCCTGCCCGAGCTGCTCGCGTCGACCCGGCAGCGCGCGGAGCGCCACGGCGAGCTCGCGTACCTCATCGAGCCCGACCTCAAGGAGGCCCGTGGCGGCATCCGCGACGCGGTCGTGCTCTCGGCGCTCGCGGCCACGTGGCTGACCGACCGGCCGCACGGTGCCGTCGACCACGCGTACGCACACCTGCTGGACGTGCGTGACGCCGTGCAGGTCGTCACGCGCCGGCACACCAACCGTCTCCTGCAGGCCGACCAGGACGAGGTCGCGGCGCTCGTCGGGTTCGACGACCGCGACGACCTGCTGGCGTCGATCGCCGAGGCCGGGCGCGTCATCTCCTACGCGCTGGACACGACCGCGCGCAACGCCCGCCAGGCGTTGCAGCGTCCGGCGCGCAAGCCCGTGCTGGTGCGCGGGCGGCGCACACCGCCGCGGCTGCGCACGATCGCCGAGGGGCTCGTCGAGCACGACGGCGAGCTCGTGCTCGCGGTCGACGCGCGGCCCGCCGACGACCCGGTGCTCTCGCTGCGTGCGGCCGCGACCGCGGCACGCACGGGCCTCGTGCTGTCCCCGGTGACGGTCGCGAGCCTCGAGGCCACGCCGCCGCTGCCGACGCCCTGGCCGAGGGCCGCGCGCCAGCAGCTCATCCACCTGCTCGGCTCGGGACCGGCCCAGGTGCCCGTGTGGGAGGCGCTCGACCTGGCCGGGGTCGTCACGACGTGGATCCCCGAGTGGGCCGGTGTGCGCAACCGTCCGCAGCGCTCGGCGATCCACCGGCACACGGTCGACCGTCACCTCGTCGAGACGGTCGCGCGCGCAGGCCGCGACCGCCGGGCCGTCGACGGCCCGGACACGCTGCTGCTCGCGGCGCTGCTGCACGACATCGGCAAGCGGGCCGGCGCGGGTGACCACTCGGTCGAGGGTGCCCGGCTGGCCGGCCCGGTCGTCGCGCGGATGGGCTTCGGCCCGCAGGTCGCCGCCGACGTCGCACGCCTGGTGCGCGAGCACCTGACGCTGTCCGAGCTCGCGACGACGGCCGACCCGGAGGACCCGGCGACGCTGGAGCGGCTGCTCGACGCGGTCGAGCACCGGCCCGACCTGCTCGTGCTGCTGCGTGCGCTCACCGAGGCCGACGCGTCCGCCGCCGGTCCGGCCGCCTGGACGGCGTGGCGCGCGACGCTCGTCGACGACCTGACCGCCCGGGCCACCCGGGCGCTGGCGGGTACCCTGGGACGTCCGTAGCAGTCCGTCCGACCCCGCGAGGTCAGGTTGTTCGCCACCCTCTCCGACCGTCTCACCTCGACGTTCAAGAACCTGCGCACGAAGGGTCGCCTCTCCGAGGCGGACATCGACGCCACGATCCGCGAGATCCGGCGGGCCCTGCTCGACGCGGACGTCGCCGTGCCCGTCGTGCGCTCGTTCACCGGTGCGGTGCGCGAGCGTGCGCTGTCGGCCGAGGTCTCGGGCGCGCTCAACCCGGCGCAGCAGGTCGTCAAGGTCGTCAACGAGGAGCTCGTCGCGATCCTCGGCGGGCAGACCCGCACGCTGTCCTTCGCGAAGCAGCCGCCGACGGTGATCCTGCTCGCGGGTCTGCAGGGTGCCGGCAAGACGACGCTCGCGGGCAAGCTCGCGCTGTGGCTGCGCGAGCAGGGCCACACGCCGCTGCTCGTCGCGGCCGACCTGCAGCGACCCAACGCGGTGACGCAGCTCCAGGTGGTCGGCGAGCGCGCGGGCGTGCCCGTGTTCGCGCCGCACCCCGGCAACCAGGGTGCCGACGACGTGCTCCCCGCCGGTGCGGACCCGGTGGCCGTCGCCCGTGCAGGCCTGGACACCGCGCGACACCGGCAGCACGACGTCGTCGTCGTCGACACGGCCGGCCGGCTCGGCGTGGACGCCGAGCTCATGGCGCAGGCCTCCGACATCCGCGACGCGGTCGACCCGGACGAGATCCTGTTCGTCGTCGACGCGATGATCGGCCAGGACGCCGTGACCACGGCGCAGGCGTTCGCCGACGGGGTCGGGTTCACGGGCGTGGTCCTCTCGAAGCTCGACGGCGACGCGCGCGGCGGCGCGGCGCTGTCGATCGCGAGCGTGACGGGCCGGCCGATCATGTTCGCCTCGACGGGCGAGAAGCTCACCGACTTCGAGGTCTTCCACCCCGACCGCATGGCGTCGCGCATCCTCGACATGGGTGACGTGCTCACGCTCATCGAGCAGGCCGAGAAGGCGTTCGACGCCGAGCAGGCCGAGAAGATGGCGGGCAAGCTCGTCAGCGGCGAGGACTTCACGCTCGAGGACTTCCTCGTGCAGATGCAGCAGCTCAAGAACATGGGCTCGATCAAGAAGATGTTCGGCATGCTGCCCGGCATGGGGCAGATGCGCGAGGCGCTCGAGAACTTCGACGAGCGCGAGGTCGACCGGATCGAGGCGATCATCCGCTCGATGACGCCCGGTGAGCGGCAGAACCCGAAGATCATCAACGGGTCGCGCCGCGCGCGCATCGCACGCGGTTCCGGGACCACGACGAGCGAGATCAACCAGCTGCTCGAGCGGTTCGACGGTGCGCGCAAGATGATGCGCCAGATGGCCAAGGGTGGCGGGATGCCCGGCGGCATGCCGGGCATGGGCAACCTGCCCGGCATGGGCGGGAAGAAGTCGCGCGGGCGCCAGGCTCCGGCCAAGCGCGTCAAGGGTGCCCGTTCGGGGAACCCCGCCAAGCGGGCCGAGCAGGAGCGTGCGGCGGCGGCACGTGCCGCGGGCGAGGGCCCGGCCGCCCCCGCGGGGTCGGCGTTCGGTCTCGGTGGCGGCGCACCGTCCGGCGGTGACGCGTTCGACCCGAGCGCGTTGCCCGCCGGCCTGGACGACCTGTTCAAGGGGCGCTGACACGTGATCACCCACCTGCGCGGCACGGTCGTCCTCGACGACGAGCACGAGGTGGGGGAGGCGTGGGTCGTCGGTGACCGGCTGACGCTCGAGCAGCCCGTCGAGCCGCCCGAGGCCGCGCTCGAGGGATGGGTGCTGCCCGGTCTGGTCGACGTGCACTGCCACATCGGCCTGGGGCCCGACGGCCCGGTCGACGACGCGACGGCGTACGCGCAGGCGGTCTCCGACCGCGACTCCGGCGTGCTCCTGGTGCGCGACGCCGGATCGCCCGCGGACACCGGCTGGGTGCACCAGCGTCCCGACCTGCCGCGGCTGCTGCGCGCGGGGCGTCACCTCGCGCTGCCCAAGCGCTACCTGCGGCACTACGGTCGTGAGCTCGACGACCCGACGCAGCTCGTCGCGGCCGTGCGCGAGGAGGCCGCCCGCGGCGACGGCTGGGTCAAGCTCGTCGCCGACTGGATCGACCGCGACCTGGGCGCCGACGGCGACCTGCGCCCGCTGTGGCCGGCCGACGTGCTCGCCGAGGCCGTCGCGGCGGCGCACGACGCCGGTGCGCGCGTCACCGCGCACACGTTCAGCCACGAGGCGCTCGACGCGCTGCTCGACGCCGGGGTCGACGGTCTCGAGCACGCGACGGGTGCGACGCCCGAGCAGGTCGCCCGCATCGCGGACGCGGGGGTGCCCGTGACGGCGACGCTGCTGCAGGTCGGGCAGTTCGAGGCGATCGCGGCACAGGGCGAGGGCCGGTACCCGCGGTTCGCGCAGCGCATGCGGCACATGTACGAGCGCCGCTACGACCACGTGCGGGACCTGCACGACGCGGGTGTGCCCGTGCTCGTCGGCACCGACGCGGGCGGGACGATCGGCCACGGCCGCATCGCCGACGAGGCGGCCGAGATGGTCCGGGCAGGCATCCCCGCGCGTGACGTGGTCGCGGCGGCGTCGTGGCGTACGCGGGCCTGGCTCGGTGTGCCCGGGATCGCGGAGGGGGAGAGCGCCGACGTCGTCGTGTACGACGCCGACCCCCGGCAGGACGTCGGGGTGCTGGCGTCGCCGCGGGCCGTCGTGCTGCGGGGCGTGCGCGTCCGCTGACGAGCCGTGCGCGGTCCCGGTCGCTCCCGGTCGCCCCAGGTCGCGCGGTTGGGAGTCGCCCGCTCGTCTGGCACAATGGTCGGCTGTACTCGGCCCGCGCAGCCCCTCTACCTGCCCGGTGCCGTGTCCTCCGGCCGGACCGGCGCGCCCACCCCACGGGCTGTGCGGGCCCCGCCACCCCAGCAGACATCAGGAGAACACCACCTCGTGGCCACGAAGATCCGTCTCAAGCGCCTGGGCAAGATCCGCGCGCCGTACTACCGCATCGTCGTCGCCGACTCGCGCACCAAGCGCGACGGTCGCGTGATCGAGGAGATCGGCAAGTACCACCCGACCGAGGAGCCCTCGCTCATCGAGATCACCTCGGAGCGGGCGCAGTACTGGCTCGGTGTCGGCGCGCAGCCGACCGAGCAGGTCCTCGCGCTGCTCAAGGTCACCGGTGACTGGCAGAAGTTCAAGGGCCTGCCGGGCGCCGAGGGCACGCTGCGCACCAAGGCGGCGAAGGTCGACCCGAAGGCTGCCGTCGAGGCCGCCGCCGCGGACGCCGAGAAGGTCAAGGCGAAGGCGTCGGAGAAGAAGGCTGCTGCTGCCGAGGCGCCCGCCGAGGAGCCGGCTGCCGAGGACGAGCAGGCCTGATGCTCGCCGACGCGCTCGAGCACCTGGTGCGCGGCATCGTCGACCACCCGGACGACGTGCGTGTGCGCTCGTCGTCGCTGCGTCGCGGGGAGATGCTCGAGGTGCGGGTGCACCCCGAGGACCTCGGGCGCGTCATCGGCCGTGGCGGCCGGACCGCACGTGCGCTGCGCACCGTGGTCGGTGCGCTGTCGACCGACGGTGCCGTGCGCGTCGACGTCGTCGACGTCGACCGGCGCTGACCTGGACACCCGACGGCCCGGTCCCTCGACGAGGGGCCGGGCCGTCGTCGTCCCCGACGTGTCGGGGGAGGGAGTGACGATGCTGCTGACGGTCGCCCGCGTGGGGCGCCCCCACGGCCTGCGCGGCGAGGTCGCGCTCGACGTGCGGACCGACGCCCCGCAGGACCGGTTCGTGACGGGTGCACGCTTCACGACGGAGCCGGCTGCAGCCGGCCCGCTGGACGTGGTGCGCGTGCGCACCGCGCAGGGCCGCTGGTACGTGACGTTCGCGCAGGCCGCCGACCGCACGGCCGTCGAGGCGCTGCGGGGTGTCGAGCTGCTGGTCGACAGCGCGCAGGTCGACGACGACGAGGACGACGGCTGGTACCTGCACGAGCTCGTCGGGCTGCGCGTCGAGCACGTCGCCGACGGGCGCGTGCTGGGCGAGGTCGTCGGGCTCGAGCACCTGCCCGCGCACGACCTGCTGGTCGTGCGCGAGCCCGACGGGGTGCGCACGCGCGTGCCGTTCGTCGAGGCGATCGTCCCGGTCGTCGACGTGCCCGGCGGGCGTGTGGTGCTCGACCCGCCCGGCGGGCTGCTCGCGGCGGACGCCGAGCGCCTGGTCGTCAGCGACGAGACACGCGACGAGACGCGCGACGGCGCCCGGCGCGGCGCCGGCACGGACGACGAGGGCTGAGCCGTGCGCATCGACGTCGTCACGATCTTCCCCGAGTACCTCGCACCGCTGGACCTCTCCCTGGTCGGCAAGGCCCGCACCGGCGGGCTGCTGGACCTGCGGGTGCACGACCTGCGCACGTGGACGGACGACCGCCACCGCACGGTCGACGACACACCGTTCGGTGGCGGTGCGGGCATGGTCATGCGCCCCGACGTGTGGGGCCGTGCGCTCGACGACGTGCTCACGCCCGACGCCCACCTCGTGGTGCCGTCGCCCGCGGGGAGCCCGTTCACGCAGCGCACCGCCGAGGCGTTCGCGACCGAGCCGCACCTCGTCGTCGCGTGCGGTCGGTACGAGGGCATCGACGCGCGGGTCGCCGAGCACTACGCGGCGCGCGGTCGGGTCACCGAGCTCTCGCTCGGGGACTACGTCCTCAACGGCGGGGAGGTCGCGGCGCTCGTCGTCGTCGAGGCCGTCGCGCGTCTGCTGCCGGGCGTCGTGGGCAACCCCGCCTCGCTCGTCGAGGAGTCGCACGGCGCGGCCGGGCTGCTCGAGTACCCCGTCTACACCAAGCCCGCGACGTGGCGCGAGCACGACGTGCCCGACGTGCTGCTGTCGGGGCACCACGCGCGGGTCGAGCGCTGGCGCCGCGACGAGGCGCTGCGGCGCACGGCCGCGCGACGCCCGGACCTGCTGACCGCGCTCGACGCGGAGGAGCTCGACCGGCGGGACCGTGAGGTGCTCGACGCGTGCGGCTGGCGGGTCGAGGAGGGTCGGCTGCGCCCGGCCGTGCCTGCCGGGACCGATGCGCCGCACGGTGGCGGTGGCCCGGACGGGACCGGTGGGTCGGACAGGACGGGCTGACACGGGTCGATCCCGGATTGGGCTGTGGGCCCCCGGCTGTGGCAGACTTTCCCCTCGGTGTGCGTCGGCCGCCTCTCTGCCGCAGGGGAGGGTGCCCGTGACGCACGGACCGGCACGGCCATCGGCCGGTGCACGGTTCCGCACCCTCAGACCCGAACCACGGGCGCGTGCCCTGCCCCGGCAGCGCGTGCGCCCGTCGATCACGCTCCTGACCTGCGGCAGGGCGGGGAAGCGACACGACATGCAGACGCTCGACGCGGTCGACGCAGCATCGCTGCGCGAGGACATCCCGGACTTCCGCCCCGGGGACACGCTCAAGGTCAACGTGAAGGTCGTCGAGGGCAACCGCTCCCGCGTGCAGGCCTTCCAGGGCGTCGTCATCGCGCGCCAGGGCGCCGGTGTGCGCGAGACCTTCACGGTCCGCAAGATCAGCTTCGGCGTCGGCGTCGAGCGGACGTTCCCGCTGCACGCGCCGACCCTCGACTCGGTCGAGGTCGTCACGCGCGGTGACGTGCGCCGCGCGAAGCTCTACTACCTGCGTGCGCTGCGCGGCAAGAAGGCGAAGATCAAGGAGAAGCGCGAGCAGGCCCCGGCCAAGAAGGCCTGAGCCGCACGCCCTCCGGCACGTCACGACGGGCGGTCACCCCACCAGGGGTGGCCGCCCGTCGGTGTGCCCGGCCGGTCCTGCTCCGGGCCCCGCGCACGTCGACGTCCAGGGGGCGTCCAGGTTCGGTCTCGCGACGTGGGTCCGGGTCCCGCGGACATCCCGGGCGTGCGAGAGTGTGATCGTGACCGAGTTCAGAGCCGACGCGACGGGGGCGACGCCGCCACCGTCCCGTGCCACGCCCGTCTCGCCCGCCACGTCGCGCCCGCTGTGGACGCCGACAGGTGCGCGGGCCGGCGGCAGCGGGCAGCAGTGGGCCAGCCGGTCACGCGACGAGCAGCAGGTCCCGGACGGGCCCGGCGACGGTGACGGCCCGCCGGTCCGGCGGCGCGACCGCGACACCGTGCGGCGCCGACCGTCGGGGGCGTGGGGCTGGGTCCGCGAGACCGCGATCATCCTGGTCAGCGCGCTCGTGCTCTCGCTCGTCGTCAAGACCTTCCTCGTGCAGGCCTTCTTCATCCCCTCGCAGTCGATGGAGCAGACGTTCGTCAAGAACGACCGCATCCTCGTCAGCAAGCTCACGCCCGGACCCTTCGACCTGCGCCGGGGCGACATCGTCGTGTTCAAGGACCCGGGCGGCTGGCTCCCGCCGCAGGCGCAGGTCGAGCGCGGCCCTGCCGGGCAGGCGCTCAACGACGCGCTGACGTTCATCGGCCTGCTCCCGCAGGACGCGGGCGAGCACCTCGTCAAGCGTGTCATCGGCCTGCCGGGCGACCGCGTCGCGTGCGCCGGGCCGGGCGAGCCGATCACCGTGAACGGGGTCCCGATCGACGAGCCGTACCTCTCGCCCGGTTCGCAGCCGAGCGAGAAGGCGTTCGACGTGACGGTCCCGGCGAGCTCGCTGTGGGTCATGGGGGACAACCGGCAGCAGTCGGCCGACTCGCGGTTCAACATGGAGAAGCCCGGCGGCGGGTCCGTGCCGGTCGACAACGTGGTCGGCGTCGCCTTCATCACCGTGTGGCCGGTCGACCGCATCACGCTGCTGCACAACCCGTCCGCCACGTTCGAGAACGTGCCCGACGCGGGATGACGACGCAGGGCACCGTGCCCGCCGGTCGTGCTGTCGCGGCACGCCCGGCGGTCCGGACCGGTCGTGCGGCGTCGGGGCGGCCGGCACCGCACCTGCGTCACGAGCGCGCGCTGCTGCGCACCGGTGTGCGCTACGTCGCCGGCATGGACGAGGTCGGGCGCGGTTCGCTCGCCGGCCCCGTGAGCGTCGGCGTGGTCGTGGTCGACGCCTCGACGCGTTCGGCACCCCGTGGCGTCGCCGACTCCAAGCTCCTGACACCTGCGGCGCGCGAGGCCCTGCTGCCCGCGCTCGGTCGCTGGGGCGTGGCGCGCGCGGTCGGCCACGCGTCGGCCGACGAGATCGACGAGCGCGGCATCGTCGCGGCCCTGCGCCTGGCGGGTACGCGCGCGCTGCGCAGCGTGCTCACGGTGGTCGAGCACGTCGACGCCGTCGTGCTCGACGGGTCGCACGACTGGCTGACGCCCCCGGCGCCGGACCTGTTCGGCGTGCAGGACGACCTGTTCGACGCGCCACGGGAGGTCCGGACCCCCGTCGTGCACCTCAAGGTCAAGGCGGACCGGTCGTGCGCGAGCGTCGCCGCCGCGAGCGTGCTGGCCAAGTGCGAGCGTGACGCGCTCATGGTGCGGCACGCGACGGTCCACCCGCAGTACCGCTGGGAGGAGAACAAGGGGTACGCCGCGCCCGAGCACCTGTCCGCGCTGCGTGAGCACGGGCCGAGCCCGCTGCACCGGCGCTCGTGGCGTCTGCCGACCGTGCAGGAGCCGCCCGTCGTGACGAGCGGTCCGGGCTGGACGAGCGACGCGCTGCTGCCCGTCGAGGACCTGTGACCGGCGCGCCGGGGCGCGGGTCCTGACCGTGCGATGGGGGATGATGGTCCGGTGAGTGCCGAGGACCTGGAGAACTACGAGACCGACATGGAGCTCGCGCTGTACCGCGAGTACCGCGACGTGGTCGGGCTCTTCTCGTACGTCGTCGAGACCGAGCGGCGCTTCTACCTGGCCAACCACGTCGACCTGCAGGTGCGCTCCGCGGCCGGTGAGGTCTACTTCGAGCTGGCGCTCGTCGACGCATGGGTGTGGGACGTGTACCGCTCGGCGCGGTTCGTGAAGTCCGTGCGGGTCGTGACGTTCAAGGACGTCAACGTCGAGGAGCTCGCGAAGGCCGAGCTCGACCTGGGGGCGGGGCCCGGCTTCACGCGCTGAGGCGACGTCCGGGCGGTGCCCGCCGGCGGTCGGGCCGCGTCGCGCATGCCGTCCGGGGCCGTTGCTGCGGCGTGCCGGCGTGGCGCGCGAGCCACCCACAGCCCCGGGCCCTGCACGCCTCGTCCACGGATCTGCCGGGGGACGCCCCGACCGACGTCGGATCCCGGCAGGGTCGTGCCCGGAGGTGGTCGACGTGCGGGCGAAGGACGCGGTCGGGCGGTACGGGGAGGACGTGGCGGCGAGGTTCGTCACGCGGGCGGGCTGGACGGTGCTGGCCCGCAACTGGCGGTGCGACGAGGGTGAGCTCGACCTCGTCGCGCTCGACGGCGACGAGGTCGTGGCGGTCGAGGTCAAGACGCGCCGCTCGGTGGCGTACGGGCACCCCGCGGAGGCGGTGACGTACCGCAAGCTCGCACGGGTGCGCCGGCTCACGGCCCGGTGGCTGCGTGAGCACGACGTGCGCGCCCGCTCGGTGCGCGTCGACGTCATCGCCGTGCTCGTGCCGCGGCAGGGCGCCGCGCAGGTCGAGCACCTCGTCGGGGTGGTCTGAGTGCTGGGGCGCACGCGTGCGGTCGCCCTGGTCGGGCTCACCGGCCACGTCGTCGACGTCGAGTCGCACCTGGCTCCCTCGTTGCCCGCGTTCACCCTGGTCGGGCTGCCTGACGCCTCGCTCGCCGAGTCCCGCGACCGGGTGCGGGCCGCGGTGACGTCGAGCGGGTTCACGTGGCCGAACCGACGGATCACGGTGAACCTGTCACCGGCGACGCTGCCGAAGACCGGCTCGTCGTTCGACCTGGCTGTCGCCGTGGCGACGCTGGCGGGTGCCGGCCTCGTGGACGCGGCGTCGGCGGCGCGGTGGGTCCACCTCGGTGAGCTCGGGCTCGACGGACGGCTGCGACCGGTGCGGGGTGTGCTTCCCGCGGTCGCGGCGGCCGTCGCGACCGGGCACCCGCGCGTCGTCGTGCCGCGCGGGAACGAGGCCGAGGCCCGCCTCGTCCCGGGGGCCGACGTGCACGGGGCCGACAGCCTCGCGCAGGTCGCGGCGGTGCACGGTGCGACGCTCGAGGTGCCGGACGTCGAGGCGGTGCCGGACGTGGTCGCCCCGGTCGCACGGTCGACCGCGCCCGACCTGGCCGACGTCCTCGGCCAGGAGGAGGCGCGGTTCGGGCTCGAGGTCGCGGCCGCGGGGCACCACCACCTGCTGATGGTCGGGCCACCGGGTGCGGGCAAGACGATGCTCGCGGCGCGTCTTCCGGGTCTGCTGCCGGACCTGGCGGAGGCTGACGCCGTCGAGGTCACCGCGGTCCACTCGGTCGCCGGGACGTTCGACCCCGGGCGCGGGCTGGTGCACCGGCCGCCCTTCGAGGACCCGCACCACACGGCCACGCCCGCCAGCATCGTGGGCGGTGGGTCGGGGCTGCCGCGACCCGGTGCGGCCTCGCGCGCGCATCGCGGCGTCCTCTTCCTGGACGAGGCGCCCGAGTTCAGCTCCGCGGTCCTCCAGACGTTGCGTCAGCCGCTCGAGCACGGCGAGCTGGTGCTGCACCGCGCGGGTGGGACGGCGCGTTATCCCGCGCTGTTCCAGCTCGTCCTGGCGGCGAACCCCTGCCCGTGCGGCCAGGCCGTGGGCAAGGGGCTGGGGTGCACGTGCCGTCCCGAGCAGCGGCGCAGGTACTTCGGCAAGCTGTCCGGGCCGCTGCTCGACCGCGTCGACCTGCAGCTCGAGGTACCTGCTGCGCGCGCGGTCGACGCACCGGGGGAGGACACCGCGACGGTCGCGCGACGCGTCGCGGCGGCGCGCGCTGCGCAGGCCGAGCGGTGGCGTGGCAGCGCTTGGCGCGCGAACGGCGAGGTGCCGGGTCGTGAGCTGCGGGCGCGGCTGGGGGCCGACCGTGGTCTCGTCGCGGACCTCGAGCGTGCGGTCGACCGCGGGACGCTCAGCCTGCGCGGTGCGGATCGCGTCCTGCGCGTCGCCTGGACCGTCGCCGACCTGGCCGGCCGCGCGGCGCCGCTGCGGACCGACGTCGCGCATGCGTTGGCGCTGCGCACACGCGGGCACCGGCCGTGAGCGCGTCGGGGCCTGCGGGGGCGGGTGCGGTGCGGACCGATGGACGGGGTGGGGCGGACGGGCAGGAGGTGGCGGTGGACGAGCGGTCCGCGCGCGCGGTGTGGAGCGCGCTCGCCGAGCCCGGCGACGACGTGGCCGGTGCGCTCGTGCAGACGTGCGGCGGTGCCGCCGCGCTGCGCTGGGTCGCGGACGCCGTACGGACCGGGCGCGGCGACTGGACGGCGCTCGTCGAGATCGCCGGCGAGCTCG
>JAFAEH010000086.1 GCA_023424135.1 Actinomycetes bacterium | reverse complement strand
CCCGAGGCGCGCCCGACCGCCGCGGAGATCGCCCGCTTCCTGCGCGCGGAGGCGGTGCCCCCCGCGGGCAGGACGCGTAAGAAGGTGCCCCGCTACCGGTCGAACATGATCATCGCTCTGGGCGTGGTGATGGTCCTCGGCTTCGCCGTGGGACTGCTCCTCGGCTGACCGCGCGGGCCGGCGCCGGGGCGCGTCGGAGCCCACGCACGGCGGTACCGGTCGCGTCGGTGCCCGCCGCTACGATCGGGGTGACGTCCCGACCCGAGGAGGAACCCGTGCCCGGTGGCACCATCGCCCTGATCGTCGTGATCGCCCTCGTCGTGGTCGTGCTGCTGTGGGCCGTCGCGCAGTACAACGGCTTCGTCCGGCTGCGCAACCTCGTCCAGGAGTCCTGGCGGCAGATCGACGTCGAGCTGCACCGGCGGCACGACCTCATCCCGAACCTCGTCGAGACCGTCAAGGGCTACGCGGCGCACGAGCGCGGCGTGTTCGACGAGGTGACGCGGGCGCGCGCACTCGCGGCCGGCCCGGGCGCCGGCCCGGCGGCGCAGGCCGTGCAGGAGAGCGAGCTCAGCGCCGCTCTCGGTCGCCTGTTCGCGGTGGCCGAGAACTACCCGGTGCTGCGGGCGAGCGAGAACTTCCAGCAGCTCCAGGCCGAGCTGGCGAACACCGAGGACCGCATCGCGGCGGGCCGGCGTTTCTACAACGCGAACGTCCGGACGCTGAACACCAAGGTCGAGACGTTCCCGGCGAACATCATCGCGAACATGTTCGGGTTCACCCGGGCCGAGTACTTCGAGGTGCAGGACCCGCAGGTCCGCCAGGCGCCGAACGTCAGCTTCTGACACCCGCGCCCACCGACGGGTGAAGGGTTTCCGTCGCGAGACGACGGCAACCCTTCACACCCGCGCCCGGGGCAGGCGCCCGGGAGGGTCCGCGGGGTGGGGCGGTGAGGTCAGTGCGAGAAGGTCGCGATGTGGTCCGGTGTCGGAGCGGTGTGGCTCCCCGGGGCGACGAGCGACGGCAGTCGGTGCAGGAGCGGGTCGACCAGCCCCCGGTGCGGGTCCAGCACGTGGGCCTGCTCGAGGCGCCTGAGCAGCCCCGTGACCTCGGCGGGCGCCAGACCGAGCGCGGCTGCGAGGGCGGCCGGCTCGACGAACCGGTCGGTCGTCGCGCACAGCGCGGACAGCAGGACGTCGACGGCATGGCGGTCGTCGCCCCGGCACACGTCGTGACGCAACCCGTCGACGAGGTCGTGGACGAATCCCGTGCTCACGTCCCCGAGGGCCCGGTGCTCGGCGACCGCGCGCGGCAGGCCGCCGTGGCGCAGGTAGGCGGTGCGCACGTCACCGGTCGCACCGGCGGGCGACGCGAGCAGGATCTCCGCGAGGCTCGACGGGCGCAGGTGCCGTACCCGTACGGAGCCCTCGGGCAGGGCGCCCTCCAGCGCGGCGAGGTCCGCGGGGTCGAGCACCGACGTCGTGGCGATCACCTGGTCGCCGCGGGTGCAGGCGGTCGCGAGCGCCGCGGGCCAGCCCGTGACCGTGCCGACCTCGTCGACGACGAGCACGCGCGGGCCGTCGCACGCGGGCGCGCCGGCCCGCGTCGGTGCGCGCAGCACGGTGGTCAGCGCGTCGCCGTCGAGCAGCGTGACCCACCGCTCGTCGTCGCGGCGCAGGGCCGGGACCAGCACGACGCAGCGCGGGTCGACAGCGGGGTCCGCGACGAGGTGCGCGACGACGTCCTTGACGGCGGTCGTCTTGCCGACGCCGCGCGGTCCGACGACGAGCGTCACCGTCCGCGGCAGGGGCCGGTGGCCGAGGTCGGCGAGCTCGGTCCGGGCGGCCGACGTCGCCGGAGCCCACGGGTGCCGGGCGCGCTGCACGAGCTCCGGGTCGTCCAGGACCCAGGACGCCCGGCGGCGGCGCGACCACCACGGGTTGGCCGCGCGCAGCACACCGGTCACCTCGCTGTTGCGCACACCGTCAAGGGTGCGCCCTGGTGGGGCGGGGGACGCGGGACGAACGGCCCCGCGGGGTGTCAGACGAGCCCGACCAGGTCCTGCACCGAGTCGACCACCGTCGTCGGGCGGAAGGGGAAGCGGTCGACGTCGCCGAGGCGGGTCGAGCCCGTGAGCACGAGGTAGGTGCGCAGACCGGCCTCGATGCCCGCGACGACGTCCGTGTCCATCCGGTCGCCGACCATCACGGTCGTCTCCGAGTGCGCGTCGATCCGGTTGAGCGCGGAGCGGATCATCATCGGGTTCGGCTTGCCGACGAAGTACGGCTCACGGCCCGTCGCGGCGGAGATCATCGCCGCCACCGCGCCCGTCGCGGGCAGGTCGCCGTCGGCCGACGGCCCCGTGACGTCCGGGTTGGTCGCGATGAACCGTGCGCCGCGCTGGATCAGCCGGATCGCCTGCGTGATCGCCTCGAACGAGTACGTGCGGGTCTCACCGAGCACGACGAAGTCCGGCTCGGCCGCGGTCAGCGTGTACCCGGCCTCGTAGAGCGCCGTCGTCAGTCCCGCCTCACCGATGACGTAGGCCGACCCGCCCGGCACCTGGTCGACCAGGAACTGTGCCGTGGCCAGCGCGGACGTCCAGATCGCCTCCTCCGGCACGTCGATGCCGGTGGCCGCGAGGCGGGCGCGCAGGTCCCGCGGGGTGAAGATCGAGTTGTTCGTCAGGATGAGGAACGGGCGCTCGGCGGCCTTCAGCGCGTCGACGAACTCCGCGGCGCCCGGCAGCGCGGTGCCCTCGTGGACGAGGACCCCGTCCATGTCCGACAGCCACGAACGGATCTCGCGGGTCATCGCTCGGCCGGTTCGCTCGCGTCGTCGTCGGAGGTCGTCCGGGATGCTCGCGACGTGCCCTCGACCGCCTCGGTGCCGGCCTGGCCTGCGACCGGCTCGGTCGTCGCACGCCCGAAGACCTCGCGCTCGACGGCGGCGCGCTCGGCGGGCTCGTCGAAGTCGGTGTCGCGCCCCTCGACGGTCTCGCCCGCCTTCTCCTTGCGGCGTGCGCGCCACAGCTCGATGACGATCGGCAGGACCGAGACACCGACGATGGCGACGAGCAGGACCTCGATGTTGTCCTTGATGAACGTGAAGTTGCCGAGCCAGTAGCCCAGCAGCGTCACGCCGACACCCCACAGCAGGGCCCCGACGACGTTGTACGACACGAAGTGCCGGTAGTTCATCCGCCCGACGCCCGCGGCGACGGGCGCGTACGTGCGCACGAACGGCACGAACCGCGCGACGATGATCGTGCGGCCGCCGTACTTGTCGAAGTACTTGTACGTCTGGTCGATGTACTTCTGCTTGAAGAACCGTGAGTCGGGCCGGCTGAACACCTTCGGGCCGAGCCTGCGGCCGATCGCGTACGCGAGCTGGTCGCCCAGGAACGCAGCGAGGAACAGCAGCGCGCACAGCACCCAGATGTTCAGGCGCAGGTAGTCCTGCGCGACGAGCATGCCCGCGGTGAACAGCAGCGAGTCGCCCGGCAGGAACGGGAACAGCAGCCCGGTCTCGATGAAGACGACGGCGACGATGCCGATGAGCGCCGCGTCGCCGAACGACCGGATGAGGTGCTCGGCGTTGAGGAAGTCCGGCCCGAGGGCGGCCACGGGGCCACCGGCGAGCAGCGGTGCGGCGTCCGTCGTCAGGGCGGCGGCGAGCGTCGTCGTCAGCATGGCGCCCAGCCTACGGCCCCTCCCGGGTGCGGGGCCCGGACCGGCCGTGGCGGGTGCCTGGCAGGATCGGGGCGTGAGCGAGGTCGACGGGCAGGGTGAGGTCGAGATCGGGGTCGGTCCCTGGCCCGGGGGTCCGGACGCGTGGCCCGACGACGCCCGGTACGACCGCGAGCTGCTCGCGCACGGGGACCGGCGCAACGTCGTCGACGTGTACCGCTACTGGACGGTCGAGGCGATCGTCGCCGACCTCGACACGCGCCGGCACGCGTTCCACGTCGCGATCGAGAACTGGGCGCACGACCTCAACATCGGGTCGGTCGTGCGGACCGCGAACGCGTTCAACGCGGCCGGGGTGCACGTCGTCGGCCGTCGCCGCTGGAACCGGCGCGGCGCGATGGTGACCGACCGCTACCTGCACGTCCACCACCACCCGGACGCGGCCGCGCTCGCCGCGTGGGCGGCCACGGCCGGGCCGGACGGTGCGCGCCTGCCCGTCGTGGGCGTGGACAACGTGCCCGGGTCGGTGCCGCTGGAGGGCCTGGTGCTGCCGCGCGAGTGCGTGCTCCTGCTCGGGCAGGAGTCCACGGGCCTGACCCGCGAGGCCCAGGACGTGTGCGACGTCGTCGTGCACATCACGCAGCACGGCAGCACGCGCTCCCTGAACGCCGGCGCGGCCGCCGCCATCGCGATGCACACCTGGCTCACCACGCACACCTGAGGCCGCCCGCGCGAGGCGAGGGGTGGGTGGGTCCCGGTGGACGTCCTGGAACGGGACGGGCCCGGTGGTGGCAGACTCAGGTCGTACCGCTCCCCGACTTTTCCAGGAGACTCGCGATGCCCATCGCCACCCCCGAGGTCTACGCCGAGATGATCGACCGGGCGAAGGCCGGCAAGTTCGCCTACCCCGCCGTGAACATCACGTCGTCCCAGACCGTCACCGCCGCCATCCAGGGCTTCGCGGAGGCCGAGTCGGACGGCATCATCCAGGTCTCCGTCGGCGGCGCGGAGTACGCCTCCGGCTCGACGATCAAGGACCGCGTCTCCGGCACGCTCGCGCTCGCCGCGTACGCGACCGAGGTCGCGAAGAACTACGGCGTGACGATCGCGCTGCACACCGACCACTGCGTCAAGAAGAACCTCGACTCGTGGGTGCGTCCGCTGCTCGCGCTCGAGGCCGAGCAGGTCAAGCGCGGCGAGAACCCGACGTTCCAGTCGCACATGTTCGACGGCTCGGACATCCCGCTCGACGAGAACCTCGTCATCGCGGCCGAGCTCCTCGAGCTCTCGCAGGCGGCCCGCACGATCCTCGAGATCGAGGTCGGCGTCGTCGGCGGCGAGGAGGACGGCCACGAGGCCGAGATCAACGAGAAGCTCTACACGACGGCCGAGGACGGTCTGAAGACCGTCGAGGCGCTCGGTGCGGGCGAGAAGGGCCGGTACCTGACGGCCCTGACGTTCGGCAACGTGCACGGCGTGTACAAGCCCGGTGCGGTCAAGCTGCGCCCGTCGATCCTCGCGGACATCCAGCGTGAGGTCGGCGCGAAGATCGGCAAGGAGTCGCCGTTCGACCTCGTGTTCCACGGCGGGTCGGGCTCGACGGCCGCGGAGATCGCCGAGGCGGTCGACAACGGTGTCATCAAGATGAACATCGACACCGACACGCAGTACGCGTTCACGCGTCCGGTCGTCGGGCACGTCTTCACCAACTACGACGGCGTCCTGAAGGTCGACGGCGAGGTCGGCAACAAGAAGGCCTACGACCCGCGTGCCTGGGGCAAGCTCGCCGAGGCGGGCATGGCCGCGCGCATCGTCGAGGCCTGCCAGCAGCTGCGCTCGGCGGGCACCAAGATCTCCTGATCACCCCGCCCGCGACGCACGACGGCCCGGTCCCCGCGAAGGGGCCGGGCCGTCGTCGTCCGTGGTGCCGGCGGGTCCGCCGGCGGTGCGGTCAGCCCGCCGAGTCCACCGGCTCGAAGGGGTCGCCCGCGTCGTCCTCGACGACGTCGAGGAGCTCGCCGATCCGGGTGACCTCCAGCAGGAACCGCACGGTCGGCGGGACCCGCAGCAGGCGGACGCGGTGCTCGCTGCGGATCGACAGGCGCGCGAGGAACGCGACGCCCGACGAGTCCATGAACGTCACGTGGTGCGCGTCGACCTCGATCGGCAGGCCGCGCTGCTCGGCCTCGGCGGTCGCCTCCTGCAGCTCGGGGCCGAGGTCGGCGTCGACCTCGCCCGACAGCACGATGCG
Organism: Actinomycetes bacterium; assembly: GCA_023424135.1. Lineage (GTDB taxonomy): Bacteria > Actinomycetota > Actinomycetes > Actinomycetales > Cellulomonadaceae > Cellulomonas. Next base: position 9,871 of record JAFAEH010000086.1, on the reverse strand, counting down.
GGTTCGCTCGGTGCCGACGATCACCTGCACGGCGCCGGGCTCACCTGCTGCGCCCGCCGCGGTGTCCTGCGACCCGTCCGACGTGGCGGCGACCTCGTCGGCGGAAGGACTGTTACCGTCTCGCACGATGCTCCTTCCGGGCGCGGAGTGGCTGACCGGGGTTGGTCGAACCGTCCGTCCGTTCGGCACGCTAGACGATCGGAGGTGGTGGTGGTCAACTCCCACGCCCCTGATCCGGCGGGTCGGCCGACCGGGAACGGCGTGTCCGGAGGTGTCAGCACGCTTCCGCAGCCCGTCGCGGACCGCGTGGTCGGGGCCGCCGCCGGGGCGACGCAGGTCCCGCTCGCGGTGCTGCAGGCGCAGGGCACGCGGGTCACGGTCGCCTGGGTGAACGACGCGCTGGCGCGCGCGGTCGGGTACGACGCGCAGGACGTCGTCGGCGTCGACGTCCTGAGCGACCCGCGGGTGCGCCCCGCCGACCCGGGCACGGCGCGCACCGTCGCGGTCGCCAGCGCGTCGTCGTACGCGCTTGTCCTGCGGCGGGCCGACGGTGCGCACGTGCACTGCGTCGCGCACGTCGCGCCCGTCCCCGTCGGCGCCGACGTGCCGGCAGGGACGCTCGTCGCCGCCGTCCAGGACCTCACGGCCGAGCTGACGGCGCACGCGGAGCAGCAGGCGGTGGTCGAGGCGGAGCGGCGCGAGCGGCGCTCCCTCGCGCTCGTGGCGCGCGTGTCCGACCTGCTCATGGATTTCGACGAGCCGCAGGGTCTGCGGGAGATCGCCGCACTCCTGGAGTCGGAGGTCGTCGACCGGGCCGGTTTCTACCTGTACGACAACGGGCTGTGGGCCGCCGACGGCCTCGAGCCCTACCACGGCACGTCCGCGCGGCACCACGCGCAACCGCCGCGGGTGCGCGTGCCGCGCCGCAACGACGCCGTCGGGGCGCTGCTGACCGGCGCCGACGACCGGGCGATCGAGCTGGACCTTGCGGCACGGCACGACGAGGGCACGTACGCGCACTGGCTGGCGCAGCAGCTGCACGGGGACCAGCACGACGACGCCCGGGTCGTGGTGCAGCCGGTGCCCGGCCGTCGCAGGACCGTCGGCCTGCTCGTGCTGCGACCGCGCGGGGGTGGGGGTATCGCCGCGCTGGGCCGCTCGGCCCGCACCGTCGTCGAGCTCGTCGCGCGGCGCGTGGGGCTGTCGATCGACAACGTCCGGCTGTACGACCGTGAGCACCGCCTCGCCGAGACGCTGCAGCGCGCGATGCTCCCCGAGCAGGCCGAGGTCGACGGCCTCGACGTGTGGACGTACTACTCGCCGAGCGCCGACGACGCGCAGGTCGGCGGCGACTGGTACGACGTCCTGCAGATCGACCCGACCACGGCAGCGCTCGTCGTCGGCGACGTCGTCGGGCACGACGTCGAGGCGGCCGCGACGATGGGCCAGCTGCGGTCGGTCGTGCGGTCGTACGCGTTCGACATCACGACACCCGGGCCCGTCCTGGACCGGGTCGACCAGCTCTTCGGCGGCATGCGGATCCCGCGCGCCGCGAGCATGGTGATCTCGACGTTGAGCCGTGAGCGCGACGGGGCCTGGCGGCTGCGCTGGTCGCGCGCCGGGCACCTGCCGCCCCTGCTGGTGCGCGACGGGCACGCCGAGCAGCTGCGCGGCACGGGCGGCCCCCTCATCGGCTTCGGCGCGGGCGGGCGCCCGACCGACGAGGTCGTGCTCGTGCCCGGCGACGTCGTCGTCTTCTACACCGACGGGCTCGTGGAGAGGCGCGACCGCAGCCTGCGTGACGGCCTGACCGTCCTCGAGACCGTCGCCGCCAGCGTCACCGCGCGCGACGCCGCAGGTATCGGGGAGGATCTGCTCTCCCGCCTCGCCGACCACCCGGAGGACGACGTCGCGGTCGTCGTGGTCCGCGTGCCGGGCGCCGACGACGACCTCGCGGGTGCCGTGAGCCCGCGGCGCCGGCGCTGGGCGCTGCCGAGCGAGCCCGCGTCGATCGCACGGGCCCGGCACGCCGTCGTGCGCACGTGCGAGGCGTGGGAGGTGCCCGACTCGTCGAACGCCGAGCTCGTGGTCTCCGAGCTCGTCGCGAACGCGGTGCTGCACGGGTGGGGCCACGTCGCGCTGCAGCTCTACGACACCGGCGACGGGCTGCGCATCGAGGTCGAGGACGCGAACCCGACGCCGCCGGTGACGACCGACGGGCACCCGGGGCGCGTCGGCGGGTTCGGCATGCAGATCGTCGAGCGGCTCGCGGACTGGGGCTGGCGGCAGTCGCGCGGCGGGAAGGTCGTGTGGGCCAAGGTGCGGCCGGCGGCGCTGCCCCGCTCGGCCGACGACGCGCCGGGCCGCTGGGGCCGGTAGCGGACGACCGTGCCCGACGGGCAGCGGGCGACCGTGCCTGACTGGCCGGGCTCCGTCGCGCCGGTCGTCAGGCGGGCTCCGTCAGGCGGGCGCCGTCAGGCCGGGGCGGGGGCGTCCTGCGGGGTGCGCTGCTGCTCGTCGGGGCACACGTCGCAGCGGTGGTCCGGGTCCACGCGGAACAGCTCGAGAGCACCGCAGATCTCCAGGACGAACAGGTCACGGTCGGCGGCGCCGCGCAGGACGGTCGCACCCCCGCGCCGTCGGCCCGCGTCAGCGAGCGAGATGAGGAACGCCGCGCCCGTGGAGTCCATGAAGGTCACACGGCACATGTCGATGACGAGCAGCTGGCGGCGCAGCCCGACGATGCGGGCGGTCACCTCGGGGAACTGGTCACGCTCAGCCAGGTCGAGGTCACCCGCGACGACGAGCGTCGTGGTGGTGGACGACGTCGAGATCTCGATCATGGGTGGTCCTGTGCTCCGTGCCGACCGGGGAGCGGTCGCGGGGGCGGGTACTGGTCGGCCGTTCGACTGTAGCGGTGGGGTCCCTCTCCCGCGACCGCAGCGTCCGGGTCACGGTGGTTCGCCCGGGTGGGTCGTGGCGGCCCCGGGCCGGGGCGGCGGGGCGGCGCACGACGACGGTGGGAGACTGGCGCGATGACCCACGAGAACCTGCTCGACGGCCCCGCTCCGACGTTGCTGCCGGCCGACGGGCCCGACGCGACCGCGCGCGGTGCGCTCGCGGGCGGCACCGACCCGCGGGACGTCGTCCCGTCCGCACCGGCGTCGTCGCTGGTGTGGGCCGTGCTCGCCGAGCGCGCCGAGGACCCGGTCGCCGCGTACGCGTACGCCCGCACGGGCTACCACCGGGGTCTCGACGCCCTGCGCCGCGCGGGTTGGCGCGGGCGCGGGCCGATCCCGACCGCGCACGAGCCCAACCAGGGCTTCCTGCGCGCCCTGCTCGCGCTCGCCGAGGCGGCGGACGCGATCGGCGAGCCCGACGAGGGCGAGCGTTGCCGGCAGTTCCTGGTCGACTCGGGCACGTCCGCCGCCGAGGTCGCCGCCCTGCGCTGACCCCCAGGTCGCGAGAGTGCGATCGGATCGCTCTCTCACGGCGGGGTGGGTCGACCGCCAGGTCGTGACAGGGCGATCCGATTGCTCTCTCGCGCCGGGGTGGGGTGCGGTGCGTGGACCGCCAGGTCGTGACAGGGCGATCCGATTGCTCTCTCGCGCCGGGGTGGGGGCGGGGCGTGGGGGCTCCGGTACCCTTTCGGTGGTACGCGTCACTGCCGCGCGTGCTCGGGTCACCCGCGCCGCGAGCCCGCTCGCGCCCGTCTGCGGGCGGAGCCGCATCGCAGGCAGCGGGGAGTGGTGATCCACATGCCGGCCGTCGTGGTGCTCGGGGCCCAGTGGGGCGACGAGGGCAAGGGCAAGGCGACCGACCAGCTCGGTGACCGGACGGACGTCGTCGTGAAGTTCAACGGCGGCAACAACGCGGGTCACACCGTCGTCATCGAGGGCGAGAAGTACGCCCTGCACCTGCTGCCGTCGGGCATCCTCACGCCGGGCGTCGTCCCGGTGATCGCGAACGGCGTGGTGATCGACACCGAGGTGCTGTTCGAGGAGATCGACGCGCTCGAGGCCCGCGGTGTCGACACGTCGCGCCTGCTCGTCTCGTCGGCCGCGCACGTCATCGCGCCCTACAACCGCACGATGGACAAGGTCACCGAGCGCTTCCTCGGCAAGCGGCGCATCGGCACGACGGGCCGCGGCATCGGCCCGACGTACGCCGACAAGATCAACCGCATCGGCATCCGCGTGCAGGACCTGTTCGACGAGGGGATCCTGCGCCAGAAGGTCGAGGGTGCGCTCGACCAGAAGAACCACCTGCTGGTGAAGGTCTACAACCGGCGCGCGATCACGGTCGACGAGACGCTCGAGGACCTGCTGCGCCACGCGGAGCGCCTGCGCCCGTTCGTCGCCGACACCCCGCAGTACCTCAACCGGGCGCTCGACGAGGACAAGACGCTGGTGTTCGAGGCCGGGCAGGCCACGATGCTCGACGTCGACCACGGCACGTACCCGTTCGTCACGTCGTCCGCGTGCACCGCGGGCGGGGCGTGCACGGGGTCGGGCGTCGGGCCGACGCGCATCGACCGCGTCGTCGCCGTCGCCAAGGCGTACACGACGCGGGTGGGCGAGGGGCCGTTCCCGACCGAGCTGCTCGACGCGGACGGTGAGTGGCTGCGCCAGACCGGCGGGGAGTTCGGCACCACGACGGGCCGTCCGCGGCGCACGGGCTGGTACGACGCGGTCGTCGTGCGCTACGCGTCGCTGGTCAACGGCCTGACGGACCTCGTCGTGACGAAGCTCGACGTGCTCACGGGCCTGGAGCGCATCCCGGTCGCGGTGGCGTACGACGTGGACGGGCGCCGGGTCGAGGACATGCCGGTGGACCAGAGCGACTTCCACCACGCGACGCCCGTGTACGAGTACCTCGACGGCTGGACCGAGGACATCTCGGGCGCCCGCGACTTCGACGACCTGCCGAAGGCTGCGCAGCGCTACCTCGAGTACCTCGAGGACGTCTCCGGCACGCGCATCTCGTCCGTGGGCGTCGGCCCGGGGCGTGAGGCGACGATCATCCGGCACGAGCTGCTGGGCTGAGCGACCCGGTGGGGCCGGGGTGCGCGGGCGACCGCGCTCCCGGAGCCGCCCGCACGCCGGGGGCCCTCCGGGCCGAGGGGCCTGCGGTGAGTCGCCGGGCGGCGGGTGCCCGCGAGTGTCCGCCCGTCACGGGCCCCGCCCGTCACGGGACGAGGACGTCGTCCCGGTCGCGGGTGGGCGGGGCGGACAGGTCCTGGGTCGTGACGTGGCGCAGCGCGAGCCCCAGGGTGGCGGTCACGACGACGGCCAGCACGGTCGCGCCGAGCATGGTGGGCGCCTGTCCTGTGTGCTCGGCGCCGACGCCCGCGAGCAGCGCACCCACGGGCATCAGGCCGTAGGTGAGCGTGCTCCCGGCGCCGGTCACGCGCCCGAGCAGGTGCGGCGGGACGACGCGCTGGCGCAGCGACTCGCTGACGACGTTCCCCGTGGTGCTGAGCGCGCCGACGAGCAGCAGGGTCACGCCCACCGCTGCGGGATGCGGTGCGAGGACGGGGACGGTGAGCAGCCCGAACGCGACGAGGAACGACCCGACCATGAGCCGGACGTCGCCGAGCGTGCGCAGCAGGCGCGGCGTGAGGACCGACCCGGCCACGGCCCCGACCGCGAGCGCGGTCATGAGCAGGGGGTACGTCTGCTCGGTCAGCCCGACGCGAGACCCGTCGCCGACCGCCCACAGCACGAACACCACGAAGTACCCGGTGCTGGCCATGTTGATCAGGGCGCCGGCGGCGACGACGGGCCGCAGGACCCGGTGCCGTGCGACGAACGTGAGCCCGTCGCGCACGTCCGACCAGGCGCGCGCGACGGCGTGGGAGCGCGGGGTGAGCGGCTCGGCTCCCGTCCGGTCGACGGGCGCGGCGGACGCGCTGCCGACCGGGGGCACGGCACCGACGTCGGCCGGCCCGGTCGGCGCCGTGTGCCGGTAGGTGCCGCGCACGCCGAGCACCAGCACGGCCGCGGCGAGGACGGCGAGCCCGGCGGGAACGCCGAACGCCCACGCGGTGCCGAGCATGAGGAGCACGCCGGTGAGGGGTGCGCCGAGGAAGGAGTTGGCGACCTGCTGCACCGCGACGATCCGGCCGTTGGCGACGGGCAGTGCCGGGCGGGGGACGAGGTCGGGTACGAGGGCGCGCGCGGCGAGGTCGGCCAGGACCTCGGTGACGCCGTACGCGAGCGCGACGGCGAGGAGCCTCGGCATCGTGAGCGAGCCGGTCGCGGCGAGCCAGGTGGCGGCGGCGAGCAGCGCGGCGCGTGCGGTGAGCGCGAGGACCTGGACGGTGCGGCGGTCGGTGCGGTCGACGAGGACCCCGGCGGGGATGCCGAGGGCGGACCAGGGCAGCCAGGCGAGCGCGGTGAGCAGCGCGATCTGCGTGGGGGAGCGGGTCAGGGACAGGGCGACGAGGGGCAGGGCGACCTGGACGACGCCGTCGCCGAGGTTGGCGGCCCCGCTGCTGGCGAGCAGCGACCGGAACCGGGGGCCGAGGGCGGTGCGGGGCATGGGTGCTCGCTAGGGTGGGAGGACCGGCTTTGCAAAGGAGTCTTTGCAAAGAGAACTATGCAAAGGTATCTCTGCACATGGTGGATGGCAACACCGCGCCCGAGCGCGCCATCGGCGCCGATGCGCTCAAGGCGTTCGCGCACCCGCTGCGCATGGCCATGTACGCGGCGCTGCGCAACGACGGACCCGCGACCGCGAGCATCCTCGGCCGCGCCCTGGGGGAGTCCAGCGGCCAGACCAGCTACCACCTGCGCCAGCTCGAGCGGCACGGCTTCGTCGAGGACGACCCCGACCACGCGGGCGGACGCGAACGCTGGTGGCGGGCCGTCGGCTTCGCGATGGACAGCGCCGACCTGCTCGCCGACCCCGGCACCGCACCCGCCGCGCAGGCGCTGCTGCACGCCGTCGTCGCCGAGCGCACCCAGACCATGTCCACGTGGGTCGACGAGCTGTCCCACGACCTGTCCTGGGAGGCGCAGGCGGCGATGAACTCGACCCTGCGGCTCACGCAGGACGAGGCGGCCGACCTCATCGCCCGCACCCGGGCCGTCGTCGAGGCGGTCGAGCGTGAGTCGGCCGAGCGTGAGTCGGCCGAGCGTGCGGCCGCCGAGCACGGGTCGGCCGGTGTCGAGGGCGACGACGCCGGCCGGCGTCGACGCATCCGCGTCTACGTCGACGTGTTCCCCCTGCCCCCCGAGCGCGACGGGTCCTGAACCCGGCGCCCGGTCCCTGTCCGCCGGCTGACGGTCGGCCGTCGTCGACGCGGCCGGCCGGTATCGTCGGGGCCCGTGGAGATCCTCGTCGTGGGCACCGGTGCCCGTGAGCACGCCCTCGCCCGCACGCTGTCCCTCGACCCGTCGGTGACCGCGGTGCACGCCGCCCCCGGCAACCCCGGCATCGCGCAGCACGCGACCCTGCACGCGGTCGACCCGCTGGACGGTGCCGCGGTCGCCGCGCTCGCGGTCGAGCTGGGCGTCGGGCTCGTCGTCGTCGGGCCGGAGGCCCCGCTCGTCGCCGGCGTCGCGGACGCCGTGCGCGACGCGGGGATCCCCGTGTTCGGGCCGTCCGCGCAGGCCGCGCGGCTCGAGGGGTCGAAGGCGTTCGCGAAGGACGTCATGTCGGCCGCCGGTGTGCCGACCGCCGCCGCACGCGTCGCGACGACGATCGACGAGGTCGCCGCCGCGCTCGACGAGTTCGGTGCGCCGCACGTCGTCAAGGACGACGGCCTCGCCGCCGGCAAGGGCGTCGTCGTGACGGACGACCGCGACGCAGCCCTCGCGCACGCGGCCGCGTGCCTCGCCAAGGACGGCGGGCGCGTCGTCGTCGAGGAGTTCCTCGACGGCCCCGAGGTCTCGCTGTTCGTGCTGTGCGACGGCACCGACGTCGTCCCGCTCGTCCCCGCGCAGGACTTCAAGCGCGCGTACGACGGCGACGAGGGCCCCAACACCGGCGGCATGGGCGCGTACTCGCCGCTGCCGTGGGCGCCGCAGGGGCTGGTCGACGAGGTCGTCGCGAGCGTCGCCCGCCCGACCGTCGCGGAGATGGCGCGCCGCGGCACCCCGTTCGTCGGCGTCCTGTACTGCGGGCTCGCGCTGACGAGCAGGGGCGTGCGCGTCGTCGAGTTCAACGCGCGCTTCGGGGACCCCGAGACCCAGGTCGTGCTCGCGCGCCTCGCGACCCCGCTCGGCGGTGTGCTGCTCGCGGCTGCCGAGGGCCGCCTCGCGGGGCTCGCCCCGCTGCACTGGCGCGCCGACGCGGCCGTCACGGTCGTCGTCGCGTCCCACGGGTACCCCGACGACCCGCGCACGGGCGACCCGATCACGGGCCTGGACGCGGCGGACACCGTGCCGGGCGTGCACGTCCTGCACGCGGGAACGGCCGTCCGCACGACGTCCGACGACCCGGAGAACCCGATCAACGACCCGCTGCTGGTCTCGGCAGGCGGGCGCGTGCTGTCCGTCGTCGGCGTGGGCGAGACCCTCGCCGAGGCCCGCCGGGCCGCGTACGTCGCGGTCGACCAGGTCAACCTCGCGGGCTCGCACCACCGCACCGACATCGCCCTCGCTGCCAGCCAGGGCTGAGCAGCCGCATCCTGGAGGACCTGACGTGACCGACACCCCCGTGGGGCCCGCGCCGGTGCACGGCGACCTGCCCGGCTGGCGCCACGTCTACTCCGGCAAGGTCCGCGACCTGTACGAGCCGGACGACTCCGTCGCGGGGGTCGCGCTGCGCGACACGCACGGTGACGTCGTGCTGGTCGTCGCGTCCGACCGGGTGTCGGCGTACGACCACGTGCTGAGCCCGGGCATCCCCGACAAGGGCGTCGTGCTGACGCAGCTGAGCCTGTGGTGGTTCGAGCAGCTCGCGGACCTCGTGCCGAACCACGTCGTGAGCACCGACGTGCCGGACGCCGTCGCGGGGCGGGCCATGGTCTGCCGGCGGCTCGAGATGTTCCCGGTCGAGTGCGTCGCGCGCGGCTACCTCACGGGGTCGGGCCTGGCGGAGTACCGCGCGAGCGGCGAGGTCACGGGCATCGCCCTGCCGGACGGGCTCGTGGACGGCTCACGGCTGCCCGAGCCGATCTTCACGCCCGCGACCAAGGCCGACCTCGGTGAGCACGACGAGAACGTGCGCTTCTCGGTCGTCGTCGACACCGTCGGGCCGGAGGCTGCCGAGACCCTGCGGGACCTCACGCTCGCGGTGTACGCGCGGGCCGAGGGGATCGCGCGCGAGCGCGGTGTGATCCTCGCGGACACCAAGCTCGAGTTCGGCACCGACCCGGCCACGGGCGCGGTGACGCTCGGCGACGAGGTCCTGACACCCGACTCGTCGCGGTTCTGGCCCGCCGACCGGTGGGAGCCGGGGCACGCGCAGCCGAGCTTCGACAAGCAGTTCGTGCGCGACTGGCTCACGTCCCCGGCGTCCGGCTGGGACCGCGCGGGCGATGCGCCGCCGCCGGCGCTGCCCGCCGACGTCGTCGAGCGCACGCGCGCCCGGTACGTCGAGGCGTACGAGCTGCTGACGGGTCGCACGCTCGTCCTGTGACCCCGGCTCCCGTCGAGGTGTCCCGCATCGACGACGCGCGCACCGGCCTGCTCGACCCGTGACGCGCGCGGTCGCGACGTCACGGACGGGCTCGACGTGCACACCCGCCCGTGACGGAGGCCCGCGGGCTCAGGTGAGGGTGATCTCCTCCGCGGCGTGCAGCTCACGCCACGCGACTGCCTGCGGGGCCGTCGCCGCCAGGACGTCCGCGGCGGGCAGCGGCCCCAGGTCGAGGCCCGTGAGGTCGGCGACGTCGACGACCGGCACCTGGAACGTCCGGAAC
>JAFAEH010000077.1 GCA_023424135.1 Actinomycetes bacterium | reverse complement strand
GTCGCGGACCTGGCCGCCGACGCGGCGGCCCTCGAGGCCCTCGCTCACCCCGTCGACCCGACCCTGCCCCGCTGAACCGGGAGGCACCCTCATGACCTGGGCCAGCCGCATGCGCCTGCTCGCGGGCACGCTCGTCGTGCTCGTCGTCGCCGCCCTGGCGACGTTCCACCTCAACGACACCCGGGGGCGCGCCACCAGCGACTCGGCGCAGATCCTCGCGCAGACGTACGCGGTGGGGACGCCCTACGCGGGCCTGGTCGCCGACCAGCTCGTCGACGTCGGCGACGAGGTCGCCGAGGGCGACCCGCTGTTCGTCATCGACTCGGCGGCGCTGACCTACGACCTCACGCAGGGCCTGGTGCAGGACCCGCCGGAGCTCACGGACGTCGACGACGACGGACGCCTGGTGGTGCTCGCGAGCGGCGACGGGCGCGTCACGCAGGTCGCGGCGACGCGCGGCACGTTCGTCCCGTCGGCGACGACGCTCGCGACCGTGCAGCGCGCCGGGACGCTGTACGTGCAGGGCGAGTACACGCTCACCGCGAAGGAGTACGCGCGGCTGCCCGACGGTGCGGGCGTGACGATCACGCTGCCCAACGACGCGGCGCTGGCCGGGCACGTCGAGCGCGTCGACGTCACGACCGTCGACGGGCACGCGCAGGTCGTGGTGCGCATCGCCAGCGACGAGCTGGTCGACGGTGCACGCGGCGGGCTCGTCTCGGCCGGCACGCCCGTGGTCGCGCAGGTCGCGCTCACGAACGACGGCGTCGTGACGACCGTCGCGGAGCGCGTGCGGGCGTACGTCGAGGGGCTGCTCGGGTGACGGCCCGCCGCGCGGTGCTCCCCAGCCCCGGGCGCCCGGTGCTCGTCGCCGGTGTCGCGGCGCTCGTCGTGCTGCTCGCCGTGGTGACGCTGCTGGTCGTGCGCCCGTGGGCGGGCGGCGGCATCGCACCGGCCGCGGGTGGTCCGGGCGGGGGAGCGCCCGCGGCGCCCGTCGTCGGCCCGGACGACGCGACACCGCCCGACGTCGACACCGCCGCGCTGACGGCGGCGCTGACCCAGGCACCGGACGGCACGGTCGACCCCGTGCGGCTGGCGGACGGGCTCGTCCCGCCGTCGAACCGCTGGTACTCGGGGCTGGTGTTCGGCGACGAGCCGCAGCCGGTCTTCCCGCTGCCGCTGTCGTTCGCGCTCACGCCGACCGGGTTCACGGTCGGTCTGCCCGTCCCCGTGACGTCGGCCGCGCACGTCGTCGGGCCGCACCTGGCGGCCGTGACGGTCGACGTGGGCGCCGCGTCCGCGCAGGTGGTCGCGGCCGACCCCGTCGCGGTGACGGTGCGCCTGCTCGACGCGTCCGGTGCGGCGCTCGGGGACGTCGCGCTGGCCGCCGGGTCCCCGTTCGTGTCCTTCACGGCCGCGGTCGACGTCGACGTGCCGGTCGACCCGGCGTTCACCGCCGGCGCGGACGTCGCGACCGCGGAGGTCTCCGGCACGACGTGGGCGCTCGCGACGTCGGCGGACGGCGCCGCCCCCGACGGCGGGAGCCTCGCGCTGCCCGCGGGGGAGACGGCCACCTGGTACGCGCTGCCCGCCGACGCGAGTGCGGGCACCGCCGCCGCGCTCGCCGCCGCGGCCGTCGACCCCGTCGTGGGTGTCGACGTCACCTACGGCGTCGACGACGACGTGGCGCGCACGACGCTGACCTACCGCACCGCGGGTGCGACACCGAGCGCGTACGTGCTCATGGCGCACCACCTGCGCGGCGCCCAGCCGGAGCGCGACGGCTGCGGGCTCGGCACGTACCGCAGCGTGCACGGCACGCTCGTGCTGTGCACGGGTTCCACGCTCACGTCCTACGCCCCGACGCTGCACCCCACGGGCCGCCTCGACCTCGACGACGTCCCCGACGACCGCCGCGCCGCGGTCCTCGACCAGCTCGCGACCGACGTCGCCGGGACCGGGGCGTTCGCGTCCGACACGTACTTCGGCGGCAAGCACCTGTACCGGGCCGCGACGCTCGTCGTGCTCGGTGAGCAGCTCGGCGCCGCCGACCTGGTCGCGGACCTGCGCGCGCGCGTCGCCGACGCGCTGCGGGAGTGGGCGCAGCCGCACGGGTGCGACGAGCGTGACGCACGCTGCTTCGTGTACGACGAGGCCGCGCGCTCCGTCATCGGCCGCACACCGTCGTTCGGCTCCGAGGAGCTCAACGACCACCACTTCCACTACGGCTACCTGCTGTCCGCCGCCGGGCTCCTCGGCGCGGACGACCCCGGGCTCGTCGACGACGTGCGCCCCGTGATGGACGCGCTCGCCGCCGACGTCGCCGCAGCGCAGCCGTCCGACGCGCTGCCGCAGCTGCGCACGTTCGACCCCTACGCGGGCCACGCGTGGGCGTCGGGCACGTCGCCGTTCGCGGACGGCAACAACCAGGAGTCCGCGTCCGAGGCCGTCAACGCGTGGAACGGCATCGGGTTGTGGGCGCAGGTCTCCGGGCAGGACGACCTGCTCACGCAGGCCACGTGGCTCGCGTCGACCGAGGCCGCGTCCGCGCGGACCTACTGGACGGACCCCGACCTGGACGACCCGGTGGTCGACGGGTTCGAGCACCGCGTGTTCTCGCTGGTCTGGGGCGGCAAGCGCGACTGGGCGACGTGGTTCAGCGCCGAGCCGAGCGCGATGCTCGGCATCCTGCTCATCCCGATGGGCCCGGTGTCGGACTACCTCGCGGTGGGCGTCGACCCCGCGACGATCCTCGCGCAGGTCGACGAGGCCGCACCCGACGGTCCGGACGTCCTGTTCGGCGACTACCTGCTCATGTTCCGCGCGCTCGCGGGCCCCGACGAGGCCGCGGCGGCGTGGCAGGACGCGCTGTCGCTACCCGACGCCTCGGTCGACGACGGGAGCTCGCGGGCCTGGTTGCTGGCCTGGCTCGCGGCGCACGGCGCCTGAGCGACCGGGTGCCGCGGGCACGCCCGGGTCCGTGGCGCGGGGCGTGGGCGGACGCAGCAGGTGCGTCACCGCGACGACCAGCAGGACGACGAGCAGCACGTTGCGGCCGGCCAGGACGGTCGTCGTGATGGGGCGGCCGGCGAGCAGCGCGGCGTACGCCCACGGGTAGACCCACTGCGTCGCCGCCGCGACCCCCAGCAGCGTCGCCGCCGTGCGCCCCCACCAGGGGCGCCCGAGCGCGAGCGCCACGACGACGGGCGGTGCGAGCCACGTCATGAACTGCGGGCTGCCGACCTTGTTCGCGACGACGAGCGTGAGCGTCAGCACGAACGTGCCGCGCAGCACGAAGTCGCCGCGCAGCACGTCGTCGGCCCAGAACCGGTCGCCGTCGCGGCGGCGGCACCACCACAGCAGCGCCGTCGCGGCGGCGAACGCGACGAGCAGGACCGCGCCGAGCACGTCCGCAACGGTCTGCGTGCCCGGCGCCCGGACCTCGAACGTCACGATCTCCGGGTTGAACGGCCGCTCGACCGCGGACGTCCACAGCCCCGCGACGACCCACGGCGTCGCCGCGACGGCCTCGACCTGCAGGCCCCGCACCTCCTGCACGCGGACGAACGACGCGACGTGCGCACCGCCGCCGAGCGCGGCGACCGTCCCGACGACGAGCGCGCACACCGCGGCGCCGGGCAGCACGACCTCGCGCCACGGTCGGCGCGCGGCGAGCAGCAGGGGCACGACACCCGCGCCCGGTGCGACCTTGACCCAGGCGCCGACGGTCAGCAGCGCGGTCGACGTGCGCGGGTGCGTGAGCGCGAGGACGAGCGCCGCGACCGTCAGCGGTGCGGCCACCCCGTCGACCCGTCCGATCGCGACCGGTCCCAGCAGCACGAGGAACCCCAGCCACCACAGGGCGGCCACGTGCCCGCGCGGGCGACGCAGCAGCAGTGCCACGGCCGCCGCGTCGAGCACCGTGACGACCACGCTCCAGGCCGCGGCGTAGGGCGCGTCGGGCGTCGCGCCGGTGAGCGCCGCCAGGACCATCGGCACGAGCGCACCCGCCGGGTACACCCACGGATGGTCGAGGACCGGCCAGGTACCGAGCGCGAGCCCGCCGCGGACCCACTGCCGGTACAGGTCGACGTCGCCGAACGACACGCCCAGCCCGGCGCCCAGGTACGTGAGCCACGCGTGCACGACGACGAACGCGACCCAGACGAGGACGGTCCACCGGGCGGCACGGGCGCGGCGGGCCGGCGGCGGGGCGGCGGTCAGGGCGACCTCCGGGGCGACGGCGGGACGTGGCGCCGATCAGGCTACGTGACGGGTCGGCCGGTGCGGCGACCGCCCTCGCCCCGGAGGGTGCGCAGCCGCGTCAGATGGGGCGATGGGGCGGCATGACCGTGCCCGGGGTGCCGGTCGGTGCGGGCGGGAAGCCGGGCGCCGCGCGCGGTGCGTCGAGCACCTCGTCCGCCTCGTCCTCGGGGGCGGCGTCGGTCTGCGGGGCCGTCGCCACGACCGGGTCGGGGACGTCGGCCGGGGCCGCGGGGTCGGCCGCGAGCGGTGTCCCGGCCGGGGTCCCGTCGCTCGCGGGGCGGTGCTCGTCGGGGGTCGTCGGCACGGTCATCGTCGGCCTCCTTCGGGGCGTGCGCCCGGCGCTCGGGCGTGACCTCCACCGTCGCACGGCCTGCTCCCGGCCGCCCGTCGGGGACAAGTCGTGGGTGAGGCCGGGGCGGGCCGCCGTCCCGCGCGGTCCCGTGCGGCGCGCCGGACGTCGGTCCCTGCCGCGACGAGCCGCGCGTCGCTACCCTCTGCGACGGCGGGGGACGACGCGACGGGGAGAAACACATGAGCGGCTGGGGCTGGACGGTGCACGGCGACGGGCGGACGGTGGCCCCCGGTGGGGTGGTGGCGCCCGACGAGCGGCTCGCGTGGGGCCGCACCGTCGGCATCGGCATGCAGCACGTGGTCGCGATGTTCGGTGCGACCTTCCTCGTCCCCCTCCTGACGGGGTTCTCGCCGCAGACCACGCTGTTCTTCTCGGCGCTCGGCACGGCCCTGTTCCTGCTGGTCACCCGCAACCGGCTGCCCAGCTACCTCGGCTCGAGCTTCGCGTTCATCGCGCCCGTCACGGCCGCGACCGCGTCGGGCGGGCAGTCGGTGGCGGTCGGCGGCATCCTCGTGACGGGGCTCGCGCTCGTGCTCGTCGGCGTCGTCGCGCACGTCGCGGGTACGCGCTGGATCGACGCGCTCATGCCGCCCGTCGTGACGGGCACGATCGTCGCGCTCATCGGGTTCAACCTGGCACCCGCCGCCTGGGGGTCCTGCTCGGACGACGGGACGTGCTCCGGGTTCCGCGCGGCGCCCGTCACCGCGACGGTCACGCTGCTGTCGATCGTCCTGGTCACGGTGCTGTTCCGCGGCATCCTCGGCCGCCTGTCGATCCTGGTGGGTGTGCTCGTCGGGTACGCGGTCGCGCTGGTGCGCGGCGAGGTCGACCTCGACCCGGTCCGTGAGGCCGCGTGGGTGGGCCTGCCGCCGTTCGTCACGCCGACGTTCGACCTGGCCGTGCTCGGCCTGTTCCTGCCCGTGGTGCTCGTGCTCGTCGCCGAGAACGTGGGCCACGTGAAGTCCGTCGCGGCGATGACGGGCCGCGACCTCGACCCGTACGTCGGACGTGCCCTCATGGCGGACGGCCTCGCGACGACGCTCGCGGGCACGGGCGGCGGCTCGGGCACGACGACGTACGCGGAGAACATCGGCGTCATGGCCGCCTCGCGCGTCTACTCGACGGCGGCGTACTGGGTCGCGGCGGCGACCGCGCTGCTGCTGTCCCTGTCGCCGAAGTTCGGTGCGCTCGTCGCGACCATCCCGAACGGTGTCCTCGGCGGTGCCGCCGCGGTCCTGTACGGGATGATCGGGCTGCTCGGTGCGCGCATCTGGGTCCAGCACCGGGTCGACTTCTCGTCGCCGGTCAACCTCATGCCCGCGGCCGTGGCGCTCATCATCGGCATCGCGAACTTCGAGTGGAGCACAGGGGACCTGCAGTTCGAGGGCATCGCGCTGGGGACCGCCGCCGCGATCGGGCTGTACCACCTCATGCGCGTCGTCGCGCAGTGGCGCGGGACGCACGAGGAGCCGGCGACGCCGGCCTCGGTGCCCGGGGGCGACGAGCTCACGCACTGACCCGCGCGCCGAACCCGGACCGCCGGGCGGTCACCGACCTGGGCCGCCGGGCGGTCCCAGGCGGTGCCGGGCGGTGCCGGGCGCGAATGCAGGGTCGGGTGACGCGTGCCGGACACAGGGCCGGGTGACGCGTGCGGGGTGTCGGGCGTCAGCCCTCGGCGCCCTCGGCGGGCTGCTCGCCCTCGGCGGGCTGCTCACCCTCGGCGGGCTGCTCGCCCTCGGCGGGCTGCTCACCCTCCGCCGGCTGCTCACCCTCGGCGGGCTCCTCGGGCTCGGGGGGCGCCATCTCCGAGAACGGGATGCAGCCCTCGGGGCCGACCAGCGGCGCGTTGGGGTCGAGCACGACCTCCTCGGCGGGCGCCAGCCCCTCGTAGCCGGTGCCGACGACGAGGTCGAGCAGCGCGTCGGCGCGCGCGTCCGGGACGAGGATCGCGTCCGGCAGGTACGCCTGCAGGGTGTACGCGGCGGCGATGCCGTTCGCGCCGTAGATGATGCGGCCCACGCCCTCGACCTTGGTCGGTGCGTTGTCCAGCTCGCCGACGACGAACCCGCGCTCGGTCAGGCTGGCGGCCGTCTGCGCGGCCAGGCCACCGACGTTGGCGCCGTTGTACACGTCGACCGTGATCTGGTCGGTCGCCACGGGCAGCGCGCCCTCGGGCGGGCAGTACGTGCGGACGACCTCCGCCTCCTCGGTGGGCTCGGCGGAGAACTCGCGCTGGAGGAACGGCAGCGACAGGCTGTCGGTGTACATCGCGGCGGCCCCGAGGCCGGCGACCGCGAGCGCGGCGAGGAGCACGCCGAACACCACGGCCTGCCGCTCGTGCATGTGCCGTCGGCGCAGGGCTCTTGCCCGGTCGTGCTCGCTCACGGAGCCCCCCTGTTCCTCACTCGCTCCGTGCGGCGTCCGTCAGGGACAGCACCCGGGCGTGCAGCAGCGCACGCTGGTGCAGGGCGGCACGGACCGCCCGGTGCAGACCGTCCTCGAGGTAGAGGATGCCCTTGTACTCCACGACGTGCGCGAACAGGTCGCCGTAGAACGTGGAGTCCTCGGCGAGCAGCGCGTCGAGGTCGAGGGTCCGCTTGGTGGTGACGAGCTCGTCGAGCCGCACCTGCCGCGGCGGCACGTCCGCCCACTGCGCGGGGGTCGTCAACCCGTGCTCCGGGTACGGACGTCCCTCGCCCACCGCCTTGAAGATCACCCGGTGAGTCTAGGGGCTCGGTGCACCGCGTCCCGGCCCGACGGGCCCACATCACCCGCTGGCGGGTGGTCCGTGCGGCGGGGGGGGCGGGTGGCGTGCCCACGGGACGGCGTCCGGTTTGCCCGTTGACTGCGCGGCTGTCCCGCCGATTGAATCGGTACAACCGGACGGCAAGCGCATTCCTCGCAGGTCGCCCGGGCGTCAACGGCGACGCCCACGCCCCGTCCGGACACCCGAAGGGATTCGACGATGAGTCTGCGCACCCTGAGAACCCCCGTCCTCCTGCCCGCCGTCGCGTGCGGCGCGGCCGTCCTGCTCACCGGCGCGGCGCTCGCCCCTGCCTCCGCCGTACCGTCCGCCCCCACCGACGCCGTGCACGAACGCGGTGCGGGACCTGGCCACGGCCGCCCGGGCTCGGCCGTCCGCCTCGAGCACCTCGACCGTGGCCTCGTCGCCGTCGCGACGTCCGAGGGCGTGCTCGTGTCCTGGCGTCTGCTCGCCCCCGAGGTCACGGGCGCCACCGCCACCACCCAGACGGGACCGCAGTTCACGGTCTACCGCGACGGCACGCCCGTCGCGACGGTCGAGGGCGCCACCAACCTGCTCGACGCCGACGGCACCGCCGCGTCCACGTACACGGTCGAGGCCGTCGTCGACGGTGTCGAGGTCGACGTCAGCGACGCGGTCACCGCCTGGGCCGACGGCTACCACGACCTCCCCCTGAACAGGCCCGCCGACGGTGTCACGCCCGTCGGTGAGGCGTACACGTACTCCGCCAACGACATGAGCGTGGGGGACCTCGACGGCGACGGGCAGTACGAGTTCGTCGTCAAGTGGGACCCCTCGAACTCCAAGGACGTCTCCCAGATCGGCTACACCGGCAACGTGTACGTCGACGCCTACGAGCTCGACGGCACGCAGCTGTGGCGCCTGGACCTGGGTGTCAACGTCCGCGCGGGCGCGCACTACACGCAGTTCCCCGTGTACGACCTCGACGGCGACGGCCGCGCCGAGATGCTCCTCAAGACCGCCCCAGGCACGACGATCACGACGTACGCGCCCGACGGGTCGGTGCGCGCGACGCGCCCGATCACGCTGCCGCGCGAGGACGTGCGTGCCGGTGTGACGCACGCCGACGACTACCGGCTCTCACGCGAGGGCTACTACGAGCACGTCGTCGCGATGTTCCGCGGGTGGGCCGAGCGGCCCGAGGTGACGTCCGGGCAGTGGCCCGCGACCCTCGAGGAGGCGTTCGGCCTCGACCCGCAGTACGACTACCCGCTGTCCGACGCCGACGCGCGCGCCCTGGTCGACCACTTCATGGACGTCTACGCGCCCGCCCGCAGCGCGCGCAACCTGCTGCGGACCTTCGAGGGGTTCATCGTCGACGGACCCGAGTACCTCACGGTCGTCGGCGGCGACGGGCGGGAGCTGCAGACCATCCGCTACAAGCCCGGCCGCGAGGACGACGGGCTGCTGTGGGGCGACTACGCGATGGCCCGCATCGAGCCCGGCAACCGTGTCGACCGGTTCCTCGCCGGTGTCGCGTACCTCGACGGCGAGCGCCCGTCCGCGGTCTTCGCCCGCGGCTACTACACGCGCTCGACGCTCGTCGCCTACGACTGGGACGGCAAGCGCCTCACGGAGCGGTGGTACGTCGACTCCGGTTGGACGCCCATGTCGAACCCGTTCAACGACGGCCCGCACGGCGTCGACGGCACCGACCCCGAGTTCGCAACCCTCACCACGCAGGGCTTCCACTCGATGTCCGCGGCCGACGTCGACGGCGACGGGCGCCAGGAGATCGTCTACGGCTCCGCGACGATCGACGACGACGGCTCGCTGCTGTACTCGTCGTTCGCGACCCTGCCCGAGGGCAGCGCCGAGCCCGGCGCCTGGGCGCGGCTGGGCCACGGCGACGCGATGCACGTGACCGACATCGACCCCGCCCGGCCAGGGCTGGAGATCTTCACCGTCCACGAGGGCGGCACGTGGGCGCCGTACGGCATGGCCATGCGCGACGGTGCGACGGGCGAGGTGCTGTTCGGCGTCTACTCCGGACGTGACACCGGACGCGGCATGGTCGGCGACGTCCGCCCCGACGTGCCCGGCCTCGAGGGCTGGGCGTCCCTGCCCGGCGGGACCGACGCGTCCGGCCTGTACTCGGCCGACGGGCAGGTCCTGCAGCCGACGATCCCCGGCACCAACATGTCGATCCGCTGGGCCGCCGACGGCACCACGCAGATCGTCGACGGCGCGGGTGACGTCACGCCCACGATCGTCGACGCCACGCGCGGCGTCCTGCTCACCGCCGAGGGCACGCGCACCAACAACGGCACCAAGGGCAACCCCTCGCTCGTCGCCGACGTCCTCGGGGACTGGCGCGAGGAGCTGCTGGTGCGCACCGTCGACTCCTCGGCGATCCGCATCTACGTCTCGCCCGAGGTCACCGACCGCGGCCTGGTCACCCTCATGCACGACCCGCAGTACCGCGCCGAGGTGGCGCGCCAGCAGACGACGTACAACCAGCCGTCGTACCCCGGCTACTACCTCGCGTCCGACACGGACCTGACGACCGTGCCGGTCGCCGTGTCGTGGCAGCCCGGGTCGATCGACGCGCTGCGCGCCACGTTCGACCGGCTCGTCACGTCGCGCGACGTGCGCGGTCTGGCGGTCGTCGACGGGCGGGTCACCCTGGCCGCCGCCGACCACGCGGCCGACCGTGGCGACCTGCGCCTGGCCGCCAGGCTCCTGGTCGGGTGGGCCGACCGCCTCGAGCGGCTGCGTGACTCACGCCTGTCGTCCGCGACCCCGGCGGCCCGCACGACCCTCCTCACGCAGGCCGACCGCATCACGACCCCCCTGCGCTGACGCGCCTCCACCCACCCTCGCGAGCGCGGTACTCGTCCGCCGGGCGCGGTACTCGTCTCACCCGCCCTCGGTGGACGACGGCCGCGCTCGCGGGGTGGGTGGGTGCCGCGCTCGCGGGTGCGGTCGCTACAGTCGCGGACATGCCGTCGCTGTACGCGCTCAAGCCCTGGTACACGCGTCGGCTGCGCCTGCTCGTCGACGGTGCGGTCGCGCGCGGGACGTCCCCGGACGTCTTCACCGTGCTCGGCGTCGTGTCGGCCGCGCTCGCGGGTGTCGCGGTCGCGCTGGGGTGGTGGCCGGCCGCACTCGTCCTGCTGGCGGGCAGGCTCGCGGGCGCGAACCTCGACGGGGCCGTCGCCCGCGCGCGGGGGGTCTCCCGGCCGTGGGGCTTCGTGCTGAACGAGGTCGGCGACCGGACGTCCGACCTGCTCGTGCTCGCCGGCATGGCCGTGCTCGCCGTGCGGTCCGACGCCGGGGCGGTCGCGGGTCTGACGCCCCTGGGCTGGGTGCTCGTCGCCGCCGTCGCCGCGACGCTGCCGACGTTCGTCTCGCTCGCCGGTGCCGGCGCGGGTGCGGCCCGGCTCAACGGCGGACCGCTGGGCAAGACCGAGCGGTGCGCGCTCGCGGTCCTCGCCGCCGCGGTGCCGGCCTGGCTGCCGTGGGTCGCGCTCGTCCTCGTCGTCGGCTCGCTGCTCACCGCGCTGCTGCGCGCCCGGCGCATCCACGCCCTGCTGACCGCGCCCGCACCGGCGGGCCGCGCGTGAGCGTCGACCCGACGCAGCGACCCGGCGTCGTCGACCCGCTCGCGACGTGGACAGGTCTCGACCGCAGCGCGTGGGGCGTGGACCTGCACCTCGGCGCGTGGCACCTCGACCTGGACGGCCGCGCGGTCTTCCTGCTCGCGCTCACCGCGGGGATCCTCGCGGTGGCGGCGGTCCCGGTCCTCGCGTCGCGGCGGCCCGAGCTGCGGCGCCGGTGGACGACGTGGGCGCTGATCCTGCCCGTCATCGGCATCCCGATGTGGCTCGGCCCAGGTCCGACGACGCTGCTCGCGGTGCTCCTGGCGCTGCAGGCCGTCCGCGAGTTCGCCGCCATGACCCGTCTGCCCCGGCCGGAGACGGCCGTCCTGCTGCTGCTGGCCGTCGCGTACCCGCTCGCCGCCTGGCTCGACCCGGGGCTGCTCGCGCTGGTGCCGCTCGTCGCGCTGCTGTGCGCCGTGCCGGCCGTGCTCGCGGGCGACGCCGAGCGTGGGGTCGAGCGCGCCACGGGTGCCGCGTTCGGGTCGATCTGGCTGTGCTGGTCGCTCGCGCACCTCGTGCTCGTCGGGTCCGACGCCTTCCTGCTGTGCTTCGCGGCCGCGGCGACCGACGTCGCCGCGTGGTGCGGGGGCCAGGGGCTGCGACGGTTCGCGTGGGCCCGTCGTCCGCTGTCACCGCTGAGCCCGAACAAGACCGTCGGCGGGCTCGTCGGTGCGGCGATCGGTGGCACGCTCGTCCTCGTGGTGCTCGGCGCTGTCTCGCCCGGGCTCGTCGTGGCCGTGGTCCTCGGAGGTGTCGGAGGTGACCTGGTGGAGTCGATGGTGAAGCGGCGCGCGGGCGTCAAGGACGCGGGGACGTGGCTGCCCGGGTTCGGCGGTCTGCTCGACCGCGTCGACTCGCTGCTGCTGGTCCTGCCGCTCGCGTGGGTGCTCGCGTGAGCGCCGACCGGACCGAGGACGACCGGACGGGCGACGACCTCGCGGGTGCCGACGGGACGGGTGCCGACGGGGCGACGGCCGATGCGACGGCGGCCGACGGGCCGCGTGGCGCCGCGCAGGACGCGCTCGACCGGCTGCACCGGCTGCGCCACCGCGTCGGGCTGCCACCGGGCTTCAACCTCGCGGGCGCGGTACGCCACACGTTCTGGCGCAACGTGTTCCACCTGGTCGGGGGGTTCCGGGTGGTCGGTGCGGCCCCGTACGAGGCGATGGTCGTCGTCGCCAACCACCAGTCGCACGCCGACACGCCCGCGCTCATCGCCGCGTTCCCGGCGCCGTACAAGCCGGTCGTCGTCGCCGCCGGGGACTACTGGTTCGACAACCCGTGGAAGGCCCGGGCGCTGAAGCTCGCGATCGGGGCGGTCCCCGTGCGGCGGCACGGCGGTGGTGGGTACGACTCGCTCGTCGACGGGGCCACGCAGGTGCTCGGCAGCGGGTCGAGCCTGCTGGTCTTCCCCGAGGGCACCCGCTCGACCGACGGGCGCCTCGGTCACTTCCGCTCCGGTGCGCTGCGGATCGCGCAGGAGTTCGACGTGCCGATCCTGCCCGTGGCGGTCGTCGGGACCGGAGAGCTGCTCGCCAAGAGCGGGCGTCTGCGGCCCGGGCCGGTCGAGGTGCGCGTGGGTCACCCGGTCGACCCGCACGGGCTGACGGACATGGCGCCCCTGGTCGCCCAGATCGAGGGGCTGCTCGCGGCCGGTCCGCCGGTGCCGACGCGGTCGCGCACGTGGCGCGTGCTGCGGGGTGTGATGTCCGGGCCGCTCGGCATGGCCGGTGCGGTGGCCTGGGGGTTCGCCGAGGCCGTGAGCCTGCCCGTGACGTCCGAGATGTACCTCGTGCTCGTCGCGGCCGCGCACCCCCGGCGCGTGCTCCCGGCCGCGGCGTGCCTGGCCGTCGGGTCCGTCACAGGGGTGCTCGTGACGCGAGCGCTCACGGCCCGGGGCGAGCGTCCGCCGGCGCCGCTGACCACCCCCGCGATGCGGGTGCGCGCCGCGCAGGACCTGGCCCGCGACGGCGCGCGCGGCATCTGGCGGCAGGCGCTCAACGGCGTGCCGGTCAAGGTGTACGCGGCGGAGGCGGGCGCGGCACGCGTGCCGGCCGGGCCGCTCGCGGCGCACGCGCTGGGGGCCCGGGGAGCGCGCTCGCTCGCGGTCGGAGCAGTCG
>JAFAEH010000071.1 GCA_023424135.1 Actinomycetes bacterium | reverse complement strand
GGGGGGGGGGGGGGGGGGGGGGGGGGGCTGGGGGGGGGGGCGGCGCACCGGGTCCGGCCGGCGCACCGAGTTCGGCCGGCGTACCGGCCGGCGTCGGCCCGGGGAGGGTCGCGGCGCGCTCCCGCAGACGTGCGACGACGTCCTCGACGTCGATGCCGAGCACGCGCGCCGCGTCGGCGACGGGGTCGACCGTCTCGGCGAAGAACGACTCACGCGCGTCGGCGAGCAGCCGCTCGCGGGCCCCGGGGGCGACGAACATGCCGACGCCGCGGCGCTTGTAGAGCACGCCCTCGTCGACGAGCTGGGCGAAGGCCTTGGCGGCGGTCGCCGGGTTGATGCGGAACGTCGTCGCGTACTGCGTCGTCGACATGACCTGCTCCTCGGCCGCCAGCGCACCGGAGAGCACGTCCCGGCGGATCTGGTCGGCGATCTGCAGGTACACGGGGTCACGTCCGTCGAACACGGCACCCCTCCCTGCTGGTTCTGTGGTTCATTACTCGACTAATGAACCACAGAACCAGCCCCGTGACAAGCCCGCCCCATCTCCCCGCCCCATCCCCACCACCCGCCCCACCGATCGCCGAACTCGGACTTTGGCGGCTCATGAGCCGTCAGAAGCCGCCAAAGTCCGAGTTCGCGCCACTGGGGGTGAGACGCTCGAGCGGAGCCGCAACCAGCCATTGAGGTCCGGCGGGCGCAGCGCTACCGTTCGTCACGTCGATCTGATCGCTCACACGGGGTCGCTCGGCCTCGCGCCGCTCGGCAAGGCGCGGGCCCGGACCCGGAGCGCCGTCCGGGGGCAGCGAGTCGGGAGCCCGGTGACGCGGGCCCGGACCCGCAGGCGCTCCAGCGGTGGGTGACGCCGACGACCCTCGGCGCCATCCCCAGCGCGTCGCCCGTCCGCCCCACCTCCTCGTCCGCACGGACGGGCGACGCGCCCCACCTGCCGACGTCCGTCCGCGAGCACCGCACGCGCCCACCGCCGAGCACCGCACCGCCCACCAACCGCGGGATCCCGAGGAGCGGCGGGCGGAAGGGTGCACGGGGGTGACGAGGGCGAGGTTAAACGCTTCTCATACGCCCCGGGCGTTTACTCCGGAGCTCTGCCCGGCCTACCGTCGCGTCGTTCGTTGTGATCGTTCACATCTCCTCGACGGAGGCTCAACGATGACCCACCCGTCCCAGCCCGGCACCCGTCCCGCCGGGCCGACGCTCTCCCGCCGACGCCTGCTGCAGGCAACCGGCGTCACCGGCCTGGCGGCCCTCGCCGGGCCGACACTGCTGACCGAGACCGCCTTCGGCGTCCTCCCCCAGCAGCGCACCGAGATCGGTGCGAACGCCCAGCCCTTCGACCTGGGCCAGGTCCGGCTCACGGCGAGCCGCTGGATGGAGAACCAGACCCGCACGCTGAACTACCTGCGCAGCGTCGACGTCGACCGCCTGCTGTACAACTTCCGCGCCAATCACCGGCTCTCGACGCAGGGGGCGACCGCGCTGTCGGGGTGGGAGGCACCGAACTTCCCGTTCCGCACCCACAGCCAGGGCCACTTCCTCACCGCGTGGGCGCAGGCCGCCGTCGTCCTGGGCGACGGTGTGTGCCGCGACAAGGCGACGTACATGGTCGCCGAGCTCGCGAAGTGCCAGGCGAACAACTCCGCGGCCGGGTTCGCGACCGGCTACCTGGCAGGGTTCCCCGAGTCGGAGATCGGCGTGGCCGAGACCGGCTCGGGCAACGGCAACGTGCCGTACTACGCGTTGCACAAGACGCTCGCGGGGCTGCTCGACGTGTGGCGTCTGCTCGAGAGCACGCAGGCCCGTGACGTCCTGCTGCGCTTCGCGGCGTGGGTCGACACCCGCACGGCCCGCCTGTCGCAGTCCCAGATGCAGACGTGCCTGCGCGTCGAGTTCGGCGGCATGAACGCCGTCCTGGCGGACCTGTACCTCATGACGGGCGACCAGCGCTGGCTCACGGTGGCCCAGCGCTTCGACCACGCGTCGATCTTCGACCCGCTCGCCGCCAACAACGACCAGCTCAACGGTCTGCACGCCAACACGCAGGTGCCCAAGTGGGTCGGGGCCGCCCGCGAGTACAAGTCGACCGGGACGACCCGCTACCGCGACATCGCGCGCAACGCGTGGGCCATCACCGTCGGCGCCCACACCTACGCGATCGGCGGCAACTCGCAGGCCGAGCACTTCCGTCCGCCCAACGCGATCGCCGCGTACCTGCGCGACGACTCCTGCGAGCAGTGCAACACGTACAACATGCTCAAGCTCACGCGCGAGCTGTGGACGCTCGACCCGAACGACGCGCGGTACTTCGACTTCTACGAGCGTGCGCTGCTCAACCACCTCATCGGCGCGCAGAACCCGTCCGACGCGATGGGCGGCTTCTCGTACTTCACACCGCTCAAGCCCGGCGGACGTCGCGGCGTCAGCTCCGGTCCCGCATGGGGCGGCGGCACGTTCAGCACGCCGTACACCACGTTCTGGTGCTGCCAGGGCACCGGCATCGAGACCAACACCAAGCTGATGGACTCGATCTACTTCCAGGCCGGCACGACCCTGACCGTGAACCTGTACATGCCGTCGGTCCTCACGTGGTCGGCGCGCAACGTCACGGTCACGCAGGCCACGACGTACCCCGTCAGCGACACCACGACGCTGACGATCGGCGGCAGCCCGTCGGGCTCCTGGGCGATCCGCCTGCGCATCCCGTCGTGGGCGCAGGGCGCGACGGTCGCCGTCAACGGCCAGGCGCAGAACGTCACCGCGACCCCGGGGTCGTACGCGACGATCACCCGCACGTGGGCCGCGGGCGACACGATCACGCTGCGGCTGCCCATGACCGTGCGCGTCGAGGCGGCACCCGACAACCAGAACGTCGGTGCGGTCTTCTACGGGCCCGTCGTCCTCGCAGGCAACTACGGCAGCCAGACGCTCAGCGGCCCGCCGTCGCTCGAGGCGGGGTCGGTCACCCGGACCGGCACGTCGCTCGCCTTCACGGCGCGCGCCGGCGGGCAGGACGTCGCGCTGGCACCGTTCTACGAGGCGCACGGGTACAACTACACGGTCTACTGGACGACCAACGGGCAGGGCGGCGGCACCGTCGGAGGGGGCAACTCCGGCCCCTACCGCCTGTTCAACGTGGCGAGCGGGATGGTCCTCGGCGTCAGCGGCATGTCGACGTCCGACGGCGGCCTGGCCGTGCAGTGGGGCGACACCGGCACCGCCGACCACGACTGGGTGCTCGTGCCCGACGGTGACGCGCTCAAGCTGCGCAACGTGCACAGCAGCAAGGTGCTCGGCGTCGAGAACATGTCGACGTCCGACGGTGCGCGCGTCCTGCAGTGGAGCGACACCGGCACCGCCGACCACCGCTGGGTGCTCGTCGACAACGGCGACGGCACGCACAAGCTCCGCAACGTGCACACCAACCGTGTGCTCGGCATCCAGAACAACGCGACGTCGCAGGGTGCGCAGGTCGTCATGTCCGGCGACGACGGCAGCGCGGACAACCGCTGGCGCGTCGTGCACACCGGCGCCCGCCGCATCCAGAACCTCAACAGCGGCATGGTCCTGGGGGTGACGAACATGTCGACGGCCGACGGTGCCCTGGTGGTCCAGTGGGGCGACACCGGCACCGCCGACCACCTGTGGACCGCGGTCGTCGGCACCGACGGCTACGTGCGGCTGCGCAACCAGCACACCGGCAAGGTCCTCGCGACCGACGGCACCGGCAACGGCGGCCGGGCGATCTCGACGACCGACACCGGGACCACCGCGCAGCGGTGGCGGCTGCGGTACGGCTCGGGCGGGTACTTCCGCATCCAGAGCGCGACCGGCCGCGTGCTCGGCGCGGACGGCATGTCCACGAGCCAGGGTGCGCAGGTCCTGGTCTGGGACGACAGCGGCACGACGGACCACCTCTGGCGCTTCGTCTGACCTACCCGCGAGGGGCCGCGCAGTGGTCACGTGTGTGACCACAGCGCGGCCCCTCGCGCGTCGGATGTGACCAGCTCGCACCACCGTCGGCGGCGGTGTCGGGAAGCGGCAGCCCCCGCGGGTGGTTCGCACGAGGAGCGCAACCCCACGCACCACGGAGGCTCCCCATGACCGACTACGGGCACGACCTGCGGTTCGGCACGTTCCTCACCCCGCAGAACGCCGACCCGCAGACCCCCGTCGCGCTCGCGGTGCTGACGGAGGAGGTCGGCCTCGACCTCGTGACGTTCCAGGACCACCCCTACCAGCCGTCGTTCCTCGACACGTGGACGCTGCTCTCCTGGGCCGCCGCGCGCACCGAGCGCGTCCACCTCGCGGGCAACGTCCTCAACGTGCCCCTGCGCCCGCCGGCCGTCCTGGCGCGCGCCGCCGCGAGCCTCGACCTGCTCTCCGGCGGGCGCGTGGAGCTCGGCCTGGGCGCCGGCGCCTTCTGGGACGCGATCGAGGGCATGGGGTTCCCGCGCCTGACCCCCGGCGAGGCGGTCGACGCGCTCGACGAGGCGATCGACGTGATCCGCGCGCTGTGGGACACCGACGGTCGCGGACCCGTGCGCGTCGGCGGCGACCACCACCGCCTCGCGGGCGCCAAGCGCGGCCCGGCGCCCGCGCACGACATCGGCGTCTGGGTGGGCGCGTACAAGCCGCGCATGCTGCGGCTCGTCGGGCGCAAGGCGGACGGCTGGCTGCCGTCGCTGTCCTACCTGCAGCCCGGCGACCTGGCGCGCGGCAACGCGACGGTCGACGAGGCCGCCACCGCCGCCGGGCGCGACCCGCGCGAGATCCGCCGCCTGCTCAACGTCGGCGGCCGCTTCTCCCCCGCCCCCGGTGACGGGCTGGACGGCCCTCCCGAGCAGTGGGTCGACGAGCTCGTGCGGTACGCGCTCGAGGACGGCATCGGCACGTTCGTCCTCGGCTCGGACGACCCGCGCACGATCACGACGTTCGCCGAGCAGGTCGTGCCTGCGGTCCGTGACGCGGTCGCGGCGGAGCGCGCGTCGACCGGCACCGCGACCGGGCCGGTCCGCCCCGCCGCGGCCCTCGCCCGGCGCGTCGACGGGATCGCGTACGGCACCGCGCCGGCGGGCGTGACGATCGTCGAGCCCGGGGACCGCGCGTACGCGTCGCTGCGCTCGACGTACATG
>JAFAEH010000041.1 GCA_023424135.1 Actinomycetes bacterium | reverse complement strand
GGGGGGGGGGGGGGGGGTGGGGGGGGCCGGGGGGGGGGGGTCTGGGGGGGGGGTGTGCGGGTGCGCGTGCCGGTGCGGGGGCCGCAGCGCAGGTGTGCCGCCGCTGCGTTCGGGCACGTCCGCGGTGCTGTGGACGGTGGCCGGCGCGGGCCGGCGTGCCGCTCGAGGTCGGGGGCGTCGAACGGCGTCGGCAGGTCGGCCGGACGGTGGGGCAGGGGCCGGCCGGGGTGCTGACGGGACGTCCTGGCGCGGTCGCGGGAGACGCTGTCGCGGGACGGGCGGTCGTGGGGCGGGCGGTTGTCGGGGGTGCCGCCCGCGGGGGCCGTGCCACCGGTGGCCTCGGGTGTGCGGCGGCCGCGGGGCGTGCCGTGCAGCGATGCGCCGTAGCGCTCGATGAGGCCGGGACCCGGGACCGTCGGACGGCTGCGGGGGAGGTCGGTGACCGGCGACGGGTCGACGGCCGGTGACGGGTCGAGGACGGACGCGGCGCCGAGGACCGATGGCGTGCCGACGGCGGGTGGTGTGCCGAGGGTGGGCGGTGCACCGAGGGTGGGCGGTGCACCGAGGACGGGCGGTGTGCCGCGAAGGGCCGTCGCCCGGGGCGTGCCGGCGGTGCGCGCCGCGCGGCTCCGAGACCGCGCCCGCCCCCGCGCGGCGACGACCGTGTGCGCGGCGAGGAGCGCCACGACGGTGCCGAGCAGCGTGCCCAGGACGTCTCGGCGGGTCGCCGCGAGCGCGGCTCCGGCGGTCGTCCCGGTGTCGGTCAGGACCTCGAACGTGGCCTCGACCGGCTCGGCACCCTGCAGGGTCGCGACGACGGTGTGGGTGCCGGACACGAACCGTGCCGGGACGTCCCATCGCGTGCGGGCCGTCCCGTCCCCGGCCGCGAGAGGTGCACCGACGGGTGTCGCGCCGTAGCGCACGACGAGGCCCACACGCGTCCCGGGGGTGGCACCGGTGACGACGACGTCGAGCGCCCCGCCCGGTGCGACGGCGGACCGGGACACGTGCACCGTCGGGTGCGCGTCGTGCCGCGCGCCGTACGGCGCCGCCGTCGGGTCGTCGGTCGCGCGTGCGGGCACGGCGCACACCAGACCGACGACGACGAGCAGCGCGAGGGCCCCGACGAGCCGGGGCACGAGAGCGCTGCGGTCCACGGGGCCTCCTGCGGGTCGTCGGTCGTCGGTCCACGTCGGTCGTGCACGGTCGTCGGTCGTGGGGCGACGCCGGTTCGGTCGTCGGGTCGTACCGGGTGGCCGCGCCCGGGACGGGCGGGCACGGCCACCCGGGCTCAGTGCCGTCGCGGTCGCTCGGCGCGCACGGCGCGACGGGGGCCCGCGGCGGATGCCCGCCGGTGCTGGGACCAGAGGAGCGCGGTCGCGCCGAGCGCCGTCACGAACGCGGCGAGCGCACCCAGTGCGATCTGCGTGTCGCGGGAGGCGCCGGTCGCGGCGAGCACGTCGGACCGGTCGTCGTCGGCGTCCGCGGCGACCTGGCCCGTGCCGCCCGTGCCGCCGGAGCCGACGGCAGCCGCCGACGGGGTGGCGGTGACCGCCGTGGTCGACGGCTCGTCGGCCGGGCCGGTGGTGGCCGCCGGTGCCGCGCTCGGTGACGCGACCGGACGGCTCGGGGTGGGCGACGCGGACGGTGCGGGCTGGGCGGGGGCCGAGCTCGCGGTGGGTGCCGGTGCCGCGCTCGTCGGGGCCGGGGCCGCCGGCTCGACGGACAGGGTCGAGGGCAGCGAGGTGAAGAAGGCCCAGGTCGCGGCGGGCACCCAGGTGCTCGCCGCCCCGTTGTCGCGCGGTGTGAACCAGTGGTCGCCGTCGAACGCGATCCACTCGACGGGCTTGCCGTCGGCGCACCCGGTGTACGCGGTGCGTACGTGCGTGCCGCTGCCGGCGGCGGGCTCGCGGGGGCTCTGCGCGGTGCACCCGTTGTTCTTCACGAACCGGTCGCGCAGGTCACGGCCCCACGAGATCGGGACGACGTTGTCGACCACGCCGTGCACCCCGAGGTACGCGACGGGTGCGGTCCCGCCGGAGCAGCCGCTCATGGGCCCGCCGCCGTACGCGGCGACGGCGCGGAACGTCTCGGGGCGGGCGCACGCCAGCGCGTTCGACATGGCGCCGCCGAAGCTGAACCCGAGCGCGAAGCGCTGCGTCGTGTCGATGCACAGGGCGGACTCGACCGCCGCGAGCACGTCGTCGACGAACGACACGTCGCGCCCGCCGGAGTTCGCCCAGCCCGCGTTCAGCCCCTGCGGTGCGACGAACACGGTCGAGCCGTCCGCGAGCGGCTTGAGCCCGTAGTAGTCGCCGTTGACGACGTCGCCGGCGCCGCCGTTGAGCCAGTGCAGGCCCACGACCAGCCGGTACGGGCGGTCCGGGTCGTACCCGTCGGGCACGTCCAGCGTGTACGAGCGGCTCTGGCCGCCGCTCGTCAGGGTGTGGGAGCCGCTGCTGAGCGCGGCAGGCCGGCCGCAGCCGGACGAGGCCCCGGTGGGGGCCGCGCCGGCCGGTGCGGCGACGAGCAGGGTCGCGGCGCCGGCCGCAAGGACGGTGGCGGTCGCGACGAGGCGACGCAGGGTGGTTCGGGGGTGGGTCACAGGACGAGCCCTTCGTTTTCTCCGGGACGGCAGATCGGACGGGCCCCGGGCGGTCGCCCCCGCCGAGGGGGACGACCGTCCCGGAGGGTGGGTCGGTCAGTCGCGGGCGTGCCGCTGCGCGGCGCTCACCCCGCTCGCGGTGCGGTGCCGGGCCCAGAGCACCGCTGCGGCGCCGACGGTGAGTGCGAGCAGGCCGGCCACGACGGCAGGTCCAGGTGACCCGCCGGTGGTCGCGAGGACCTCGGAGCGCTCGGCGGTGATCACCGCGCGTGCGGCCGGGGTCGTGGTCGCCGACGGGGTCGCGGCGGGTGTGACGGCGGCGGTCGTGGCGTCGTCCTCGGCGGGCGTCGTCGGCTCGGCCGCGGGCGGGGCCACGG
>JAFAEH010000027.1 GCA_023424135.1 Actinomycetes bacterium | reverse complement strand
GGGCGCCGCGGCGCTAGCGTCGCGTCGGGTGACGGCCGACGACGAGGGGGCGGACATGGCACGCACGGCAGGGCGGCGCGGGACGACGGACGGGACGACGACGCGCGCACGGCACGCCGCCGCGCTGGTGCTCGCCGCGGTCCTCGGTGTGGCGGGGTGCGCGACCGGTACCGGCACGGACGGGACCGACGGCGGGACGGCGCCCGGTTCGACGCCGACCACGACGGACGCGGCAGGCAGCGGGTCGACCCTCGACGGCGAGTGGGACCTGACGTCCGCGCAGATCGACGGCGCCGAGCTGACGATCCCGGCCGACACGCAGCCGACCCTGATCGTCGAGGGCGACCGCGCCTCCGGCAACGCGGGCTGCAACACCTACACCACGGCCGTCGACACCACCGACGGGTGGAGCGTGCAGGAGCCGGCACTGACGCGGATGGCCTGCGAGGAGGACGTCATGACGTTCGAGCAGGGCTTCGTCGACGCGCTCCTGGCCGTCGACAGCGCGCAGGTCGTGGGCGACGACCTCGAGCTCACGGGTCCCGACGTGGAGCTGACGTTCGCACCGGCGGCCGGCTGACGCGGCCGGCGGGCGCGCACGACTGGCCGCACACCTGCCGCTGGCTCCTGTCGTCGCCGACGGGCGGCTACAGCAGGAAGGCCGCCGCGACGGCGCGTCGTGGCGCTCGTGGCGGCGCTCGTCGCGGTCGTCGCGTCGTGGACGTCGTTGCACACGGTCTACGCGTTGCGGTACGCGTGGGTCTGGTACACCGCACCCGTCGGTGGCATCGACTTCCACCAGGTCGAGCCGCCGCGGTACTCCGACTTCGCGTACGTCGCGTTCACGGTCGCGATGAGCTTCGCGATGTCGGACCCCGACGTCGGGTCGTCGGCGCTGCGGCGCACGGTGCTCGGGCACGCGCTGCTGTCGTACACGTTCGGCACCGTGATCGTCGCGCTGCTGGTCAACGTCGTCGCCGGGATCACGCCGTAGCGGTGCGTCGCGGCCGACCGGCCCGCCGGCCGGGTCAGGGGTCGGTCAGGAGACCAGCGCCTGCAGGACCGAGGTGAAGAACCGCAGCCCGTCGGTGCCGGTGCGCGGTCCGTTCGGCCCGTCGGGACCGAAGCCCGCCTCGACCGCGTGCTCGGGGTGCGGCATGAGACCCACGACGTTGCCCGCCGCGTTGCTGATCCCGGCGATGTCGCGACGCGAGCCGTTCGGGTTCCAGCCCTGGTAGCGGAACACCACCCGACCCTCGCCCTCGAGCTCGTCGAGCGTGCGCTCGTCGGCGACGTACTGGCCGTCCTGGTTCTTCAGCGGGATCGTGATGCGCTCACCCGCGCTGTAGGCGCGCGTCCAGGCGGTGTCGACGTTCTCGACGCTGAGCACCTGCTCACGGCACACGAAGTGCAGGTGGTCGTTCTTGATCATCGACCCGGGCAGCAGGTGGGCCTCGGTGAGGACCTGGAAGCCGTTGCAGATGCCGAGCACGGGCAGGCCCCGGCCGGCTGCCTCGACGACCTCACCCATGACGGGCGCGAACCGGCTGATCGCCCCGGCGCGCAGGTAGTCGCCGTAGGAGAACCCGCCCGGCAGCACCACGGCGTCGACACCCTTGAGGTCCGCGTCCGCGTGCCACAGCGCGACGGGCTCGCCACCGGCGAGGCGCACCGCACGGGCGGCGTCCCGGTCGTCCAGCGTGCCGGGGAACGTGACGACGCCGATGCGTCCCATCAGGCCAGGCCCTCCGAGGCGACGGTGCCGGCGGCGTCGGCCTCGATGTCGGCGACGCGCACGACGTCCTCGATGACGGGGTTGGACAGCACCTGCTCGGCGGCCGCCGCGGCCGCCTCCAGCACCTCGGGCGTCACCGGGCCGTCGACCTCGAGCTCGAACCGCTTGCCCTGCCGCACGGACGTGAACTGCCCGAAGCCCAGGCGCGGCAGCGCACCGGCCACGGCCTTGCCCTGCGGGTCGAGGATCTCGGGCTTCGGCATGACGTCGACGACGACTCGTCCCACGGGTGCTCCCTGGTTCACGACGGACTGGTTCACGACAGACGGGGTCGGGTCAGATCCTACGGCGCCGCGCCGCCACCCCACGCCCGCGTCCACCCCGCACACCCGCCCACCCGTCCCCGTCCGCCCCACGCCCCCAGCCCTTCGCTCCTCGCCCCGGCCCCCGGCGCCGGGCCCGGACCTCGGAGGCTGCCGGGCGTACGGCGCCGCCGACGTCCGAGGCCCGACGGGTGGTGGGCGGATCGGCGTGGGACGACTCAGCAGGTCGGACGACGACGGGCCACGACCAGCGCCGCGGCGCCCAGCAGGATCCACAGCACGGCCTGCACGAGCACCCCACCTGCTCCCCCGCCGGTGGTCGCGAGCGCGGCGCTCGCGGGCGCGACCGCCGCGGATGCCGCCGTCGGGACGACGGTCGGCGTCAGGACGCGGTCCCCGATCCGCACGAGCACACCGTCGGGTCCGATCTGGAACGTCGTCTCGGACGCCACGCCCGCCCCGCCCAGCGCGGTGCCGGTCGCGACGAGCCGGTGATCCCCGAGCTCGAGCCCGGCCGGCAGGTCTCCGGAGACGAGCGCCGTGCCGTCCGCCCCGACCACCGCAGTGGCAAGCACCTGCGGCGTCGAGTGCACGGTCAGCGTGAACGCGGTGCCGGGCCGCAGACCGGCGCCGCGCGCGTACACGCCGGCCCCCGTGGCCTGGTCGCCGAGCTGCGCACCGAGAGTGGTGGTGACGTCCGCGGAGACGTCGGCCACGACGACGGTACGCGTCGCCGTGGCGGGCGCCGTGAGCTCGTCACCCTCGGTCGTCGCGGTGACGACGCAGCTGCCGGTCGCGACCACCCACAGCGCACCGTCCTGCAGGACGCACGCACCGTCGGCCCCCAGCGTGACGGGCAGACCGAGGCCCGAGGTCGCCCCGACGGGCACAGGTGCACCGAGCACCGGCGCGGAGACGTCGCCGAACGTCACGACGTCGGTGCGGCGCACGACCTGCGTGGTGCGCACGAGCGTCGCCGCCTCGATCGTGCGAGGGTCGCCCGGCTGACCGACGCCCACGGTGCACTCGCCCACGCCGGTCGTCACGAGGGCCCCGGCGTCGTCGAGCGTGCACGCGCCCACGGCGATGACGTCCACCGGCAGGCCCGCGTCCGACGCGGCGCCGAGCACGAACGGCTCCTGCCCGTAGACGAGGACCGGGAGGTCGGCGACGCTGAGCGTCTGCGACCGCTGGCCGATCGTCACCGTGATCGTCTGCGCCGCCGACAGCGTCTCGCTGTCACCCGCCTGGGTCGCGGTGACGAAGCACGTGCCGACGTCGGTGGGCGACAGCAGGGTCCCGTCGAGCGTGCACGCACCGGCCGACGTGAGCGTCACCGGCAGGCCTGACGAGGCCGTGGCGACGACCTCCACCGGCGCCCCGGCGTAGACCAGCCCGTCGGGCAGTGCGTCGAGCGTGACGCTCTGCCCGCGACGCAGGACCGGGACGGTCCCGGTCATGACGGAGGAGCGGATGGCGGCCGTGCCGGAGTAGGTCGCCGTGACGGGCACCGTCCCGGCGGCGGCGGTGACGTCCTCCACGAGGGCGACGCCGTCGACGAGTGGCACGTCCGCGTAGGTGACGTCGCCGACGACGATGTCGACGGTGCCTGTCGCACCGGCCGGATGCACCACCCAGGCGCGCACGTCGAACGGCTCACCGCTCACGGGCGCCGCGGGGTCCCAGGAGAGCGAGGTGATCGACTCCGACTGCGGCACGACCGTGACCGGCGCGGACGCGACCGAGGCGCCCAGCACGTTGGAGGCGGTGACCGTCGCTGTCACGGGCTCGCCGTTGGCCAACGACGTCAGGGAGGCAGCGGTCGGCGGCGGCGTGCCGTAGACCGTCCGGCACGGGAACGGCGTCCCGGTACCGACCTGGCACGTCACGTCGTAGCGGACGACACCCCCCGCGAGGTCCTCCGGCGCGGTCCACGTCAGCGTGGCTGCACCGTTCGACGGGACGGCGGCCACGTCACGCGGCGCCGAGGGGACACGCGTCGCGAACGTCAGGCGCGCCGTGCCTCGACCGGAGGAGTAGGCGCCGAGGCCGATCGTGTACACCTGACCGGCGACGAACGACACGCGGACCGCCGCGTCCAGCCCGTACGAGTCGTCGTTCTGGACGACGAGCGAGCCGCCCTGCCACACCTCCAGCGCGTTGTCCCACCCCGCCGGCGAGACCGACGTCGCTCGGATGTAGACGTCCTGCGTCGTCGTCGCCTGCCACGAGTACCACGCCATCTGGTACCACCGGGCGCCGTTCCCCGTGGCGTTGAGGTTGCCGATGAGCACCTCGGAGTCGAGGTCGGGAATCGGCAGCGGCACGGCGGTCTCCCGCGTCGTGCCGCCAACGGTCTCGTCGGCCGCCACGGCCGGGGTCGGGACGAGCGCGGCGAGCACCGCGAGGGCTGTGACGACGATCGAGGCGAGCGCGCGCCTGCCGTCGAGAGGTACTGCGGACGGGCGGGCAGCAGACATGCACACTCCAGACGTCGGGCTTCTCGGCGCCAACGGCGGGTACGCGCCCCGACTTGAGTCTCTTGCTGCCTTCGATCGGCCGGTGTAGGTGCTACCACCCAGGCGACGTCCGAGTGCTCATCCGGCCCGGAACGACGGTGTCCCGGCGACGAACGTGGCGACGACCCGCACGTCGCGCGACCGCCCCGGGACGGCGGCCGCCGCGAGGGGGTCGTCGTCGAGGACGACGAGGTCGGCGGGGTCGCCGGCGCGCAGGCCCAGCGGACGACCGTCGACGGACGACGCGAGCGCCGTGAGCGGGTCGATCGCCTGCTCGGGGTGCCACGACGGACGGTCGTCGGACGTGCGGTGCACGGCCGCGTCGACCGCGAGCCACGGGTCGAGCGGTGCGACGGGCGCGTCGGAGCCCAGGGCGAGCGGGACGCCCGCGCCGTGCAGGTCCGCGAACGGGAACGCCCGGTGCGTGCGCCCCGCCCAGTGCCGGTCGGCGACGTCGCGGTCGTCCGGGACGTGCGCGGGCTGCACGCTCGCGGTCAGGCCGAGCGCGGCCAGGCGTGCGACGTCGCCGGGGTCGAGGAGCTGGGCGTGCTCGACGGACCCGCGCGCACCGGTCGCCGCGAACGCGTCGAGCACGAGCGCGTTGGCCGCGTCGCCGATCGCGTGCACCGCGCACGTCAGCCCGTGCGCATGCGCGTGGCGCAGCAGGGGCACGAGCTCGTCGGCGGGGACGTTGAGGACGCCGCGCGCGAGCGGCCCGTCGGCACCCGGGTACGGGTCGTGGCACCACGCGGTGCGGGTGTTGAGCGACCCGTCGACGATGACCTTGAGCGGCCCCTGCGTGACGCGGGTCCCGGCGAGCCGGTCCCCCGTGTGCAGGTCCTCGCGCACGACGCGGTCGAGGTACGGCTGCCAGACGCCGGCGCGCACACGCACGGGCGGCTCCCCGGCGGCGGCCCGACGGCGCCAGGTGGCGACGTTGTCGGCGATCTCCAGGTCGACGACGCCGACGATGCCCCGGGCTGCCGCGGCCCGCAGCGCGTCGGTGACGAGCGCGTCCTGCTCGGCGGGGGTCACGTGGTCGAGCGCACCCATGAGCGGCATCCACTCGGTCTCGCGCAGCACCCCCGTGGGGTGGGTGGCGACACCGAACATGCGCAGGCCCGCGGTCGAGACCCACGCGCAGTGCAGGTCACCCGAGACGAGCACGACGGGCACGTCACCCGCGACCGCGTCGAGCATCCCCGCCGTGGGCGCGTCGGGCCACGTGCCGTCGCGGAACCCGACCCCCACGAGCGGGCGGCCGGGCGACGGTGGTGCGGTGCGCAGACGTTCGGCGACGAGCCCGGCGGCCTCGGCGGCCGACTTCGCCGACGACACGTCGAGCCGACCGCGCGCGAGCGCCCACTGCGTGAGGTGCGTGTGCTGGTCCCACAGCCCGGGCATGAGCCACCGGCCGTCGAGGTCGACGACGTCGGCGTCCCGCAGCGCCGGCCCGCCCGGCTCGACCGGCGCCGTCGACGACCCGGGCGCTGCCGACGGTGCGACCGATGCGAGCACCCCGTCGTGGGCGACGACGTCAACGGGGGCGTCCCGTCCGAGCACGCGCGCGCGACGCAGGACGAGCACACGGGGCAGAACCACCCGGACCTCCGAGAACACGGACCGATGAGCCGTCGGCAGGCTACGCCCGCCCCACACCCCCACCCCCCCCCCCCCCCCCCACCCACCCCCCCCCCCCCCCAAACCCCCCCCCACACCCCCCCCCCC
>JAFAEH010000014.1 GCA_023424135.1 Actinomycetes bacterium | reverse complement strand
CCCCCCCCCCCAAACCCCCGGTGCGCGGCGGGTGGGTGGGGTGGGTGGGGGTGGTGATGTCAGGGAATGGGACGTGCGGCAGCGTCCGACGTGGGCGCGGTGTCCGGTGCGGGCGCGTCGTCGGGTGTGGTCGAGAACAGCTGCCAGACCGGTCCGGTGACCAGCCAGATCACCAGGACGAGGGTCGCGCGCACGGCCCACTGCAGCAGGACCTCGCGCTGGTCGGGTGCGGTCGCGATGAGCCACAGCACGCCCAGCACGGCGACGGCCACCGTCCACGCGACCAGCACCCGCAACCACAGCCCCCACTCGTGGCGCAGCCGTGCGCGACCGCCGGCGGGTGCCCGCGGCGGGCGCGGACCGTCGAAGAACCGCCACGCGACCCAGGCATCGACCCGGTGCACGGTGTACTTCCCGAAGCCCACGGTGAAGCCCAGGTACAGGGCCGCCAGGCCGTGCGTCCACGTCGGCTCCGACCCCCGCAGCAGGTCGCCGACCGTCGCGACCAGCAGCACGACCTCGATGACCGGCTCGCAGAGCAGCAGCCCGGTCGACAGCCTCCGGCGGCGCAGCACGTACCGCGCGAGGATCGCGGCGGCGAGGAAGACCCAGAACGCGACCTCGCAGGCGACGACGAGCGCCGCGACAGGGTTCTCGCCGACCCATCCGATGACGTCCATGCCCCGACGCTCTCCCGGCGCACGCCGGGTGGACGTCCGGCGGACGGACCGACCTGCGTGGTGCACCTCGTCCGTTCGGACGAGAACCCCCGGTGAGGTGTCGTGCTGGGATGGGCACATGCCCACCGCGCTGCGCAGCACGACCGAGCCGCGCACGCGCACGGCCGTGCGCGACCGGATCGCCGACGTGGCCGCGCGGTGGCGGACCGTGCGGGCGAGCCCGCAGTCGGCCCGGTGGGACGCGCTCGCGCTGCTCCTGGTCGGGCTGGCGCTGCTCGTCCTCGACGTGCAGATGCTCGGCACCGACACGCCCGCCGTCGCCCCGCCGGGCGGCGCGCTGCCGTGGCAGGTCGGGATCCTGCTCGTCGCGACGACCACGCTGCTCGCCAAGCGCGAGCACCCGGTCGCGGTGCTGGCCGCGGTCGCGGTGCTCCTGCTCGCCGACGCGGCGCTCGGCGGGAGCCTGGGGATGTACCTCGTGCTGTTCGACGCGATCTTCACGGTCGCGGTGCGCGCATCGCCGCGGGCGCGCGCGGTCGTGCTGACCGTGCTGCTCGGGATCGTCGTCGCCGTCCTGGTCGGTGCGGCGGCCGCCCGGCTGCCCGCACGGGACGTCGTGCAGCTGACCCTCGTGGCCGTCGCGCTGCTGCTGCCGCCGTGGTGGTGGGGTGCGGACGTGCGTCGCTCGCGCACGCTCGCCGACGAGCAGTCCCGACGCGCCGACGCCGAGCGCGCCCGCGCCGACCTGGCCCGCGAGCACGCGGCCGACGTCGCACGGATCGCGTCGCTCGACCGCGTGCGCGCGGTGCAGGACGAGCGCGCGCGCATGGCCCGGGACCTGCACGACGTGGTCGCGGGGCACCTGTCGGCCGTCGCCATCCACGCCGAGGCCGCGCTGGCCGCAGCCCCGGACGCGACACGCGACCGCGCCGCGCTGACGGCCGTGCGGACCGGTTCCCTGGACGCGTTGGGCGAGATGCGGTCGATGATCCTCGTGCTGCGCGAGGGTGCCGACGCCGACGCCGCGACCGCCCCGGCGGGTCTCGCCCGCGTCGGGGACCTCGACGTGGACGTCGTCGGCGACGTGCCCGCCGGGCTCCCCGCAGCCGTCGACCACGCGGCGTTCCGGATCCTGCAGGAAGCCGCGACGAACGCCCGCAAGCACGGGGCGACGCGCGCGTCGGTGCGGTGCGACGTCGCCGACGACGCCCTCGTGCTCGTCGTCGAGAACGACCTGCCGCTCGCGCCGACCGGGCCGGTGGCCCCGCCCCTGACGTCGTCGACGGGCCTGCAGACCATGCGTGAGCGCGCGGCCGCCCTCGACGGCACCCTCACGGCCGGCCCGGAGGCGTCCACCTGGCGCGTCCGCGCGCGGCTGCCCTTGCGACCGACGGAGGTGTGAGGGATGCCGCCGCAGGACGACGCAGGGCACGCGCGGCGGGTCCGCGTGCTGCTCGCCGACGACCACGCCGCGATCCGCGCGGGTCTGCGGCTCATGCTCGAGCAGTCGGGACACGTGGACGTCGTGGGCGAGGCGTCGGACGGGGACGTGGCCGTGCGGCAGACACGCGCCCTGCGCCCGGACGTCGTGCTGATGGACGTGCGCATGCCCGGGACGGACGGCATCGCCGCGACCGCCGCGATCGTCGGCGAGCGGCTCGCCGACGTCGTCGCGCTGACCACGTTCGACCTCGACGAGTACGTGCTCGGCATGGTGCGCGCGGGTGCGGCCGGGTTCCTGCTCAAGACGGTCGGCGCGGCCGAGCTCGTGGACGCGGTGCGGCGCGTCGCGGCAGGTGAGGGCGTCCTGGCACCCGAGGTGACGCGCCGCCTGCTCGACGCGGTCGCGACGCAGCCGGACCCCGCGCCCGAGCCCGCCCCGGGTCCGCACGACGAGCGTCTCGCGTCGCTGACGGCCCGCGAGCGCGACGTCCTCGACGGCCTGGGCGACGGTCTGTCGAACGCGGAGATCGCCGCACGGCTCGTCGTCTCGGAGACGACCGTGAAGTCGCACGTCAGCCACGTGCTCGCCAAGCTCGGGTTGCGCACCCGCCTGCAGGCCGGCGTCCTGGCCCGCGGCACCCGGCCCTGACCCGCGCCCACCCTCCCTCTCCCTCCCCCGACCCCGGCGCCGAACTCGGGGTTCGGCGGCTTCTGGGGCCTCAGAAGCCGCCAAAGTCCGAGTTCGGCGGGCGATGGGTGGGTCGTGGGAGGGGGCGGGAGGTGTGGGAGGGAGGGGTTGGGGTGGAGGTTCGGCGAGCGGGTCGCACGTCCAGACGGTAGGAAGGTGCGACATGGTGCGCGTCGGGTTCCACAACAGCCACGAGCAGGTCCATCCGTCCGCGCTGCTCGCCGCGACGCAGCTCGCGGAGCAGCGTGGGTTCGACGCGGCGATGTGCTCGGACCACTGGGCGCCGTGGTCGGCGCACCAGGGGCACTCGGGGTTCGCGTGGACGTGGCTGGGGTCCGCGCTCGCGACGACGCGGCTGCCGTTCGGCGTCGTCAACGCGCCCGGGCAGCGGTACCACCCGGCGATCGTCGCGCAGGCCGCCGCGACGCTCGCGGCCATGTACCCGGGGCGGTTCTGGGTGGCGCTCGGCTCGGGCGAGAACATGAACGAGCACATCACCGGCGACGGGTGGCTGCCCAAGCCCGTGCGCGACGCGCGACTGGTCGAGTGCGTCGAGGTGATCCGCGCGCTGCTCGACGGCGAGGAGGTCACGCACGACGGGCTCGTGACGGTCGACCGGGCGAAGCTGTGGACGCTCCCCGACGTGAAGCCGCTGCTCATCGGCCCGGCGGTCACCCCTGCGACGGCCCGTGCCCACGCCCGCTGGGCCGACGGGCTCGTCACCGTGAACCAGCCCGCGACGCGCCTGCGTGAGGTCCTGGCCGAGTACCGCGACGCCGGCGGACGCGGCGAGGTCGCGCTCCAGGTGCACGTGTCGTTCGCGCCGACGGACGACGAGGCGCTGCACCTGGCGCGCCAGCAGTGGGCCGGCAACGCGATCGGCCCGCCCGTCGCGTGGGACCTCGACACCCCCGAGGCGTTCGACCAGATCGCGGACAAGGTGAACGACGACGTGCTGCGTGCCTCCGTGCTCGTCGAGCACGACCCGCAGCGCCTGGCGGACCGGGTCGTCGCGCTCGCGGAGCTCGGCTTCGACGCCGTGTACCTGCACCAGGTCGCCACGGACGTCGTCGCGTCCGACGAGAAGCACCCCGACGCGAGCGACGCCGCGACCCGCCCGTCGTCGTCCCTCGAGGCGTTCGTCGACATGGCCGCCGAGCACGTCGTCCCCGCCCTGAAGGAGGTCCGCGCATGAGGATCCGTGACACCGGCGACCTGTGGTGGAAGTCCGCGGTGATCTACTGCCTGGACGTCGAGACGTACATGGACTGGGACGACGACGGTGTCGGGGACCTGCCCGGGCTCGTCCAGCGCATCGACCACCTGGCCGAGCTGGGCGTGACGTGCCTGTGGCTCATGCCGTTCTACCCGACGGCCGACCGCGACGACGGGTACGACATCACCGACTACTACGGCGTCGACCCGCGCCTGGGCGATGCGGGCGACCTCGTCGAGCTGGTCCGCACCGCGAACGACCGGGGCATCCGGGTCATCGCGGACCTCGTCGTCAACCACACGTCGGACCGTCACCCGTGGTTCCGCAGCGCGCGCCGCTCACCGGACAGCCCGTACCGCGACTGGTACGTGTGGCGCGAGGACGCCCCGCCGGACACCAAGGACCAGGTCGTCTTCCCCGACCAGGAGGACGGGATCTGGACGTACGACGAGCAGGCCGGGGCCTGGTACCGGCACCGGTTCTACCGTCACCAGCCCGACCTGAACACCGCGAACCCGAAGGTCCGGGACGCGATCGCGAAGGTCGTGGGCTACTGGGCGCAGATGGGCCTGGACGGGTTCCGGGTCGACGCGGTGCCGTTCTTCCTGGCGGACGCGCACAAGGGCCGCGGCGACGACGTCGACCACCCGCACGAGTTCCTGCAGCAGCTGCGCGCGTTCCTGTCACGGCGCACGGGCGACTCGATCCTCATGGGCGAGGTCAACCTGCCGTACGACCAGCAGCGGCTGTTCTTCGGCGACCACGACGACGACGGCGAGCACGAGGGTGCCGAGCTCAACCTGCAGTTCGACTTCGTCCTCATGCAGCGCATGTACCTCGCGCTCGCCCGGCAGGACGCCCGGGTGCTCGCCGACGTGCTCGAGTCCCGCCCCGTGATCCCGGCGGACGCGCAGTGGGCGACGTTCGTGCGCAACCACGACGAGCTCACCCTCGACCAGCTCTCCGACGAGGAGCGCCAGGAGGTCTTCGCGGCGTTCGGCCCCGACGAGGACATGCAGCTGTTCGGCCGCGGCCTGCGCCGCCGGCTGCCCCCCATGCTCGACGGCGACCCCCGCCGCGTGCGGATGGTCTACTCCCTGCTCTTCTCGCTGCCCGGCACCCCGGTGCTGTTCTACGGCGAGGAGATCGGCATGGGAGAGAACCTCGCGGCGGAGGGCCGGCTCGCGGTCCGCACGCCGATGCAGTGGACCGAGGGGAAGAACGGGGGGTACTCCCAGGCGCCGCCCTCGAAGC
>JAFAEH010000331.1 GCA_023424135.1 Actinomycetes bacterium | reverse complement strand
GCCTCTGGGCGGTCAGAAGCCGCCGAAGTCCGAGTTCGGCGACGGGTGCGGGGCGTGCCTGTCGAGGAACGCGTAGACCTCGCGCGCGTCGACGCCGGGGAACGCCCCGACAGGCAGGGCCGCGAACACCTGCTGGTGCACGCGCGCGCTGGGCCACGACGCGGCCGCCCACCGCGCGTCCGCGTCGGGCGCCGGGCGGCGGCAGCAGGCCGCGTCGGGGCACGTCGAGTGGTGCCGCTCGGTCGTGTCCCGGCCGCGGAACCACTGCGCCGAGGCGAACGGGACACCGACGGTGATCGCGAACTGGCCGGTCGTGCCCGTGCCGGTCTGCGTCGAGCACCAGAACGTGCCCGCGGGCGTGTCGGTGTACTG
The DNA here is from genome assembly GCA_023424135.1 of Actinomycetes bacterium. Classification (GTDB taxonomy): domain Bacteria; phylum Actinomycetota; class Actinomycetes; order Actinomycetales; family Cellulomonadaceae; genus Cellulomonas. The sequence continues at coordinate 3,173 of JAFAEH010000331.1, read as the reverse complement.
GTAGGACTCCGAGGTGCGGTCACGTCGCGCGAGCGCGCGCCGCACACCCCACCGGCGGCACACGAGCTGCCCCTCGATCGCACCGGTGACGTCCGTCGGCAGGGGAAGCCCGTCGTTGGCGTACGCGCGGTAGATCGCCCCCTCCCCGGTGATCCGCGCGAAGTGCACGGGGATGTCGAGCTCACGCGTCGCAAGGCTCGTGAAGCGCTGCGCCGCGGCCTCGTGCGTGACGCCGAACGCGTCGCGCAGGTCCTCGATCGCGAGGTCCTTGGCCTTCTTCGCGGCGCGCAGGTGGGCGAGCGCCGCGGTCTGCGGCATGAGGCACGACGACGCGAAGTACGTGATCTCGACGCGCTGGCGCAGGAACTCCTCGTAGGACGTGGGGCGTTCGTGCCCCAGCACCCGGTGCGCGATGGCCTGCAGCGCGAGCGAGCGCAGCCCGTGCCCGCCGGGCGTGGACGCGGGCGGCAGGTAGATGCGCCCGTGCGTGAGGTCCGTGACGGTGCGCGTCGAGGCCGGCAGGTCGCCGACGTGCAGGATCTCGAACCCGAGCTGCTCGGCCATGCGGGACACGGCCCGGTGCGTGAGCGCCCCGCCCGTGTAGCCGGCGGCCCGGGCCATCCGCTCGGCGACCTGCTCGATCTCCGGCAGGTGGTTGTCGCGCGCCTGGCGCTCGAGGCGGATCCGGGTGTTGGCACGACGCGCCTCCTCGGGGGTCGCGACCGCCTCGAGGTCGCGGCGCGCGAGCTCGGCGTGCAGGCCGACGAGCTGTTCGAGGACGGGCGTCGGCAGGGAGCGGCCGGGCCGCACGGCGGGCAGCCCGAGGCGTTCGAACCCCGGGGAGCGCTGCGCGCGGTCGAGCGCGATCTCCAGGCCCGCGCGGCGCGACGGTGGTTCGGCGTCGAGCAGGTCGGCGAGCGTGACGTCGAGGGCGTCGGCGATGCGGTGCAGCAGGGCCAGGCGCGGTTCGCGGCGGCCGTTCTCGACGAGCGAGAGCAGGCTCGGCGTGACCCCGACGCGCTGACCGAGGGCGTCGAGCGTCAGGCTGCGCGCGGTGCGCAGGTGCCGGACGCGCCGCCCGAGCGTCAGCGTGTCGAGGGTCATGTCGTCAGTTGACATCGAGATAACGATACGTCAAGAACACAGAAACTTGACAGCCACACGACCGGCCAGAGGGGTCGAAGTTGACGAAGGATCGAGACATCGCGGGGATGCCGACGCCCCGCGGAAGGAGCCCACCGCCATGACGATCCTCAGCGACTCGCCCGCCCCGACCCCCACGCGGAGCGCCCTCGCCGACGCCACCGCGGCCGCCGTCTCCGGCGACCTGCGCGCCTGGGTCGACACGGTCGCCGCCCTGACGCAGCCCGACGACGTGGTGTGGGTCGACGGCTCCGCCGCGCAGCGCGACCGGCTCGTCGCCGGCATGGTGGAGTCCGGCACGCTGCTGCCGCTCGACCCCGAGCGGCGCCCCGGCTCGTACCTCGCACGGTCCGACCCCGACGACGTCGCGCGCATCGAGTCCCGCACGTTCGTGTGCCCGCAGGCGCAGCGCGACGCCGGGCCGACCAACAACTGGCGCGAACCGGGTGCGATGCGCGCGGAGCTCGACGGCGTGTTCGCCGGGTCGATGCGCGGGCGCACCATGTACGTCGTCCCGTTCTCGATGGGCCCCGTCGGCGGGGACCTGTCGTACGCGGGCGTGCAGCTCACCGACTCGCCGTACGTCGTCGTCAGCATGGGGATCATGACGCGCGTCGGCACCGACGTCCTGCGCGTCATCGAGGCAGGTGCGCCGTTCGTCCCCGCCGTGCACAGCGTCGGCGCCCCGCTCGTCGACGCCGACGGCACGCGTCGCGACGACGTCCCGTGGCCCTGCCACCCGACCAAGTACGTCGTGCACTTCCCCGAGTCGCGCGAGATCTGGTCGTTCGGGTCGGGGTACGGCGGCAACGCGCTGCTCGGCAAGAAGTGCTTCGCGCTGCGCATCGCGTCCGTCATCGGCCGCGACGAGGGCTGGCTCGCCGAGCACATGCTGCTCGTCCGGCTGACGTCGCCGCAGGGCCGCCGCTACCACGTCGCCGCCGCGTTCCCGTCGGCGTGCGGCAAGACGAACCTCGCGATGCTGCGGCCCACCCTGCCGGGCTGGGCCGTCGAGACGATCGGCGACGACATCGCGTGGCTGCGCCCCGGACCGGACGGCGAGCTGCGCGCGATCAACCCCGAGGCCGGGTTCTTCGGCGTCGCCCCCGGCACCGGCGAGACGACCAACCCCGCGGCGATCGAGACGCTGCGCCGCGACACCGTCTTCACCAACGTCGCGCTGACCGACGACGGCGACGTGTGGTGGGAGGGCCTGACCGACGAGGCGCCCGCCCACCTGGTCGACTGGACCGGCCGGGACTGGACGCCCGACGCCGACCGCCCCGCGGCCCACCCGAACTCGCGGTTCACGGTCGCCGCGGCCCAGTGCCCCACGATCGCCGACGACTGGGACTCCCCGGACGGCGTGGCGATCGACGCGATCGTGTTCGGGGGCCGGCGGGCGACCAACGTGCCGCTCGTCGCGCAGGCCGAGTCCTGGGCGCACGGCGTGTTCATGGGGGCGACCGTGTCGTCCGAGCGGACCGCAGCCGCCGAGGGCGTCGTCGGCGAGCTGCGCCGCGACCCGTTCGCGATGATGCCGTTCTGCGGGTACGACATGGCCGACCACTGGGCGCACTGGCTGCGCGTCGGCGAGGCGCTCGACCCGGCGCGCCGCCCGCTGGTGTTCGGCGTCAACTGGTTCCGCAAGGACGCCGACGGCCGGTTCCTGTGGCCCGGCTTCGGGGAGAACTCGCGCGTGCTGGCGTGGGTCGCCGCCCAGGTCGACCGCGCCCGCGGCGACCGCACCGACGTCGGCGCCGTCGCGTCACCCGTCGGCCTGCTGCCCGCACCGGGTGCGCTCGACGTCGACGGGCTCGACCTGCCGGACGGCGTGCTCGACGCGCTGCTCGACGTCGACCCGGCCGCGTGGGCGCACGAGGCCGACCTCACCGAGGAGTTCTTCGCGACCTTCGCCGACCGCGTCCCCGCGCCCCTGCGCGCCCGCCTCGCCACCCTCCGCAGCGCCCTCCGACCCACCCCCCCCCCCAGACCCCCCCCCCCCCCCCCCCACGGCCAAACCCCCCCCC
>JAFAEH010000305.1 GCA_023424135.1 Actinomycetes bacterium | reverse complement strand
GGCGCGGGCCGACGCCGCGGGCGGGACGCTCGACGTCGCCGGCTCCCCCGGCGCGGGCACGCACGTGCAGGTCCGGCTGCCCGTGGTCGCCGACGACGCCGCGGACGGGGGCGCGACGTGAGCACGCTGCGCGTCGTCGTGGCCGACGACCACCCCGTCGTGCGCTCGGGGCTCGTCGCGCTGCTGGCGCTGGAGCCGGATCTCGAGGTCGTCGGCGAGGCGGGCGACGGCGAGCAGGCCGTCGCGCTGGCCCACCGCGAGCGCCCCGACCTCGTCCTGATGGACCTGCGCATGCCCGGCACGGACGGCGCGGACGCGACCGCGCAGATCCTGGCGGACCTGCCGGGTGTGCGCGTCCTCGTCCTGACGACGTACGAGACGGACACCGACATCCTGCGGGCGGTCGAGGCGGGTGCCACCGGCTACCTGCTCAAGGACACGCCGCGCGAGCAGCTCGTCGCCGGGGTCCGGGCCGCCGCCCGCGGCGAGACCGCGCTGTCGCCGTCCGTCGCGCGGCGCCTCGTGCGCCAGGTCCGCGGCGAGGGGTCGGAGCGCCTCACGCCGCGCGAGCGCGAGGTGCTGGCCGGTGTCGCCCGTGGCCTGTCGAACGCGGGGATCGGCCGCGAGCTGTTCATCGCCGAGGCGACCGTCAAGACGCACCTGCTGCGGGCGTTCGCCAAGCTCGGCGTCGACGACCGCACGCGGGCCGTGACGGTCGCGATCGAGCGGGGCATCCTGCCGGGCGCCTGACCGGCGGACGCACCTTCTGCGGTGGTTCGGCCGACGTCCATACTGTGCACCATGCGGAACGGGCCGGTGTCGGGGCGTGCCCTCGCTGCGCCCGCGGACGCGCTGCGCCAGACGAGCGCACGTGTGACGGTGCGCGGGCGGCTCATGACGTCGGTCGTCGCGCTGACCGCCGCGGCCATGACCGTCGCCGGGCTGACGGGTCTCGCGCTGCAGCTGCGCGCGACCGACACCCGGATCGACGACTCGCTGCTGCGCGCGGTCGACGGGCTCGACGCGCTCGTCGCCGCGGGCCCGGACCCGGCCCAGACGCAGGGCGACGGCACGGTGCAGCCGTGGGACGACGTCGACATGCTGCTCAAGCGGGCGGTCGAGAACCGTGTCGCCGGTGAGCACGAGGGCATGGTCGCGCTCCTGGGCGGGACCGTCGCCTGGCGACCGGCGCCGCAGACCCGGGCGCTCCCGCTGGAGCGCGACACCGAGCTGATCGACTGGCTCGCCGACCTTCCCGTGGACGACCCGCTCGCGCGCGTGCCCCGCACGGTGCGCACCCACGTCACCGAGTACCGCCTGGTGACGGTGCCGGTGCGCCTCGAGGCCGACCCGCTGGCGGACGGCCTGTACGTCGCCGCGTTCGACCGGACCGCCGCCAACGCGGGCGTGTGGCGCATCTTCCTCACGTACACCGCGGTCGGCGTCGTGGCGCTCGCCGTGACGTCGCTCGTCGCGTGGTTCGTGGTGGGACGCATGCTGCGGCCGGTGCGGATGCTGCGCGACACGGTCCGCCGCGTCACGGAGTCCGACCTGTCCGAGCGCATCGAGGTCCTCGGCCGTGACGACCTCGCGGACCTCGCGTCGTCGGTGAACTCGATGCTCGGCCGGCTCGAGCGTGCGTTCGGGTCGCAGCGCGAGCTGCTCGACGACGTCGGGCACGAGCTGCGCACACCACTGACGGTCGTGCGCGGCCACCTCGAGCTCGTCGACCCGGCGGACGAGGCCGACGTGCGCGCGACGCAGTCCCTCGCGCTCGACGAGCTCGACCGCATGCAGCGGCTCGTCGACGACCTCGTGACGCTCGCCACCGCGGACCGGCCCGACTTCGTGCGGCCCGCCCCGGTCGACATCGGACGGCTCACCGACGACGTGCAGGACAAGGCCCGTGGGCTCGGGGAGCGCCGCTTCGTCGTCGTCGCCCGTGCGGACGTCACGGCGGCCGTCGACGCGCAGCGCATCACGCAGGCCTGGCTGCAGCTGCTCGCGAACGCCGTGCGGTTCTCCTCCCCCGGCTCGACGGTGCGCCTGGGCAGCGAGGTCGCCGGCGGGCGGCTGCTGCTGTGGGTGCGCGACGAGGGTCCGGGCGTGCCGCGCGAGGAGGAGGAGCGCATCTTCGAGCGCTTCCACCGCGGCCAGGCCGACCGCATCCAGCACGGCGCGGGGCTCGGTCTGCCGATCGTCGCCGCCATCGCCGCCGCGCACGGCGGCCGCGTCTTCCTCGAGCACCCGCCGCCCGGCGCCGGCAGCGGCGTGGTGTTCGTCCTCGACCTTCCTGCCGTCGGCCTCGTCGACGGCGAGTCCGAGTCCTACGAGCTCGTGGAGCACCGCCGATGACGCACATCCTGATCGCCGAGGACGAGGAGCGCATCGCCTCCTTCGTCGCCAAGGGCCTGCGCGCCCACGGGTACGAGGCCACCGCGGTCCTCACCGGGCAGGCAGCGCTGCAACGGGTCGTGGCGGGCGGCGTCGACCTGCTCGTCCTCGACCTCGGCCTCGGGGACATGGACGGGTTCGACGTGCTGCGCCACCTGCGGGCCGAGGGGCACGACCTGCCGGTGATCGTCCTGACGGCGCGCTCGTCGGTCACGGACACCGTCACGGGCCTGGAGTCCGGCGCCGACGACTACATGGCCAAGCCCTTCCGGTTCGAGGAGCTGCTGGCCCGCGTCCGGCTGCGGCTGCGCAGCCAGCCCGCGGCGGCCGCGGCTGCCGCCGCCCGCGGCAACGTGCTCGTGCACGGGCGCCTGCAGCTCGACCTGCGCACGCGGCGCATGAAGGTCGACGACACCGAGGTGGACCTGTCGGCGCGCGAGTTCGCGCTCGCCGAGACGTTCATGCGCAACCCGGGTGACGTGCTCACGCGCGAGCGGCTGCTCTCGGAGGTGTGGGGCTACGACTTCGACCCCGGGTCGAACGTCGTCGACGTCTACGTGCGGTACCTGCGCCGCAAGCTCGGCGCCGAGCACTTCGACACGATCCGCGGCGTCGGCTACCGGCTGGTCGACGCACCCGCGTGACGTCGTCGACACGTCCCGCTGGCACACTGGCCACGATGCGCGACCTCAGCACGCTGCCGAAGGCGCACCTGCACCTGCACTTCACGGGGTCGATGCGTGTCGCGACGCTGGGCGAGCTCGCGGCCGCGCACCGCATCCGCCTGCCGCAGGTCCTGCTCGACGCCGACCCCCTCATGGTCCCTGCGGGCGAGCGCGGCTGGTTCCGGTTCCAGCGGCTGTACGACGCGGCGCGTGCGTGCGTGCGCTCCGAGGCGGACATGCGCCGGATCGTCGCGGAGGCCGCGGCGGACGACGCGGACGAGGGGTCGGGGCGCCTCGAGATCCAGGTGGACCCGACGTCGTACGCACCGTTCGTCGGCGGGATCACCCCCGCGCTGGAGATCGTGCTCGACGAGGCGCGGGCCGCGCAGGCCGCGACGGGCGTCGAGATCGGCGTCGTCGTCGCCGCGTCGCGCATGCGGCACCCGATGGAGGCGCGCACGCTCGCGCGGCTGGCGGCGCGGCACGCGGGCGACGGCCCGGGCGAGGTCGTCGGCTTCGGGCTGTCGAACGACGAGCGCCGCGGGGACACCGCCGAGTTCGCGCCCGCGTTCACGATCGCGCACCGTGCAGGGCTGCGGTGCGTGCCGCACGGCGGTGAGCTGCTGGGCCCCGCGCACGTCGAGCAGGTCCTGGACCATCTGCGTCCCGACCGCCTGGGTCACGGCGTGCGCAGCGCCGAGGACCCGCGTGTGCTCGACCGCATCCTGGCCGACGAGGTCGCGCTCGAGGTCTGCCCGGCATCGAACGTGTCGCTCGGGGTCTACCCGACCGCGGCGGACGTCCCGCTGCGCACGCTCGTCGACGCGGGCGCCCGCGTGGCCCTCGGCGCCGACGACCCCCTGCTGTTCCGCTCACGCCTGGCCGACCAGTACCGCCTCGCGCGCGAGGAGCACGGGTTCGACGACGCACGGCTCGCGGACCTCGCCCGCGGGTCGATCGTGGCGAGCACGGCGTCGCCGTCGACGCGTGACCGGCTGCTCGCGGGGGTCGACGCGTGGCTCGCCGCCGAACCGGGCGGGACCGCGCCCGGCGAGGGCACGCCGCCCGGGGCAGGCAC
>JAFAEH010000299.1 GCA_023424135.1 Actinomycetes bacterium | reverse complement strand
AGGGGCCGTTCAGTGGTGTGGTCGGTACGGGTCCGGACACGTTGCATCGTGGTGCGCGCTGGTACTGGGCCAGCTCGTAGGCGGGGGTGCCCTTGCGTGCCTCGTGCGCCTGCTGCTCGGCGTGACCACGCGCCGCGTCGAGCACAGCTGCGTCGCGAGCCAGTGCGGCTTGGTGGACGAAGCCTCCCTCGGCGCTGAGGAAGAGCGCACCCATCAGCAGCGACGAGGCGATCGTCCGCGAGATCACGACGCGCCCACGATGGTGAAGTCGACGGCGTCGATCGTCCACGATCCGTCCCACGTCAGGACGACGAGTGCGTCGACAGTCGCACCGGGTGTGGTGGAGACGTGTGTGCCGTCGCCTGAGTACCGCCGTGACTCGCCCTGGTGGAGCCGGAGCTCGGCTCGGTACCACTGGCCCTGAGTGACCTCACCACCGGTTGCCCACTCGACCGAGACGTCGCCGGGCTGAGACGTCTCGTCATTCGCGAGAAGGGTCTCGACATCGCTGCGGACGCTGTTGCACAGCACGCAGTCCTGCCCCGACAGTGCGTTCCACTCGGTCAGGTCACGCGATCCGTACGTGTACGGGTAGAGCTCGGAGAGGAAGAACGCTGCTGCTGCTGCGGCCCCGTCGGCGTCCGCCACCGACATCGCCTCGGGGCGTTGCGGCGGGGTGGGGGCGTCGGGGGTCGTTGTGGGTGTCGGGGACGGGGAGAGGGAGGGGGTGCTCGCCGGTGTCGTCTCGACCGGGGCCGGGTCGTCCGTGCACCCGGTGACCAGGAGTCCGAACGCGGTGATCATGACGATGACCCTTGCTGCCTGACGCATCCGCATGTCCGGGAACGTACCGGTTCGGGGCAGTTCGACGGGGTGCCCGTCTCGAACCTGTGGACAACCTGCGTGACGTCAGGGCGTGGGTCCGCCTCACCTCGGGAGCCGTCCGCCGTGCTCACGCACCTGGCACGGGCTCAGGCGCGCGTCTCACGCGTGGCTGCGGTGGGACGACGGTGCGTCCGGCGGGGAGCGGCTGGACTGCTGACGCCCGGGCGGGGACGGCCGCCCGGACGTCAGGGGATCAGGCGGGGCGGGTTGCCGCGGTGGCGCGGCCCCGGTCGTCGAGCGCGACGACGACGAGCGCGGGCCGGTCGAGCACGGCGTCCCAGCCGGGGAACGCGACGAGGGCTACGTGCGCGCCGTCGTCGTGGCGGCGGGCCGTGAACCGGCCGGCGCCGAGCGACTGCACGTCGTCCAGGCCCAGGTCCGCGCTGCGGGAGTCGACGACGCGCGTGGGGTCGGCGCAGACGTCGAGCACCTCCCACGGCCCGTCGAGCACCGCCGGGTCGGTGGGCCAGCGGGACTCGTCGTCGACCTCGCGGTCGGGGCCGGCCCACGGCTGCGGGCTGATCAGCGGCCACCCGTCGTGCGTCCACACGAGGCGGCGCACCTGCACACGGTGGCGGGTCGGCGCGTCCTCGTCGCGGACGTGGTGGACGAAGAGCTGACGCCCGAACCGGCCCGGTGCGGTCGGCTCGGTGAGGACCGCGCCGTGGCCCGGTGCACGCAGGCCGGGTCCGCCGGTGAGGCGGTGCCCGGCGAGCACGACCGTGCCGGCGTCGTGCGACGGGTCCCGCAGGTCACGGCCGAGCCGGTCGCGGTAGGGACCCGTGACGTCGTCGGCGACGGCCGTGCGCACGTGGTACGTGGAGAACAGCGAGTCCCACGACGCGAGCATGGCCCACCCGCCACCGGGGCGGGCCAGGACGTACGGGCCCTCGAGCGCACCCTCGACCTCGGGTGCGCGCCGTGCGAGGAGCACCCCGGGCCCGGGGCTCGGCTCACCGGGCCCGGGGGCGTCGAGCGCCAGCCCGGTCGCGGGGTCGAGCTCGAGCGCGTGCAGGCCGCCGAAGAACGACCCGTACACGAGCCAGTGCCGTTCCCGCTGACCGGACGCCCCCGGCCGACCGGCCTCGTCCGCGCCGGGGGCGTCGTCCGCCCGGCCCGCGTCGACGACGTACGCGGCGTCGATCGCGTTCGGGGGGCCGTCGCCGTGCGGTGAGCCGGTCGCGTCGGCCGGGACCTCGCGGCTCGTCACGACGAGCCCGCGGTCGTGCCACGGACCGGCCGGGTGGTCGGCGACGGCCAGGCCGATCGCCGAGCGGCGCGAGCCGAACGACGACGCCGACCAGTACATGCGCCACTGCTCGCCGACGCGCACGACCTCGGGCGCCCACAGGCCCTCGGCGCCCGCCCACGCGGCGGCTGCGGCCGGCACGCCGGGCAGCGCCCAGCCGTGGAACGTCCACGTCACGAGGTCCTCGGAGCGTCGGACCTGCACGCCCCCGCGGACCGGGCCGTCGGCGTACGCGTCGGTCGAGAAGAGCCAGTAGGTGCCGTCGTCGTCGCGCACCGCGGTCGGGTCGTGGGCGTGCTCCGCCCCCCAGCCGGTGGTGTCGGGTTCCACGGCCGGGTCGAGGGTCGTCATGGCCCTACCCCTTGGTGCCCGTGAGCGCGACGGACTCGATGATCTGCCGCTGGAAGATCAGGAACACGATGAGGATCGGCAGCAGCGCCACGACGGAGGCCGCCATGATCAGCGGGTAGTCGCGCTGCGTGGCGAACTCCACGTTGAGGTTGGCGATGACGACCTGCAGGGTCTGCTTGTTCGGGCTGTTCAGGTAGAGGATCGGCGCGAGGTAGTCGTTCCAGATCGTCATGAACCACAGGATGAACTGCGCCGCGATCGCCGGGCGGATCATCGGGACGATCATGCGGCCGAAGATGCGCAGGTACGACGCACCGTCGATCTTCGCGGCCTCGATGAGCGAGTCGGGGACCGTCTCGAGGTACTGCCGGATGAAGAAGATCATGATGATGTTGCCGAACAGCAGCGGCACGATCAGCGGCAGCAGGGTGTCCACCCAGTGCAGCCGGGAGAACATGACGAACTGCGGGATCATGATCGTCGGGTAGGGGATCATCAGGCCGGACAGCAGTCCGAGGAAGATCGCGTTCTTGCCCGGCAGTCGCATCTTGGCGAGCGCGAAGGCAGCCAGTGCGGAGGTCGCCGAGCCGACCACGGTGACGGACGTCGCGACGATGAGGCTGTTGCGGAAGCCCGACAGGATCGGGGCCTCGCTCCACATGCGGACGAACGTCTCCCACTGCGGCTCGGCAGGCCAGAGCACCGGCGGCAGGGCGAAGACCTCGAGCTTGGTCTTCACGGCGGTGGTGAACATCCACAGCAGCGGTGCGAGCATCGCGACGGCGAAGATCGCGAGGACGACGAACAGCGCCACGTTGACGGCGCGGCTCTCGCCGGTCGAGGTGCGACGGCCCAGCGCGCGGGCGCGGGTGCGGTCCAGGACGGGGATCGTGGTCATGGGTCGGCCCTCAGTCGATGCTGAAGCTGTTGCGCCGGTTCAGGCGGAACTGGATCAGCGTGATGATGAAGATGAGGATGCCGAGCACGACGGCCATGGCCGTCGCGTACCCCATCTGCTGGTAGCGGAAGGCCTGGCGCCAGATGTACCAGACCACGGACGCCGAGCTGAACTCCGGTCCACCGGTCGGCGTCATGATGTTGATCTCGGTGAACAGCTGCGCGCCGGCGATGATGTTGGTCACGACCAGGAAGAACGTCACCGGTCGGACCATCGGCAGGGTGATCGAGCGTAGCTTCTGCCAGAACCCGGCGCCGTCGAGCGACGCGGCCTCGTACAGCGAGGACGGCACCGACTGGATCGCGGCGAGGTACAGCAGCATGGAGTAGCCCATGCCCTTCCAGACCATCATCGCGATGAGCGCGGGCTTGACCCAGGTGCGGTCCTGCAGCCAGTTGGGGCCGTCGATGCCGAACACGGCGAGCACCTGGTTCACGAGGCCGTAGTCGCCGTTGTAGGCGAACTGCCAGACGATCGCGATGGCGGCGAGCGAGGAGATCACCGGGATGTAGTAGATGGTGCGGAACGCCGTGCGGCCGGGGATGCGCCGGTTCAGGGCGATCGCGAGCAGCAGGGACAGGATCAGCCCGATCGGGATGCCGATCATGTAGAAGAACGTGTTGAACAGGCTCTGGCGGAAGTACTCGTCGCCCAGCAGCCGGGTGTAGTTGTCCAGGCCGATGAAGCGCATCGGGCCCAGGCCGTTCCAGTTCGTCAGCGACGCGTACGCGGCGAAGCCGACGGGGTAGAGCGTGAACAGCAGGAAGCCGAGCACGGGCAGCGCGACGAACGCGGCGGCCCACAGGTGCTCCTGGCGGTGCAGCCGGTCGCGCTGCTTCTTGGTACGCAGCAGGGGTGGGGCGTCGCCCGCCGGTGCGGCGGTCGCCGGAGCCGCCTCGGTGGTCCGTGACATCGGGGTTCCTCTCTCGTGCCGACGGGCCCGGCCGCCGCTCGAAGGGGAGCGGCGGCCGGGCTCGGTCTCACTGGCCGGCGAAGGCCTGCTCGGCGTTGGTGTTCGACTCGTCCAGCAGCGCCTGCATGCGCGGCTGCACCTCGGCCAGGTAGTCCGCGGCGGTCTTCTCACCGTCGAGGACGGGCTGGATGTTCGTCCACAGCTCGTCGTACCACGCGGCGCCGTAGGTGAACGCCGCGGGCATCGCGCGACCGTAGTCCTCGACGATGTCCAGGAACTCCTGGCGGTTGGCGGGCTGGGCGTCGGCCGCGCCGGCCCACTCCTGGGCCACGTCGATCAGGTTGGGGATCTGGATGTTCGCGTCGACGAGGGTCTGCTGCGCCTCGGGGTCGGCGGACAGGTAGGTCACCAGCTTGACGGCGTCCTCGGGGTACTTCGACGTGGCGGACACGCCGATGCCGAGCGACCCGATCCACGTGGCCGACTCGTCGCCACCGACGGTGGGCCAGGGGATGAGGTCGTAGTCGAAGTCGAGCTCGTTGTAGACGCTCACGTCCCACGGGCCGACCGGGAAGAAGCCGATCTCACCGGCCATCCAGCGCTGGTAGGTGTCGAGGGTCTGGGCGTCCGCGGTCGACGGCGTGACCTGGTCGACGTTCGTCAGGTCGGCGAACTTCTGCAGGGCCTCGGCGAACTCGGGGGTGTCGACGGTGACCTCGGTGCGGTCCGCGTTCACCCAGTCGCCGCCGTTGCTCCAGACCATCGACTGCAGGTTCCACTGCACGTTCAGCCCGGTGCCCCACTGGTCGACGGTGCCGTCGCCGTCGGTGTCGGTGGTGAGCTGCTTGCAGATCGCGACGAACTCGTCCCACGTCAGAGGGGTGTCCTTGTCCGGCAGGGGGATGCCGGCGGCCTCGAGCATCGTCTTGTTGTACCCGAAGGAGAACGGGCCGAGGTCCTTGGGCAGGCCGTAGAGGCGGCCCTCGGGCGTGCCCTGCAACGTGCCGTCGAAGCGGTAGGAGTCGACGCCGTACTGCCAGATGTTGTCCAGGTCGACGCCCGAGGCCTCGACCTGGTCGGTGATGTCCGCCAGGACGCCCGACGCGACGTACGACTGCAGCGACGCCTGCTCGATGTAGAACACGTCCGGCACCGCGTTGCCGGCGACCGCGGCCTGGAGCTTGGTCGCGTACTGGTCGGCGTCGGTGACGATGACGTCGACCTTCACGCCGGTCGCCTCGGTGTACTTGTCGATGGCGGCCTGGTAAGCCGCCTTCTCGTCGGTGCCGCCGCGGAACATGAAGGTGATCTTCTTGCTCCCGTCGTCACCGCCGCCGCTGTCGCTGCTGCACGCGGTGAGCGCGAGCGCGCCGACCAGCGCGGCGCAGGTCGCGCCGACGACGAGCTTGCTCTTCTTCATCTGCCTGCCTCCCGTGATGGTGGGTCGGTCAGGTCACGCCCGTGCGGAGCGGCGGTCCCGGGTTCGAGCCGGGGCCGAAGGTGGCGCCCCTGCGCGTCACCCGTCCGTCCCTCCTGGTCGTCGTTGACCTCTCCGATGCTGCCAACGTGTTCTCTACAACGTTGATCTACAACGTTGAACAAACTCGCACGACGAGGTGCCTGCGGTCAAGCCACGATCCCATAACGGCCCGTTGCGCGTGTCGTCGGCGGCCCGGACGGCGCCTCGCGTGTTGACTCGGGGGCGGGGCGTGGGGCAAGGTCTCTACAACGATGTAGAACGGAGTCGACGATGGCGTTGGCGCTCACCCCGCCGATGGGGTGGAACAGCTGGGACTGCTACGGCACGACCGTCACCGAGGCCGAGGTCCTCGCGAACGCGCAGGTCATGGCCGACCGCCTGCTCGTGCACGGCTGGGACACGGTGGTCGTCGACATCGACTGGTCCGACCCCGCCGCGCGCCCCCACGGCTACACGCAGGACGCCGACCTCGTCCTCGACGCGAACGGCTACCCGCAGCCGGACCCCGTGCGGTTCCCCTCGGCCGCGGACGGGCGCGGGTTCACCGCGCTCGCGGCGCAGGTCCACGCGCTCGGCCTGCGCCTCGGCGTGCACGTCCTGCGCGGCATCCCGCGGCGTGCGGTCGACGCGCGCCTGCCCGTCGTCGGGCCCGACGGCGAGGTCGTCACGACCGCCGACATCGCCGACCCGACGTCCACCTGCCCGTGGAACGGCCACATGGTCGGGCTCGACCACGGGCACCCCGCCGCACAGGCCTGGCTCGACGGGCTCGTCGCCCAGCTCGCGTCCTGGGGGGTGGACTACGTCAAGGTCGACGACATGCTCGCGCCGTTCCACGCCGACGCCGTCGCCGCCTGGGGTCGGGCGATCGACCGCAGCGGACGCGACATCGTCCTGTCCCTGTCGCCCGGCACCCGGCTGTCGACCGCGCACCTGCCGGTGCTGCGCGCGCACGCCCAGCTCTGGCGCGTGTGCGACGACCTGTGGGACCGGTGGGAGGACGTGCACGCCAACTTCGCGCGCCTCGCGCGCTGGGCGCCGTTCCAGCAGCCCGGCGGCTGGGCCGACGCCGACATGCTGCCGCTCGGTCGCATCGGCATCCGCGCCGAGCGCGGCGAGGACCGTACCTCGCGCCTGACGCCCGACGAGCAGCGCACGCTCCTGACCCTGTGGGTCATGGCGCGATCACCGCTCATGATGGGTGGCGACCTGCCGACGTCCGGCGAGGACACCCTCGCGCTGCTCGCGACCCCGGCCGTCGGGCACGTCCTGCGCACGGGCACCGACGGCCGCGAGCTGCTGCGCGAGCCCGCCGACGACGGCGAGGTGGTCGTCTGGGGTGCACGCTCGACGACCGAGCAGACCCGCTACGTCGCGGTCTTCTGGACCGGCACGGGCACGCGCACCGAGCACGTCGCGCTCTCGGCGCTCGTCGGCGACGCCGCCGCGGCCGCGCGCCGCTGGACGGTCCGCGACCTGTGGTCCGGCGCCACGCTGCCCGACCCGCACCCCACCGGGTGGGAACCCGAGGGGCTGCTCACGCTCGACGTGCCCGCGCACGGCGTGCGCTGGGTCGCCCTCGACCCCGCCTGACCTCCTGCCCGATCCCGCACCGTCCCCCTGGAGCACCTCCATGACCACAGCCGGCCCGACCCCCGACCCGGCGCCCCGCACGGCACCCGCCCGTCGACGTCGCGTCGTCGTCGGCGCGCTCGCCGCGGTCGTCGTGCTGCTCGTCGGCGGCGGGACGTTCCTGCTCACCCGGCCCGACCCGCCCGCCGCGACGGCGATCGACGTCACGGGTGACATCCGCACGCACGACCCCGCGCTCGTCGTCGGCGACGAGGGGGAGCCCTGGTACGTGTTCTCGACGGGCGACGTGCGCGTCGGGCTCGGTGCGCCGCAGGTGCGCCGTTCGACCGACGGGGGCCGCACGTGGGTCGACGTCGGCACGGTGTGGGACGTGCGCACGCGCCCGCAGTGGGTCTACGAGCGGATCCCGGGCGTCGAGAACTTCTGGGCGCCCGAGGTCGTCGAGCACGACGGCACCTGGTACCTGTACTACGCGGCGTCCACGTTCGGCTCGAACCGTTCGCTCATCGGTCTGATGACGAACACGACGCTCGACCCCGACGACCCGGACTACGCGTGGGTCGACCAGGGCGAGGTCATCGCGTCCGAGCCGGGGCGGACCAACTGGAACGCGATCGACGCGGGTGTCATCGACGTGGACGGCACGCCGTGGATGGCGTTCGGCTCGTTCTGGGGCGGCATCCAGCTCGTCGAGCTGACGTGGCCCGAGGGCACCCTCGCCGACCCGGACGCCGAGCCCGTGACGATCGCGAGCCGCATCGGCGCCGAGAACCCGATCGAGGCGCCCTACCTGTTCGAGCACGACGGCTGGTACTTCCTGCTCGTCTCGCGGGACAAGTGCTGCCAGGGCTCGGAGTCGACGTACAGCATCGCCGTCGGGCGCTCCCGCGACGTGACGGGGCCGTACGTCGACCGCGACGGCCGCGAGATGACGCTCGACGGCGGGGAGTCCCTGCTCTCGACGCGGGGCGACATGGTCGGCCCCGGCGGGCAGTCCTACTCGAAGGGCTACCTCGCGTTCCACTGGTACGACGCCGCCGACGGCGGCGACTTCCGGCTGGGCATCCGCGAGCTCGCGTGGGACGAGGACGGCTGGCCGGTGGCGACGACGCGCGAGGAGCAGGCGCAGGACGCGGGGTGACCCCGGCGTCGCAGGACGGGGCGGCGTGTCAGAGCGGGCGCTCGAGGACGTAGTCGTCCTCGAGGCGGGTCCCCACCTGGAAGTGCTTGACGCCGACGACCGCGAAGCCCTCGCGCGCGTAGAACGCCTGCGCGCGGGCGTTGTGCTGGTTGACGCCGAGCCACATGCCGGCGCCCCCCAGGGCGCGCGCGTGGTCGAACGACGTGCGCAGCAGCGTCGAGGCGACGCCCGCGCCGTGGTGGTCGGGGTGCACGTAGCACTTCGACAGCTCGACCGTGGGGCGGATGTGCACGGCCGCGCGCGCGTCGTCGTCCGCGGGGTCGCCCGCGACGAGCATCGTGTAGCCGAGCAGGACCGCGTCGTCGGGCGTCGAGGCGACCAGGACCACGCGGTCCGGGTCGTCGACGTACGCCGCGAACCGTGCGGCGCTCAGGTGCGCGTCGAGGAACGTGCGCTGGTCGGCCGGGGTCGATCCCGGCGGGCAGGCCAGCGGGAACGTCACGGCCGCCAGCGCGGCGAGCGCGTCGGCGTCCCGCGCACCCGCGGTGCGCACGTCCCAGTCGGTCGTCGTGGTCGTCATCAGGCTCCCATCCGTCGTCGCAGCGACCGCCGCACCGCGCGCACCACCACGGCTCCCGCCCACGCGATCCCCGCGAGGCTCGCCGCGTTCACGCCGCGGCGCGCCTGCGTGCGGCGCGTACGGAACTCGCGCACGGGCCAGCCGACGTCGGCCGCGTGCCGGCGCAGCCGGGCGTCCGGGTTGATGGCGCACGGGTGGCCGACGGTCGACAGGATCGGCACGTCGTTGGTCGAGTCACCGTACGCGTGGCTGCGGCTCAGGTCGTAACCCTCGCGTGCGGCGAGCGCCCGCACGGCGCTCGCCTTGGCCTCGCCGTGCAGCAGGTCCCCGACCAGCCGCCCCGTGTAGAAGCCGTCCTCGTGCTCCGCGACCGTGCCCAGCGCACCGGACGCGCCGAGGCGCCGGGCGATGAGCTCGCCGATCTCGACGGGGGTCGCGGTGACGAGCCACACGGCGTGCCCGTCGGCCAGGTGCGCGTCGAGCAGCGCCTGCGTGCCCGGGTAGATGCGCAGGCTCAGGACCTCGTCGTAGACGTCCTCGGCGATGGCCGTGACCTCCGCGACGGAGTGCCCGCGCATGATGTCGAGCGCACGTGAACGGATCTCGTCGATCTGGTGCCGGTTCTCACCGAAGGCCCGGTAGCGCGCCTGCTGCCACGCGAACCGCCAGATGTCGCGCTTGCGGAAGAACCCGCGCCGGTACAGCCCGACCGCCAGGTGGAACGCGCTCGCGCCCCGGATGATCGTGTTGTCCACGTCGAAGAACGCAGCGACGCGGGCGTCGTCGGGGACCAGCGCGGCCCGCGGCGTCTCGGCTGTGGCGGCGACGACGGCAGGCTCGTCGATCCCGTCACCTGAGCGCACCGGGCCACTGTAACGACCGGGGCGGGGTCGCGGTCGCGGTGCCCGGGGCCTGTTGCCGCGGGGTCGGCCGGCCGGGCGTCGGTACGGTGGGGGTGTGAGCGACGCGACGGCCGCACGGGTCCTGCTGTACGGGCGCGCGGGGTGCCATCTGTGCGACGACGCACGGGCGCTGGTCGCGCGGGTGTGCGACGAGGTCGGTGCGACGTGGGCGGAGGTCGACGTCGACGTCCCGCTGCCGGACGGGAGCGTGCCGGCGGACGAGCTCGGCGAACTCGTCCCGGTGGTCGACGTGGACGGTGTGCGGCGCGGGTACTGGCGGATCGACGAGACGCGTCTGCGCAGGGCTCTCGCGGCGGGCGGCGCGAAGCCCTAGCGTGTGTCACCTGGCGCCGGGGCCTGCCTCGGTGGCTCGTTCTCGGGGTCCGGGGCATGGGGGGTCGACGTGGAGGCAGCACCCGCGGCACGACGGGGTCCGGGGCGTGCGGCGGGGGAGCGGCAGCCCGTGCCGCCCGCGACCGTGGCGCGGCTGCCGGGCTACCTGCGGGCGCTGGAGGCGACGGCCGCCTCGGGGGCGGTCCTCACGTCCTCCGAGGAGCTCGCGACCCGTGCGGGGGTGACGCCCGCGCAGCTGCGCAAGGACCTGTCGTTCCTCGGTTCGTACGGCCGGCGGGGCGTGGGCTACGACGTGTCGCACCTGCGCGAGCAGATCACGGTGGTGCTGGGGCTCGCGGACGTGCGACGTGTGATCGTCGTGGGCGTGGGGAACCTGGGGCACGCGCTCGCGAACTACGCGGGGATCGCGGAGCGGGGGTTCGCCCTGGTCGGGCTGGTCGACGCGGACCCTGCCGTCGTCGGGACGAGCGTGGCGGGTCTGGTCGTCGAGCCCGCGGACGACCTCGCGGGGGTGGTGGCGCGCACGCGCGCGACGATCGCGGTCCTGACGACGCCGGCGTCGGTGGCGCAGGCCGTGTGCGACGAGCTCGTGGCCGCGGGCGTGGTCGGCATCCTGACGTTCGCGCCGGGTGCGCTGCGGGTGCCGCGTCACGTCGACGTGCGGGCCGTCGACGTCGCCTCGGAGCTGCAGATCCTCGCGTTCCACGACCGCGCGCGCAGCGTGGGTGGTGGTGCGTCGTGACGTGCGGGGCCCGGACACGCCGCGGGGGCGCCCCCCGGCGGTCGCGCCCCCCCCGGGCG
>JAFAEH010000177.1 GCA_023424135.1 Actinomycetes bacterium | reverse complement strand
ACGAGCTCAAGACGCACTTCCGTCCCGAGTTCCTCAACCGCGTCGACGACGTGGTGGTCTTCCCGCAGCTCTCGCAGCCGGAGATCTTCGCGATCGTCGACCTGATGATCGCCAAGCTCGACAAGCGTCTGCGTGACAAGGACATGGGCATCGAGATCACGCCCGCGGCCAAGAAGCTGCTCTCGGAGAAGGGCTACGACCCGGTGCTCGGCGCCCGGCCGCTGCGCCGTGCGATCCAGCGGGACATCGAGGACACGCTGTCCGAGAAGATCCTGTTCGGTGAGCTCAAGGCTGGCGAGCTGGTGATCGTCGACGCGCAGGGCGAGGGTCTGCTCGGGGAGTTCATCTTCCGCGGTGTGCCGATCGGCGACCGCGGCAAGGGCTCCGAGCCGGTCTCGGTCGGTGCGTCCGTCGGCACCCCGGGTTCGGGCACCGACGTCCCGCCCGCACCGTCGCCCGGTGCACGCGGCGGCGACGGCGGCACGGGCCTGGCCCCCGCCTGACCTTCACCTGACCGTCCTCGTCCGACGCGCTGGACGAACGCCGACAGCCCCGGCCCCCGCGAGGGGACCGGGGCTGTCGCCATCCCACCCCACCCACCCACCCTCACCACCCACCCCACCCATCCCACCCGCCCCCATCCACCCCACCCGGCCTCCCTCTCTCCCACCCTCAACACCTGCCGAACTCGGACTTTGGCGGCTTCTGAGCCCTCAGAAGCCGCCAAAGTCCGAGCTCGGCAGGGGTGGGTGGGGTGTGGTGGGGGTGGGTGGAGACTGCGGACGGGGCGCCGTCGGCCCGCGGTCGAGGTGTTGAAACGCTTCGACCGCTGACCCGCGTCGGCGCGCTCCCTAGGGTCCGCTCCATGAGCACCTTCACATCTGACATGAGCCGGCACCGTCCGTCCGCGCATGTCGCACGCACCGTCGTCGCCGTGCTCGGCGCCTCCCTCGCCGCCGTCCCGCTCGCCACCCCCGCTGCCGCGGCGGCGGGCTGCTCGGTGGCGTACACCGTCACGAGCGCCTGGCCCGGCGGGTTCGGCGCCGACGTCGTCGTCACCAACCTCGGCGACCCCGTCGCCGGCTGGACCCTGGGCTGGACCTTCCCCGACGGGCAGCGCGTGAGCCAGGGGTGGAACGGCGCCTTCACGCAGAGCGGCGCCGCCGTGTCCGTGCGCGACGCCGGCTGGAACGCCTCGATCGCGACGGGCGCCCGTGCGTCGGTCGGCTTCGTCGGCACGTCCGGGGCCACGAACGGTGTCCCGACGTCGTTCACGCTGAACGGCGTCGCGTGCACGGGCGCCGTGGGCGGCGCGCCCGCCCCGACGACACCGGCCCCGACGCCGACCCCGAGCGCCACGCCGACGTCCGGCCCGACCCCGACCCCCACCCCCAGTGCGTCGCCGACGCCGTCGCCCGCGTCGTACGTCGTCGCCGCCGACGGCACCGGGCGCTACCGCACCGTGCAGGCTGCGGTCGACGCGCTGCCCTCGGGGTCTGTCATCACCGTCAAGCCCGGGACGTACCGCGAGATCGTCACGGTGCCCGCGGCCAAGACGAACGTCACGCTGCGCGGTGGCGGGACGTCGGCGGCGCAGACCGTGATCGTCAACAACCGGTCCAACGCCGGGGGGTATGGCACGTTCGGCAGTGCGACGTTCTTCGGGCAGGGCGCGGGTCTCGTCGTGGAGAACCTCACGCTGTCGAACGACTACGGTGTCGGCTCGCAGGCCGTCGCCGCCAACGTCACGGCGGACCGGTCGGTGTTCCGTGGCGTGCGGTTCCTCGGCAACCAGGACACGCTGCTCATCAACTCCGGGGCGCGGACCTACGTGGTCGACAGCTACGTCGAGGGCACGGTCGACTTCATCTTCGGCAACGGCACGGCGGTGTTCGACCGGTGCTCGATCTACCAGAAGCGCGACGTGGGCGGGCCGATCACGGCGGCGCGGACCCCGGCCGACCAGCAGTACGGCCTGCTCGTCCACCGCTCGACCGTCACGGGCCTGCGCGACGGGACGACGCAGCTCGGCCGCCCGTGGGGCCCGGACGCACAGGTGGTGTTCCGCGAGAGCTCGCTGAGCGCGACGATCGCGACGGGGCAGCCGTGGATCGACATGTCGGGCAACCCCTGGCAGGGCGCGCGGTTCTTCGAGTACCGCAACACGGGTGCGGGCGCGACGGTCAACGGCAACCGCAAGCAGCTCACCGACGCGCAGGCGACGCAGTACACGCCGCAGCGCTACCTCGCCGGCAGCGACGGGTGGAACCCGGTCGGCTGACGTGCTGCTCGTGACGGCGGGACGGGGTGCCCGCCGTCACGAGCGCCCACCCGCCCCGGCGGACCGTCAGGTGAAGCGTTTCTGTGACGCTCTGCGGTCTTGTCGGGGCGGGGGACGGCTGTCTACGTTCTGATTTGTCCAACGTTGTACACGCCTCCGGCCGACGGAGGCCCGCCCGGGTGGAGCCCACATGAACGACGCCACCGCGGCCGTCTCCGCGGTCCGACCACGACGCCTGCCCGCCCTGCTCGTCGCCGTCGCGCTGGCCGCCGCCGGCCTGGCCGCGGCGCCCGCACCCGCCCAGGCGGCGACCATCGACAGCTCGGCGTACTACCAGCTCGTCAACCGCCACTCCGGCAAGGCGCTGGAGATCGACGGCGGCTCGACCGCGAACGTCGCTGCCCTCGTGCAGCGCACGCCGAACGCGAACGCGCAGCACCAGCAGTTCCAGCTCGTCTCCGCCGGCGGCGGGTACTACCGGCTCAAGGCCCGGCACAGCGGCAAGGTCGTCGACCTGTTCGAGTGGTCGACGGCCGACGGGGCACGCATGGTCCAGTGGGACGACCTCGGCGGGACCAACCAGCAGTTCCAGGTCCAGGACATCGACTCGACGTGGATCCAGCTGGTCAACCGGCACAGCGGCAAGGCGCTCGACGTGTGGGAGTGGTCGACGGCCGACGGTGCGCGGATCTCGCAGTACACCGACACGAACGCCGCCAACCAGCAGTTCCGGCTCGTGCGCGTCGGGACGACCGGCGGGACCTTCACCAACCCGATCAAGGCCAACGGTCCCGACCCGTGGCTGCAGTACCACGACGGGTACTACTACCTCGCGACGACGACGTGGAACCGGACCGTCACCATGCGGCGCGCCACCACGCTCGCGGGCCTGTCCGCGGCACCCGACCAGGTCGTCTTCGACCTGTCCAGCCGCCCCAACGGCTGCTGCAACATGTGGGCCCCGGAGTTCCACCTGCTCGACGGGCCCAACGGCAAGCGCTGGTACCTCTACTACGTGGCCGGGCAGGACGTCACCGACTTCAACCCCACGCAGCGCCTGCACGTCCTGGAGTCCCCAGGCACCGACCCCATGGGGCCGTACACGTTCAAGGCGGACCTCGGCAGCACGTGGGAGCTCGACCCGAGCATCCTGCAGCACAACGGCAGGCTGTACCTGCTCGGCAGCGCGGGTGCGCCCAACGGCACGCAGAGCCTGGCGATCACACCCCTGTCGAACCCGTGGACGATCAGCGGCGAGCGCCGGTTCATCAGCTCGCCCACGTACGACTGGGAGCGCCAGACCCACCCCGTCAACGAGGGCGCCGAACCGCTGTACCACGACGGGCGCACGATGATCGTGTACTCGGCGAGCGCCTGCTGGGGCCCCGACTACAAGCTCGGCCTGCTGACGCTCACGGGCAGCGACCCGCTCAACCCCGCGCACTGGACCAAGAGGTCGACGCCGGTGTTCCAGCGCAGCGACGCCAACAGCGCGTACGCGCCGGGCCACAACGGCTTCTTCCAGTCCCCGGACGGCACCGAGAGCTGGATCGTCTACCACGCGAACAGCTCGGCCTCCGGCGGGTGCGACATGAACCGCTCGACCCGCGTGCAGAAGTTCACGTGGAACGCCGACGGCACACCGAACTTCGGGACCCCGGTCCGCACCGGGGTCACCCTGACCGCGCCCTCGGGCGAGCGCTGACAGCACGGAGGAGCAGACCATGACCACCCACCCCTCGCGTGCCCGGTTGCGCACGGCCGCGCTGACGGCCGCGGCGCTGGCCCTCGCCGGCGTCGGCCTGACGACCGTCGCGAGCACCGCGCAGGCCGCGACGATCGACACGTCCGCCTACTACCAGCTCGTCAACCGTCACTCCGGCAAGGCGCTGGCGATCGACGGCGGCTCGACGGCCGACGGTGCGAACCTCGTGCAGCGCACGACGAGCACGTCGTCGACCGCGCAGCAGTTCCAGTTCGTCTCGTCCGGCAGCGGGTACTACCGGCTCAAGGCGCGGCACAGCGGCAAGGTCCTCGACCTGTACGAGTGGTCGAGGGCCGACGGCGCGCGGGTCGTGCAGTGGGCCGACGGCAACGGCGCCAACCAGCAGTTCCAGGTGCAGGACATCGACTCGACCTGGGTCCAGCTCGTCAACCGCAACAGCGGCAAGGCGCTGGACCTGTGGGAGTGGTCGACGGCCGACGGTGCGCGGATCTCGCAGTACACCGACACCAACGCCACGAACCAGCAGTTCCGGCTCGTGCGCATCGGCTCGACGACGCCCACCGCGGCACCGACGACGTCCGCGCCGACGACCAGCCCGAGCGGTCCGACGAACCCGCCGTCGTCGTACCCGAACCCGGGCGTCGTCACGGGCAGCACCACCGCGCACGACCCGACGATCGTCAAGCGTCCCGACGGCACCTACCTCATGGCCGTCACCGCGCCGGGCGTCGGGCTCAAGACGTCGACGGACCGCACGAGCTGGCGTGACGCGGGGGTCGTCTGGCCCAACGGGGCGTCGTGGACGACGACGTACACGAACGGCGACCGCAACCTGTGGGCGCCGGACATCTCCTACCGCAACGGCCAGTACTACCTGTACTACTCGGCGTCGTCGTTCGGCTCGAACCGGTCGGCGATCTTCCTCGCGACGTCCTCGTCGGGCGACGCCGGGACGTGGACCAACCGCGGGCTCGTGATCGAGACGACGACGTCGAACGACTACAACGCGATCGACGGCAACCTCGTCGTCGACGACGCCGGCCAGTGGTGGCTGTCGTTCGGGTCGTTCTGGTCAGGGCTGAAGATGATCCGCCTCGACAGCTCGACCGGTCTGCGGCACGCGAGCGACCGGACCGTGCACAACCTCGCGTCGCGACCGTCGGCGGGCGGTGCGCTCGAGGCGCCGTACATCATCAAGCGCGGCTCGTACTACTACCTGTGGATGGCGTTCGACCGCTGCTGCCAGGGTGCGGCGAGCACCTACCGCACGATGGTCGGGCGCTCGACGAGCGTCACCGGGCCCTACGTCGACCGCAACGGTGTCGCACTGACCAGCGGCGGTGGCACGCAGGTCCTCGCGAGCCACGGCTCGGTCCACGGCCCCGGGCACCCGGCCGTGCTGCGGGACACCGACGGTGACCTGCTCGTCTACCACTACTACAACGACGCGGGCACGGCACTGCTGGGGCTCAACCTCATCGGCTACGACAGCGCCGGCTGGCCGTTCGTCTACTGACGACGGTCCGCACCGCACCCGCCGCCGCCCTCCCCGGCGGCGGGTGCGGGTGAGCGAGCGCGGGTGATGCGTCACCCGCGCTCGATCGCGTCCTCCCGCACCCGGCGGCGGGACGGACGCGCACCGGGTGCGGTGGTGGGGCGCGTCAGGGGGTGGCGGCGACCGTCCACCACGTCGTCGGGGACGGCGTGAACACGCCGGCAGGTGCGCCGTCGCGCACGCCCAGCAGCGCGCCCGTCGCGCTGTCCAGCAGTCGCACGCGCGACCCCTCCCGCCAGGGGCCGCCGCCGTCGACGACGACGCGCCAGGCAC
>JAFAEH010000225.1 GCA_023424135.1 Actinomycetes bacterium | reverse complement strand
TGGTCACTTTTGTGACCTGTGCGCGGGCGAGGTGGGAGCGGGCGGGCAGCGGCGTAGCGGGCGGGCGCAGGTGGGCGGGGGCGGTTCGGGACCTGTGGTGGGAGGGTTCACTCCCTCGGGCACCCGTTCAGGGCCCTGCACGGATACCATCGACCGCGGACCGTCCTGCACCACGCCGGGCGAGCCGCACAGACGCTGGACGGGCCCATCCGCGGGTCCGGGCGCACCGGTGGGAGGGAGGTGTGGTCGTGGGGATCCTCGACAGGTTCGAGAA
Organism: Actinomycetes bacterium; assembly: GCA_023424135.1. Taxonomy (GTDB): domain Bacteria; phylum Actinomycetota; class Actinomycetes; order Actinomycetales; family Cellulomonadaceae; genus Cellulomonas. Next base: position 36,938 of record JAFAEH010000225.1, on the reverse strand, counting down.
CGGCGTCGAGCGCGTCGTCAACAACGCGTTCGCACGGGCCTTCCGCAGCGAGGTCAAGCCGATCGAGCTGGCGGACGCGCTGCGTCGCGAGCTCGACGACCGCGCCGCCGTCGTGGGCCGCGACCGCACGGTCGTGCCCAACGAGTTCACGATCGAGCTGTCCACACCGGACTACGACCAGGTCGAGGCGTGGGGCGCGGAGGCCCTCGCGGAGGAGCTGGCCGCGAACGTCACCGAGCACGCCGGCAGCCAGCACTACGCGTTCGTCGGCCCCGTCACGGTGTCGTTCTCCGAGAACACCGAGCAGGACGCGGGTCGGTTCGCGGTGCACAGCGCGACGGTCCGCGGTGCGGTCGCCCCGGCGACGAACGCCGCACCCAGCCCGCGCCACCCCCTGATCGACATCGACGGGCAGCGCTACATCCTCACGGGCCCCGTCACGGTCATCGGCCGCGGCTCGGAGGCCGACATCATCGTCGACGACCCGGGCGTCTCACGTCGGCACCTCGAGATCAAGGTCACGCCGGACGGGGTCGTCGCGAGCGACCTCGGCTCGACCAACGGGCTGTTCGTCGAGGGGCACCAGGTCCCGGCGGCGACGCTGCTCGACGGCAACACGCTGACCATCGGACGCACCCGCATCCTGTTCTGGACCGGCAGCGACGCGGACGGGGACGAGTGATGCGCAGCGCATGAGCGAGCTCACGATCACCCTGCTGCGCCTGGGGTACCTCGCGCTGCTGTGGTTCCTCGTCCTGTCGGCCATCACGGTGCTGCGCCGCGACCTGTACGGCACGCGGATCATCGACCGCCGCCGCACCCCCGGCAAGGCCGCGCCCGCGGGCGACGCCCCGGTCCCGGCGGGCGAGGTGCCGCGCGCCCCGCGGCGCACCCGCAGCGACGGGCCCACCCGCCTGGTCGTCACGGAGGGGCCGCTGCGCGGCACGACGCTGCCGCTGGGCTCGTCCGCCGTGCTCATCGGCCGCGCACCGAGCTGCACGCTCGTCCTCGACGACGACTACTCGTCGTCGAGGCACGCGCGGATCTTCCCGCAGGGCGACCAGTGGTTCGTCGAGGACCTCGGCTCGACGAACGGCACGTTCGTCGGCGAGCAGCGGGTCGAGCAGCCCACGCCCGTCCCGACCGGCACCGCTGTGCGGGTCGGCCAGAGCCTGCTCGAGCTGCAGAGGTAGGCGCGTGACGGTCGCCCTGCGCTACGCCGCGCGCTCCGACGTGGGGCTCGTGCGCGCCGACAACCAGGACTCCGCGTACGCGGGACCGCACCTGCTCGTCGTCGCCGACGGCATGGGCGGGCACGCGGGCGGCGACGTCGCGTCCTCGGTCGCCGTCGCGGCCATGGCGCCCCTGGACGGGGAGTCGCACGGCCCGGACGACGCGCTCGACCAGCTCGAGACCGCGCTGGACGACGCACGCTCGGAGATCATCGCGCGCAGCGACGCCGACCCTGAGCTCGCGGGCATGGGGACGACCGTCACCGCAATCCTGCGCGCCGGCAACAAGCTCGCGATGGTGCACCTGGGCGACTCGCGCGGGTACCTGTTCCGCGACGGCACGCTCACGCAGGTCACGACGGACCACACGTTCGTGCAGCACCTGGTCGACACGGGCCGGATCACGCCGGAGGAGGCCGAGCACCACCCGCAGCGCTCGGTCGTCATGCGTGTGCTCGGCGACTTCGACACGGACGTCACGGCCGACCTGTCGGTCCGCGAGGCCCGGCCCGGGGACCGCTGGCTGCTGTGCTCGGACGGCCTGTCCGGGTACGTCTCGGCGGAGACGATCGCGCAGACGCTCGACGACATCGAGGACGTCGACGCGTGCGCCGACCGGCTCGTGCAGCTCGCGCTGCGGGCCGGTGGCCCGGACAACGTGACGGTCGTGCTGGCCGACGTGGTCGAGCTGGACGACCTGCCGGACGGCACGGGACCGTCGACGGCGAGCGCGGTCGTGGGTGCCGCGGCGGTCAGCCGCAACCGGCCGACGACGGCCGCGGACGGTCCGGCCGCGCGTGCCGCCTGGCTCTCGCGCCGTGCACGCTCGGGCGCGACCGGCGGTGACGACGGCCCGGACGACGACGCCCCCGCGACGACCGACGACGACGCCCCCGACGAGCACGACGTCGACCGCGACGACGACGAGCCGCTGGCGCCCGCACCGCAGCGCCGCGGGCTCGTCGTGGCGTGGCTCGTCGTGGGCCTCGCGGTCGTCGCTGCGCTCGTCGGCGCGTACGCGTGGACGCAGACCCAGTACTTCGTCGGGGACGCCGACGGGTCGGTCGCCGTCTACCGCGGGATCCCGCAGAGCCTGGGCCCGCTCGAGCTCGCGACGATCGTCGAGACGTCCGACGTCCAGGTCGAGGACCTGCCCGCCTACCTGCGTGAACGCGTCGCCGGGACGATCTCGGCCGGGTCGCTCGACGAGGCGCGCCGACTCGTGGAGATGCTCGCGGACGACGCCGTCGACCCCGCGGATGACCCGACCCCGACGCCGTCGCCCACCGCGAGCCCGCGTCCGACGCTGCCGACCGTCGACCCCACGCTCGACCCGCTGCCGACCGAGCCCGTCGTGCCCCCGCCGGCCGACCCGGGCACCGACGCCGGGGCCGACGCGGGCGGCGCCACGGCCGGCGCACCGACCACCGGTCCGGGACCGGCCGAACGCGCGCTGTGATGGCCAGCGTCCAGCCCCACCGGGTCCGGCCCGGGCGCGGGACCGAGCTGCTGCTGCTCGTCCCCGCCCTCGGCATCGGCATCGCCGGGTACGTCCTCGCCGGTCTCGGTGCGACCGGTTCCGTGCCGCCGCACGTCATCGCGTACTCCGTGGGCATGACCGTGCTCGCGTTCGCCGTGCACGTCGTCCTGCGCCTGCGCGCACCGTACGCGGACCCGGTGATCCTGCCGGTCGTCGTCGCGCTCAACGGCATCGGCCTGGCGATGATCTACCGCATCTCCATCGCGTACGCGGCCCGCGGGCGCGCCGACGCGAACATCGCGGACCGGCAGCTCGCGTGGACCGCGATCTCGGTGGTGCTCGCGCTCGTCGTGCTGTTCTGGCTGCGCGACCACCGCACGCTGCGCCGCTACACGTACACCGCGATGGTCGTGGGCCTCGTGCTCATCCTGCTGCCGCTCGTCCCCGGGCTCGGGCAGACGATCAACGGGGCCCGCATCTGGGTGCGCGTCGGACCCGTGGGCATGCAGCCGGCCGAGTTCGGCAAGATCGCGCTCGCCGTGTTCTTCGCCGGGTACCTCGTCACGCACCGCGACACGCTCGCGCTGGCGGGACGCCGGGTGATCGGGCTGCAGCTGCCCCGTGCGCGCGACCTCGGGCCGATCATCGTCGTGTGGGCCGCGTCGCTCGCGGTCCTGGTGCTGCAGCGCGACCTCGGCACGTCGCTGCTGTTCTTCGGGCTGTTCGTCGCGGTGCTGTACCTCGCGACCGAGCGCACGTCGTGGATCGTCATCGGCCTCGTGCTGTTCGTCGGCGGTGCGGCGTTCGCCGCGGCGACGTTCGGGCACGTCGCCGCCCGGTTCGACGTGTGGCTGCACGCGCTGGACGACGACATCTTCAACCGCGAGATCGGCGGGTCCGGCCAGCTCGTGTTCGGCCTGTACGGCATGGCCAGCGGGGGGCTGTTCGGCACAGGGCTCGGCCAGGGCCGGCCCGACCTCGTGCCGTTCGCGTACTCGGACTTCATCGTCGCGGCCCTCGGCGAGGAGCTCGGCCTGACGGGGCTCATCGCGATCCTGCTGCTCTACACGATCCTCGTCGAGCGCGGCCTGCGCACCGCGATCGGCGTGCGCGACGGGTTCGGCAAGCTGCTGGCCGGCGGTCTGTCGTTCGTCATCGCGTTCCAGCTCTTCGTCGTCGTCGGCGGCGTGACCCGGCTGATCCCCCTGACGGGTCTGACGACGCCGTTCCTCGCGTACGGCGGGTCGTCCCTCGTGGCGAACTGGGTCATCGCGGCGCTCCTGCTGCGCGTGTCCGACGAGGCGCGCCGGCCCGTGCCCGCGGTGCGTGCGGTCGCGACCCCGGACATCGGGATCCCGCTCGCGTCCGCGCGCTCACGCCCGGCGGGCGGCGGGCGCAGCACCGGCCGCACGGGCACACCGGTGGGCGGCACCCCCGCGGCACCCTCAGGCCCGGGGGCGCCGCTGCGCACCTCGGCGCGCACCGCGGGCGACGACGCGCGTGGCCCCGCACCCGACGACGACAACCCGACCGAGCTCGTGGGAGGTGAGGACCGGTGAACACACCGCTGCGCCGCCTCGCGACCCTCACGCTCGTCATGTTCGTCGCCCTCATGGGCTCGGCCACGTGGGTCCAGTTCTTCCAGGCGGGCTCGCTCAACACCGACCCCCGCAACGTGCGCGCGCTGTACCGCGAGCACGGCAACGCCCGCGGGCCGATCGTCGCCGGCGGGGAGGCGATCGCGTCCTCCGTGCCCGTGGACGACCCGTTCAAGTTCCAGCGCCAGTACCCGCAGGGCGACCTGTACTCGGCGGTCACCGGCTTCTACTCGATCGTCAACCAGCGCACGCAGCTCGAGCTCGCGGAGAACGACCAGCTCACGGGCCGCTCCGACCAGCTCTTCTTCAGCCGCATCCGCGCGCTCCTGACGGGTGAGCAGGCGCAGGGCGCCGCGGTCGAGACGACGATCCTGCCCGCCGCGCAGCAGGCCGCCCGCGACGGTCTCGGCGACCAGCACGGCGCGGTCGTCGCGCTCGAGCCGTCGACCGGGCGGATCCTCGCGCTCGTCTCGACCCCCGGCTTCGACCCGAACACCCTGGCGGTGCACTCGACGAGCGAGGCCGGCCAGGCGTACGACGCGCTCGTGTCGGCATCGGGCAACCCGCTGCGCTCCAACGCGACGCAGGAGCGGTACGCCCCGGGCTCGACGTTCAAGCTCATCACCGCCGCGGCGGCGCTCGAGTCCGGTCAGTACGGCGCCGACACCGCGATCCCCTCGCCGGTGCAGTACACGCCGCCGGGCACGTCGACGCCCATCGGCAACTTCGGCGGCGGCAGCTGCGGCGGGGACCAGGTCTCGCTCGCCGACGCGCTGCGCATCTCCTGCAACACCGCGTTCGCGGAGCTGGGCGTCACGCTCGGCGAGGACGCGCTGCGCGAGCAGACCGCACGGTTCGGCTTCGACGAGACCGGCCTGGAGGTCCCCATCCCCGTCGTGCGCTCGGTGTTCCCGACGGGCATGGACACCCCGTCGCTCGCCCAGGCCTCGATCGGGCAGCGCGACGTGCAGGCGTCCCCGCTGCAGATGGCGATGGTCGCGTCCGCGATCGCCAACGGCGGACGCCTGATGACCCCGTACCTCGTCGAGACGGTCCGCGCGGCCGACCTGAGCATCGTGTCCCAGGCGGAGCCCGAGGTGTACTCCGACGCCGTGTCGTCCACCACGGCGAGCGCGCTGACGCAGATGATGGTGGGTGTGGTCGAGTCCGGCACCGGACGCTCTGCCCGCATCGACGGCGTGCAGGTCGCGGGCAAGACCGGCACGGCCCAGACCGTCGAGGGGCAGCCGCCGCACGCGTGGTTCACGGCGTTCGCCCCGGCCGACGCACCGCGCGTGGCGGTCGCCGTGATCGTCGAGAACGGCGGCAACCTGGGCAACGAGGCGACGGGCGGCCAGGTCGCGGCGCCCATCGCGAAGGCCGTGATCGAGGCGGTGCTGGCGTCATGAGGACCGCACCGGGTGTCGCGCTGGGCGGGGGCCGCTACCGCCTGCTGCGCCGCATCGCCGTCGGCGGCATGGGCGAGGTGTGGGAGGCGAACGACGACGCGCTGGCCCGCGCCGTCGCCGTCAAGGTGCTGCGCAACGAGTTCGCCGGTGACGCCGGGTTCCTCGAGCGCTTCCGCACCGAGGCGCGCAACTCCGCGGCGCTGCACCACCCGCACATCGCCGCGCTGTTCGACTACGGCGAGCAGGACGGGTCGGCGTACCTCGTCATGGAGCTCGTCGTCGGCGAGCCGCTGTCGGACCTGCTCGAGCGCGAGCCCGTCCTGCCGGCGCGACGCCTGCTGCCGATGCTCGCGCAGTCCGCGCGCGGCCTGCACGCGGCCCACCTCGCGGGTGTCGTGCACCGCGACGTCAAGCCGGGCAACATCCTGCTGTCCCGCTCGGGGAAGGTGAAGATCACCGACTTCGGCGTCTCGCTGGCCGCGGACCAGAAGACGATGACGGCCACGGGCATGGTCATGGGGACCGCGCAGTACCTGTCCCCCGAGCAGGCCGTCGGTCGCGCCGCGACCCCCCTGTCCGACCTGTACTCGCTGGGCGTCGTCGCGTACGAGGCGCTGGCGGGCAAGCGGCCGTTCACCGGCCCGACGGCCGTGGACATCGCGGTCGCGCACGTGAACGACCCGGTGCCGCCGCTGCCCGCGGCGGTCGAGCGCAAGCTCGCGGCGCTCGTGCTGCGCCTGCTGTCGAAGGAGCCGTCCGAGCGGCCCGCGTCGGGCGAGGAGCTCGCGGACCTGTTCGACCGGCTCACGCCCGCGACCCCGCCGTCGGGTGTCGCCGTGCTGGTGAGCAGGCCGACGCGGGCGCGTGAAGACCGCCGCTCGGCGGTCGGCCCGCGCACCGCGTCCGCCGACCCGGCGCAGCGCGGCACGGCACCGGGCCGCACCGGCGACGGGCCTCCCCCGTCCTACGCACCGTCGCGCCGTGAGCGCGGGGGTCGCGCCGCGGCGGACGACACGCGCCGGCACGGACGGCACGGCTCGTCGTCCGACGACGGGATCGCCGGGCTGCTCGACCAGGCGGTCGCGTGGGTGCGCCGCCTGCGGCTGCCGCTCGTCGTGCTCGTGCTCGTGCTGGTGGCGCTGCTGGGCGCCGCCCTCGCCGACCGGCTCCTGGGCGCCGGACCTGACACATCGCTCACCCCCGCCGTGGCCGCCCAGTACCCTCATGGCGGCGAACCAGGTGGGATGATCACGGACGGACCGCCCGCACGGTCCACCGACCCGCGCTCGACGGAAGTGAAGGACGCCTAGTGGTGGACGACGGATCCCGCATCCTGGCAGGCCGGTACGAGGTCGGCGAGCTCATCGGGCGTGGTGGCATGGCCGAGGTGCACATCGGCCACGACACGCGCCTGGGCCGCACGGTCGCCATCAAGATCCTGCGCTCCGACCTGGCCCGTGACCCGTCGTTCCAGAACCGGTTCCGGCGCGAGGCCCAGTCGGCGGCCGCGCTGAACCACCCGGCGATCGTCGCGGTCTACGACACGGGCGAGGACGTGTACACCGAGCCCACGGGCACGGTCGCGCACGTGCCGTTCATCGTCATGGAGTACGTCGAGGGCCACACCGTGCGGGACATCCTGCGCGACGGTCATGCCGTCCCGATCGACGAGGCCGTCGAGATCACCGCGGGCGTCCTGTCCGCGCTGGAGTACTCGCACCACGCGGGCATCGTGCACCGCGACATCAAGCCCGCGAACGTCATGATCACGCCCACGGGTGCGGTCAAGGTCATGGACTTCGGCATCGCCCGCGCGGTCGCGGACTCGGCGGCGACGATGACGCAGACGCAGGCCGTCATCGGCACCGCCCAGTACCTGTCCCCCGAGCAGGCGCGCGGCGAGCAGGTCGACGCACGCTCCGACCTGTACTCGACCGGCTGCCTGCTGTTCGAGCTGCTCACGGGCCGTCCGCCGTTCGTCGGCGACTCGCCCGTGGCCGTGGCCTACCAGCACGTGCGCGAGAACCCGCCCATCCCGAGCACGATCGCGTCCGACGTGCCGGAGCCGCTGGACCGGGTCACGCTCAAGGCCCTCGCGAAGGAGCGCGACGCCCGGTACTCGTCGGCCGCGGAGTTCCGCGCCGACCTCGAGGCCGTGCTGCGCGGCGGGTACGTCAACGCGCCCGCGGTGGGCGCGGCTCTCGCCCCGGTGCCGGGTGCCGACGCGACGCAGGTCATGGCGCCCCCGGTCGCGACGACGCAGGCGATGCCGCCGGCCACGTCCCCCTGGGGTGCGACGGGCCTCGCGACGACCGCGCAGGACGAGGACGACGAGGACGAGAACAAGCGCCCGTGGCTCATCTGGGTGCTGGCCGCGGTGGCGCTGCTCGCCGTCGGCGGCATCGTCTGGGCGATCCTCAGCAACCAGGGGCCTCCTCCGGAGACGACCGTCGCGGTCCCGTCGGTCGCGGGCATGACGTCCGACGAGGCCCAGCAGGCGCTCCGTGACGCCGACCTGATCCCGGCGCCGACGACCGAGGCGAGCGACACCGTGCCTGCCGGCACCGCGATCCGCACCGACCCGGCCGAGGGCGAGGAGGTCGACAAGGAGAGCACGGTCAACCTGTACATCTCGACCGGCCCGTCCGAGGTCACCGTCCCCGACGTCACGGGCCGGACCGCGGCCGAGGCGGTCAAGATCCTCACCGACGCCGGGCTCGAGGTGTCCGACGACCGCCAGTCCGAGGACCACCCGACGATCGCCGAGGGCAGCGTCACCAAGACGGACCCCGCGGCGAACACACCGGTCGACGCGGGCACCCCGATCACGCTGTACGTCGCGAGCGGCAACGTCGTGGTCCCGACTGTCACGGGTCAGCACGTCGAGGACGCGACGACCGCGCTCGAGGACGCAGGTCTGCGGGTCAACTCGACGAACGTCGAGTCCGACGAGCCCGAGGGGACGGTCGTCAGCCAGGACCGGCAGGGCAACGACATCGTCCCCCAGGGGACGGTCGTGACGATCGGGGTCGCGTCGACGCCGACCACGGCGACCGTGCCGAACGACCTGCGCGGTGCCTCGTACGACGACGCCGTGCAGAAGCTCGCGAACGTCGGGCTGACGAACGTGCGGCGCGAGGACGTGCAGTCCGACGAGCCCGCCGGTGTGGTCGTCTCGTCCGACCCGTCGGGCGGCACGCGGATCGCGCGTGACCAGCAGGTCACGCTGCGGGTCTCGCGCGGTCCCAGCGGGAACAACAACAACCCGACGCCAACCCCGACGCCGACGCAGGACGAGGACTGACGCCCACCGTCGACAGGGCGACGCCCCGGCCGGTGGCCGGGGCGTCGTCGTCTGCGGGGGGGCTCAGAGCCGGACGAGCGGGTGCAGCCCGTGCGAGCGCTCGACGGCGTCGGTCGCGCCGCACACCTCGAGCCAGTTGGCGAGCAGGCGGTGACCGCCCTCGGTCAGCACCGACTCGGGGTGGAACTGCACACCGTGCAGCGGCAGGTCACGGTGCTGCAGGCCCATGATGATGCCGTTCGCGCGGGCCGTGATCTCGAGCTCGTCGGAGAACGTGCCGTCGACGACCGCGAGCGAGTGGTAGCGCGTCGCCGTGAACGGCGTCGGCAGGCCGGCGAGCACGCCGCGGCCGTCGTGCTCGACCTGGCTCGTCTTGCCGTGCATGAGCTCCGGTGCGTGCGTCACGACCCCGCCGAACACCTCACCGAGCGCCTGGTGGCCCAGGCACACACCGAGCATCGGCGTCCCGGCGACGGCGCAGTCGCGGATGACCTGCATGCTGCGACCGGCGTCGGCCGGTGCGCCGGGCCCGGGCGAGACGAGCACACCGTCGAACCCGGCGCGCTCGGCCGCAGGCGGCACGGCGTCGTTGCGCACGACCTCGGTCTTCGCGCCGAGCTGGTCGAGGTACCCGACGATCGTGTAGACGAACGAGTCGTAGTTGTCGACGACGAGGATCCGCGTCATCACTCACCCACCGTGGTCTCGTTGAACGGCATGTACGGCGCGATCGCGGGGTACAGCCACAGGAAGCAGGCCGCGAGCGCCGCGGCGGCCAGCAGGGCGGCGATCAGCACGCGCACGACCGCCGGACCGGGCAGGTGCCGCCACAACCATCCGTACATCATGAGCCTCCCGCGGGCGTGCGCCCAGCCCGGTCCCGCCTGCCGGTCATCCCAGCAGCTCCGCGGGCGTCCCGTCGGACGTGGGAGCCCAGTAGTCCAGGACGCCGTGCACGATGTAGCGCTCGCGCGCGGAGAACATCGGGTGGCACGTCGTCAGGGTGATGAAGCGCTCGGTGGGCACGGCGTCCTGCTCGTTCGGCACGGGCCAGATGACGCGCACGTCGCGCGGCAGGACGACCTCCGTAGAGGTCACCTTGTAGACGTACCAGGTGTCGGTGGTGCGCACGACGAGCGCGTCGTCGACCTGCAGCTCCTCGATCCGGTTGAACGGCTTGCCGAACGTGACGCGGTGGCCGGCGAGCGCGAAGTTCCCGACCCCGCCCGGCATCGCGGTGCCCTCGTAGTGCCCGATGCCGAGCACGTCGAGCACCGTCGCACGGTCGGTCCCCTGCGAGATGGGCCGCTCGGGCTCCCCGTCCCACCGCGGGACGAGGAGGCTCGCGAAGCTCGTCGCGTGCTCGGGCTCCTCCATCACCGGCGGCTCGTCGGTACGCCGCTCGGCGACCTGCGGCCCGCCGTCCTCGACGACCGCGGGCGGGGCGAAGCCCATGTCCCGCACGATCGCCGCCTGTGCCGCGTTGCCCTCGACGTCCGTCCACCAGAGCTGCCACACGAGGAACCCGAGCAGCAGCACGCCCAGCGTGATGAGCAGCTCGCCCACCACTCCGACGAAGCCGTACGCGAGGGCCGCACCCGAGCTGCCGCGGCGGCGGCGGGCGTGCGCGGGTGGGCGGGGCGCCACGGAGGTCGCGGTCACGTGCGCACCACCCCGACGGCGCGGTCGGGGGCGGACGCGGCGGCGGGCGTCTCGTCGCGCCCGGGCACGGCGGCTGCCTCCGCTGCGGGTGCGGTGGTCTGCGACGTGGCGCCCTGCGTGCCCGACGTGCCGAGACCCGGCAGCACCTCGACGTCGTCGGGGACGTGCGCCCAGGTGAGCTCGGTCGCACCCGAGTACGCGGGCAGGTCGAGCGTGTCGTGGTCGTCGACCTGCCAGCCCAGCCCGAGGTCACCGGCGTCGCGCACGTAGTTGCGCACGTCCGTGTCCTGGTCGAGCGCGGCGCGCAGCGCCTCGGGGTCGCCGACCGCGGTGATGACGAACGGCGGGGAGTACATGCGTCCGTGCAGGCGCAGCACGTTGCCCTGGCACTGCACACCCGTCGTGGAGACGACGCGCTGGTCCATCAGCCCCATCGCCTCGGCTCCCCCGGCCCACAGCGCGTTCATGACGGACTGGATGTCCTGCTGGTGGACGACCAGCAGGTCGGCGTTGACGTCGTCGCGTCGCGCGTCGACGGGCGCGTCGTCGAGCGTGACGACGACCCCGCCGCCCCGGACGGCCACCGAGCCGCCCGCGACGAGGTCCCCGGCGGCGGGCGTCGTCGGGGGACGACCGGCGAGCGCGTTCTGCTCGGCGGCGAGCGTCTCGACCTCCGCGCGCAGCACGTCGACCTCGGAGGACAGCCGTTCGACGGTCGCGGCCTGCTGCTGCGTCAGCTCGGCAAGGTTCTGCGGGTGGCGGCCCTCGCCCGTCGCCGCGCTGCGCGCGTTGACGGTGAACATCAGCCCGGAGAGCCCCAGCACGAGGCCGACGGCCACGGCGCCGCGGCCCAGGCTCGGCCGACGCGCTGCGGGGCGGGACGCGGCGGGGCGGTGCGGGTCGCCGGCGGGGCAGTGCGGGTCGCCGGCCGGCGTGCCGGCGGGCACGGCGGAGGGCGCGTCGACGCGTCCGTCGTGCGTCACCCTCGCTCCCCTCGTTCGCGCCCGCGTACGGCGTGCGGGACGACGGCACTACGCTAGGTCACGTTCGGCGCCATGCCGACACCGGTGGGCGGGTCGACGACGTCCGGCACCCGGATGGCCGACGCACGCGCGGCCCGCCGGCGTCGGCACGGAACGCTCACCGCACCGTCGCAGACAGGAGCCACGCCCGTGCCCGAGTCGAAGTCGCGCAAGAAGGCGACCTACACCCCGCCTCCGGCGAAGGCGGCAGCCCCCAAGCCGCTGCCGCGCTGGTTCCTCCCCCTGTCGCTGGGACTGATGATCCTCGGCCTCGTGTGGCTGGTGACGACCTACCTCTCGCCGGGCGCGGGCTACCCGGTTCCCGGGATCGGCCAGTGGAACCTCGCGATCGGCTTCGCGATCATCATCACCGGCTTCGGGATGCTCACGCGCTGGCGCTGAACCCGCCCAGGACCGCCCCGACGAGGCTGTGCCGCACGTGGTGCGCACAGCCTCGTCCACATCCCGCCCCGTTCGCCGTCCCCAGGCCGTGCACACAGCTGTGGATAACTACACGCGTGTAATTCCACAGCTGTGAGCAACTCTGGGGAGGATGCCGATGCGGTCCGGGACGGACCCGGACGGGACGGACATCGCCCCGACGCACCGGTGGATCCGCACCCGCGCGGCGGTGCCGCGCCGCGCGAGGGCCGCCCGCCGTGGCTCGACCGTCGAGGGCGTCGAGGTCCGGCGGGCGCTCCTCACAGCAGTCCGTACGCGCCGTAGACGGCCGACGTCGAGGCCACCAGCGCGACCAGGACGACCACCGGTGCGAGCCAGCCGACGAGGGCGCGACGCTCGCGCGGCGCGTACGCGTAGGCGGCCCCCAGGAGCGCCCCCACGACGAGGCCGCCGAGGTGTGCCTGCCACGCGATGTTGGGCAGCACGAACCCCAGGACGCCGTTGAGGACGAGGATGCCGATGATCGGCCCCGCGTCGCGCCCCAGGCGCCGCAGCACGACGAGCACGGCGCCGAACAGCCCGAACACGGCTCCGGACGCACCGACGGCCGCGGTCTGCCACCCGCCGACGACGGGTGCGAGCAGCACCGCGAACACCGACCCGCCGAGCGCGCTCATCAGGTACAGCGTCGCGAACCGCGCCCGGCCGAGCGCCGACTCGAGGTACGGCCCGACCATCCACAGCGCGACCATGTTGAACAGGATGTGGAACACCTGGCCGGGCGAGTGCAGGAACGCGGCCGTCACGAACCGCCACGGCTCGAACGCGCCCGCGACGGGGCTGAACGCCCACCGCGACGTCCACCCCGCGACGGTCAGCTGCAGCACGTAGGAGACGACGCACAGGACGACGATCGTCAACGTGACGACCGGCCGCCCGCCGCGCACCCGCCCGCCGAAGACGGTCCGCCCCTCACGCGTCGTGCGCGCCGCCTCGGCCACGCAGTCGACGCAGTGCACGCCGACCGCGGCGGGACGCTGGCACTCGGGGCACGCGGGACGCCCGCAGCGCTGGCAGCGCACGTACGACACGCGGTCCGGGTGGCGCGGGCACACGGGGGCGCCACCGTCACCGGGGACCCCGGGCGGCCCCGCGACGGGGCCGCCCGGCACGTTCGGGGTGGTGATGTCAGTCCTCCACGGTGATCGACGTGATCGTCACGTCCTGCACGGGGCGGTCGTCGGGCTTGCGCGTCGGCGTCGCGGCGATCGCGTCCACCACCTGACGGCTCGCGTCGTCGGTGACCTTGCCGAAGATCGTGTGCTTGCCGTTGAGCCACGTCGTCGGCTCGACGGAGATGAAGAACTGCGAGCCGTTGGTCCCGCCGACCTTGCCCGTCACCGGGTCGAGCCGCTTGCCGGCGTTGGCCATCGCGAGCAGGTAGGGCTCGGAGAACGTCAGCTCGGGGTGGATCTCGTCGTCGAACTGGTAGCCGGGGCCCCCGCGGCCGTTCCCGAGCGGGTCCCCGCCCTGGACCATGAAACCGGGGATGACGCGGTGGAACAGGACGTCGGCGTACAGCGGGTCGGTGCGCTCCGCGCCCGTCTTCGGGTCGGTCCACGCGATCGTGCCCGTCGCGAGGCCGACGAAGTTCTCGACGGTGCGCGGTGCGTGGTTCTCGAACAGCTCGACCCGGATGTCACCGGCGGACGTGTGGATGGTGGCGAACATGGCTCCAGTCTGGCACCGACGGCCCACACCCGGCCGGTCGACGTGTCCGCCGCGCGCGAACCGCCAGCCCAGCGCCGTGCCACGCGACACCCGGATGAGGCCCGCCGCGCGGACGAACCGGGCGCGCACCGGGCGTGCGGCGCCCGACGGTGGCAGAGTGGGAGGTCGCAGCGTGGAGCGACGCGCGACCGTCCATCACAGTCGAGACCAGTGCGGGAGTGGCAGATGACCCATCGTCCGAAGATCGACGTGGACACGGAGCGCCTCAAGGGCCAGGCGGCCGACCTGGGCGCCACGGTCGCTGACGGCGCCAAGGGTGCCGCGCAGAAGGCGTCCGACGCGGCCGGGCAGGCCAAGGAGTGGACGACGCCGCGTGTCGAGGCGTTCGTCGACTGGCTCCTGCCGCGCCTCGAGCACCTGTACAAGGAGAGCGTGAAGTCCGCCGCGCCCCAGGTCGAGAAGGCCGCGAAGAAGGCCACGCCGGCGATCGACACGGCGCACGACAAGCTCGTCGACGAGCTGATCCCCCAGCTCGTCAAGGCCGTGAACGAGGCCGCCGCCAAGGCGGGCGCGCAGGTCGAGCACGCCGCGGACGTCGCCGCCGAGTCGGCCGGCAAGCACGCGAAGAAGGCGGCCAAGGCGGCGAAGAAGGCCGCCAAGGAGGCGGCGAAGGCCGAGAAGTCGCACACGGGCGCCAAGGTGTTCTGGGGCGTCGCGGTCGTCGTCGGTGCCGGTGCGGCCGCGTTCGCGTGGCTGCGCTCGCGCTCGACGACGGACCCGTGGGCCGAGCCGTGGGAGCCCGCCGACTCCCTGGGCGACGCCGCACCGGGCGAGTCCCTGCGCGCGCGGGCGAACGCCGCCGCGGCCGACCTGTCGGACGCCGCCGGCGACGCCGCCGATGCCGTCGGTGAGGCCGCCGGCGCCGCTGTCGCGAAGGGCCGCGAGGCCGGACGCAAGGCTGCCGACGCGGTGAGCCACGCCACCGAGGAGATCGGTGAGAAGGCCAAGGAGGCGAAGGACGCCGCGCAGGAGACGGCACGCAAGGCCACGCGCCGCTCGACGCCCAAGACCCCGGACGAGGGCGCGAACCCCACCGCGTAGCACCTCCTGCCGACCAGGCACCGCACCGGCCCCGGACCGTCCTGCACGGTCCGGGGCCGGTGCGCGTCATGGGCTAAAGGTTTCGTGGATTGACCGCGGTGCGGGCGCCTCAGGACGATCCACCCGGGCCCCCACCCCTCGTCGACGCTGCTGTCGGCGTGCGTGGCGGCTCGTGGGAGCGCTCCACCAGCGCTCGGACCCCATCGCGAAGGGAAACGCCATGTCACGCCCGTCGCCCCGCCGCACGCAGCGTCGCGCACTGTGGGCCGCAGCCGCAGCCGTCGCGCTCACGGCCGGTGCCGTCACCGTCCCGCTGCAGACCGCGCAGGCCGCACCCGCGTACAACTACGCCGAGGCCCTGCAGAAGTCGATGTTCTTCTACCAGGCGCAGCGCTCGGGCGACCTGCCGGACAACTTCCCCGTCTCGTGGCGCGGCGACTCCGGCCTCGACGACGGCAAGGACGTCGGCAAGGACCTGACGGGCGGCTGGTACGACGCGGGCGACCACGTGAAGTTCGGCCTGCCGATGGCGTTCACCGCGACGATGCTCGCCTGGGGCGCGCTCGAGAGCCCCGAGGGCTACACGGCCGCCGGCCAGCTCGACGAGATCCGCTCCGAGCTGCGCTGGGTCAACGACTACTTCGTCAAGGCGCACACCGCACCGAACGAGCTGTACGTCCAGGTCGGCAAGGGCGACGACGACCACAAGTGGTGGGGTCCCGCCGAGGTCATGACGATGGCCCGGCCCGCGTACAAGATCACGGCGACCTGCCCCGGGTCCGACGTCGCCGCCGAGACCGCGGCCTCGCTCGCATCCGCGTCGCTCGTGTTCCGCACGGCCGACCCGACGTACTCCGCGACGCTGCTGACGCACGCGAAGCAGCTCTACTCGTTCGCCGACAGCTACCGCGGCGCCTACTCCGACTGCGTCACCGACGCGCAGTCGTTCTACCGGTCGTGGTCCGGCTACCAGGACGAGCTCGTGTGGGGCGCGTACTGGCTGTACAAGGCGACGGGCGACGCGACGTACCTCGCGAAGGCCGAGTCCGAGTACGACAAGCTGAGCAACCAGAACCAGACGAACCTCAAGTCCTACAAGTGGACCGTCGCGTGGGACGACAAGTCCTACGCCGCGTACGCGCTGCTCGCGATCGAGACGGGCAAGCAGAAGTACGTCGACGACGCGAACCGCTGGCTCGACTACTGGACGACCGGGTTCAACGGCGAGCGCATCACCTACTCCCCCGGCGGCATGGCCGTCCTCGACTCGTGGGGCGCGCTGCGGTACGCCGCGAACACGTCGTTCGTCGCGCTCGTCTACAGCGACTGGCTGACCGACGCCACGCGCAAGGCGCGATACCACGACTTCGGCGTCCGGCAGATCAACTACGCGCTCGGTGACAACCCGCGCAGCTCGTCGTACGTCGTGGGCTTCGGTGCCAACCCGCCGAAGAACCCGCACCACCGCACCGCCCACGGTTCGTGGCTCGACTCGATCAAGGAGCCCGCGGCGACCCGGCACGTGCTGTACGGCGCGCTCGTCGGCGGCCCCGGGTCCGCGAACGACGCCTACACCGACAGCCGCGAGGACTACGTCGCCAACGAGGTCGCGACCGACTACAACGCCGGGTTCACGTCGGCGCTGGCCTACCTGGTCGACGAGTACGGCGGCACACCGCTGGCCGGCTTCCCCGTCGCCGAGACGCCCGACCAGGACGAGCTGTTCGTCGAGGCCAAGCTCAACCAGCCCGCCGGCGGCACGTTCACCGAGGTCAAGGCGGTCATCCGAAACCGCTCCGCGTTCCCGGCGCGGTCGCTGAGGAACGCAGCGATCCGCTACTGGTTCACGCTCGACGCGGGCGTCCCGGCCTCGGCCCTCGCGGTGACGACGAACTACAGCGAGTGCGGGACGACCCCCTCCACGATCGTCCACGCGGGCGGCGACCTGTACTACGCCGAGCTGAGCTGCGCCGGGCAGGACATCCACCCCGGCGGCCAGTCGCAGCACCGGCGGGAGATCCAGTTCCGCGTCACCGGTGCGGCCGGGTGGGACGCCACGAACGACCCGTCGTTCGCCGGGCTGCCCGCCACGGGCGACCCGGTCAAGACCGCGGCGATCACGCTCTACGAGCGCGGCACCCTCGTGTGGGGTGACGAGCCGGGCGGCACCGGTCCCACCCCGACCCCGAGCCCGTCGCCGACGCCCACTGCGAGCCCTTCACCGACGCCGACACCCAGCCCGACGCCGACACCCACCCCGACACCGACGTCCAGCCCGACGCCGACGCCGACGCCGTCCCAGCCGCCGCTGATCCAGTCGCCGCAGGGCCTGACGGCGACCGACAACGGCGACGGATCGGCCACGTTCACGTGGCGGGGGCCGTCCTCCGGTCCTGCGGCCGTCGGCTACGACCTGCGTCTCACCGGGCCGGGTGTCGAGCCGGCGACCCACAGGGTGACCACCACCTCCTACACCGCGACCGGTCTCACGGCCGGCGAGTACTCGTTCTGGGTGACCACGGTCGCGGCCGACGGGCGCTCGTCGAACCCGACCACGACGAGGCTCACCGTGGCCGAGCCGACGCCCACACCCACACCCGGGCCGGCGACCTGCGCCGTGACGTACTCGCAGAGCTCGTGGAACACCGGGTTCACGGCGTCGGTGCGGCTGAAGAACACCGGCTCCGCCCCGCTGACGTGGTCGCTGTCGTTCGACCTGACCGCGGGTCAGCAGGTCACGCAGGGCTGGAGCGCGACCTGGTCGCAGACCGGCACGAAGGTCACGGCGACCGGCGCGGCGTGGAACGCCACGCTCGCACCGGGCGCGTCGGTCGACCTCGGCTTCAACGGCTCGCACACCGGCCAGAACCCGGCACCCGCGGCGTTCGCGGTGAACGGCAGCACCTGCGCGGCCGGGTGACAGACGGGTCCCGGTCCGGCTCGACCCCCGACGTCGCCGGACCGGGACCGATCCAACCCCCGGGCGGGTGGCCCGCTTCCACCCGTCCGGGCCGGCGTCCGACGCGGGGGCGGTCGGACGCCGCACGGGGGCGCCGCGCGCACGCGGCGCCCCCGTTGCGTCCCCGCCCGACATCGCGTATCCGGTTGCCCCGTGGGGTGTGGTGGGTCAGGCTTCGCGGCATGACCCAGCACGCCACCGTCCCCGACGCACCGACCGCTCCCCTGCTGTCCGACGTGGAGATCTGGCCGCTCACGGGGCTGCGTGTGGTCAGCGGCGACCTGGAGCTCGTCGCACCGGACGACCGGATGCTGCTCGACCTGGCACGCCTGGCCGCCCAGGGTGTCCACGCCCCCGACGCCATGCCGTTCCTCGTGCCGTGGACCCGTGGCACGCCGCAGCAGGTCGCACGCAGCGTCATGACGTACCAGTGGGGTCTGCGTCAACGGACAGGACCGCAGGACTGGGCGATCGAGCTCGCGCTCGTCCGGGACGGGACGCCTCTGGGCACGCAGGGCATGTACGCGAAGGACTTCCTCGTGACCCGCACGGCCGAGACCGGCTCGTGGCTCGGTCTGCGCCACCAGCACGGCGGCGTCGGCACACGGATGCGCCTGATGATCCTGCACCTGCTCTTCGAGGGCCTGGGCGCGCAGCACGCGACGTCGTCGGCGTTCGTCGACAACCCGGGCTCCACGGGTGTCAGCCGCCGGATCGGCTACCGCACCAACGGCGTGCTGCACCAGGCCCGGGAGGGAGGTCCGGTCGACAGCCAGCTCTACGTGCTCGACCGGGCCGACTGGGACGCGCGCGCCGAGCACCTGCGCCCGGACGTGCGGATCGAGGGTCTCGGACCCGTGCGCGAGCAGCTCGGGCTCGGGGCGTCGGACGCCTGACGCGCGGTCACCCGCACCAGCACCCGTGCCCGTACACGTCCCCGGGGCGGCACGGATCGCCGCTGGTCCCTGTCCCCGGGCCGCGCACGGGAGTAGCGTCCCGCCATGCTGCTCGCCGACCTGCAAGCCCGTGTGCGCATCGCGCTGACCACCACGCTCGTCGACGAGTGGACGCTCTTCGCGCCCTCCGCCGGCACGAGCCACCCCTCGGTCCGGACGATCTCCTTCCATCTCGGCTGGGCCCTGCGGGGCACCGTCGAGCAGGGCTGGGACTTCGACGCCGAGTACGACCGTTCCGGCATGGTCCTGGAGTCATCGGTGCGTCTGGACGGGTCGTCGCACCGGACCCCGCACCTGATCGTGCACCACCGCGGGCACCTCGGCCCCGAGCACAACCTGCTGCTCGTCGAGCTGACGACCGGGGAGGATGACCACGCCCAGGGGCCGTTGCTGGCGGGCGCGCGGGCCATCCAGCAGCGCTTCGGCTACCGGTATGCGGTGCTGCTGGACCTGCGCCTGCACGAGCAGGACCGCCGCGCGGTGGTCGACCCGCACTGGCAGTGGTCGAACCTCGACGAGGGCCTGGTGGACGACCGCCCCGAACCGGTCTACGCGGAGGACGTGCTCGCCGACATCGTCGCGCGCGCCCGCGCCGCCGCGGGCTGACCCGACGGCCCGGACACGCACCACCTGCGCGGCGACCACCCCAGGTGCGCGCTCCCCGCTGCGCGCACCTGGGGTGGTCGTGCCGTCCCTGGGCCCGGGACGCGCACGTCGGCGTCACGGCGACGCCGCACCCTGACGCCGACGGGCCCGGTGGTGTGGATGCTGCTGGTCAGCGCAGCGCGCTCTCCGCGGCGGCCAGCTGGTCGAACTCCTCCTCGGGTGCGTTCGCGACCAGGCGGTGCCGGCTCCAGAACCAGAAGTCCGCGAGGAACGCGACGAAGATCGCAGCCGTGACGCCGGCGGCGACCGGGTCGACGACGAACGTCGCGATCACGGCGACGACCGAGAGCACGAGCGCGATCGACGTCGTCACGACCCCGCCGGGCGTGCGGTAGGCGCGCGGCAGGTCCGGCTCGCGCAGCCGCAGGACGATGTGCGACAGGTTGAGCAGCACGTACGACACGGCGGCGCCGAACACGGCGATGTTGATGAGCTGGTCGCCGTTCGCGATGACGGTCGCGAGGACGAAGCCGATCGTGCCGGGCACGATCAGGGCCCACACCGGGGTGCGGCGCGACGTGGTGCGGGACAGCCACCGCGGCAGGTACCCCGCGCGGGACAGCGCGAACAGCTGGCGGGAGTACGCGTAGACGATCGAGAAGAACGACGCGACCAGCCCGGCCAGGCCGGCGTAGTTGACGAACGTCGCCAGGCCGGACTGCCCGACGGCGGCGAGCGCGTCCGGCAGCGGCGAGCCGGACTCCCCCATCGCGGCGGACCCGGCGCCCCCGGGTGCGAGGAACAGGACGGTCGCGCCGGTCACGACGAGGACGCCCATGCCGACGATGATCCCCTTGGGCATGTCCTTGGCGGGGTCGGTGGCCTCCTCGGCGGCGAGCGGCACCCCCTCGATCGCGAGGAAGAACCAGATCCCGAACACCAGGGCGGCCATCGCCCCCGAGTAGCCGTACGGCAGGAAGGTCGACGCACCGACGGCGTCGGTCGGGACGATGTCGAAGAGGTTGTCGACGTCGAACGACCCGATCATCCCCACGGCGAACACGACGAGCGCGACGACGGCCACGGCGGAGATCGCGAACATCGCCTTGAGCGCCTCGCCGACGCCGACGAGGTGGATGCCGATGAACACCGCGTAGCACGCGAGGAAGACGGGCCACGAGCTCGTCAGGCCGAACAGGCCGAGGGACTCGACGTACCCGCCGATGAACACGGCGATCGCGGCGGGCGCGATGGCGTACTCGATGAGGATGGCCATGCCCGTCGCGAACCCGCCGAGCCGGCCGAGCGCGCGGCGCGCGAACCCGTACCCGGCGCCGGCCGTGGGCAGCGACGAGGACATCTCGGCGAGGCCGAAGACCATGCAGGCGTACATCAGGCCCATGAGCAGGAACGCCAGGAGCAGACCGCCCCAGCCGCCCTGCGCGAGGCCGAGGTTCCAGCCGGAGAAGTCGCCGGAGATGACGTAGGAGACGCCGAGGCCGGCGAGCAGGACCCACCCGGCGGCGCCGCGCTTGAGCTGACGTTCGGCGAAGTAGGAGGCGTCGGCGGTGCCCGAGGCCTGGGGGCGTTCGGTGACGGTCATGGCAGGTCCTTCCGGGGAGGTGCCTCCCCCGGGGTCGTGAGAGAGCGATCCGATCGCTCTCTCACGCCCGGAAGTGGGCGGGTGCGGGGTGGGGTGGGTCAGGTGGGGTGGGTCAGGTGGGGGGGGTCAGGTGAGGTGGGCGGGTGCGGGCGCCCCCTCCCACTGGCGTGAGAGAGCGATTCGATTGCTCTCTCGCGCCCTGGGGTGGGAGGTGTGGGCGGGGCAGAGGGTCGGTCGACGATCCAGGTGGGTCGGTCGACGGGCCCGGTGGGTCAGTCGAGGAGCCAGGTGGGGGAGTCGAGGAACCGGCGTGCGACGGCGACGGTCCCGGGGAGCTGCGCGGCGTGCAGGCCGGGCGGGAGCGCATCGGCCCGGTGGTTCGTGGTCCAGCCGAGCATGGTCAGGCGCCGCAGCATCGACAGGGCGCTCGCGTGACGTACGTCGTCGCTGCTCAGCGGGCTGATCTCGCGGTAGCCCGCCATCCAGGACCGGGCCATCGCGGGCGCGTACGGCTCGTGCTCGACGAACGACAGCGCGGCGGCGTAGTCGTAGAGGTAGTACCCGAAGCCGCAGTCGTCGAAGTCGATCACGGTCAGCGTGCTGCCGTCGGTCATGATGTTGGACGGCCGCAGGTCGGCGTGGATGAGCCCCCACGTGCGCACGTCCCGCGGCAGGTCCGCGAGCAGCTCGACGGCCCGCTGCTGCGCGGCGGCGAGCAGCGCGTGCTCGTCGGCGTCCGTCACGGCGTCCTCCCACCGGCCCCAGCGGCAGGTCGGCCCGACCATGTCCTCGAGCGTCCACGTGAAGCGGGTGAACCCGTGCGGCCGTGTCCAGGTGCGGGCGTGCTCGTGGAACAGCGCGCTCCAGCGGCCGATGACGCGGTAGAACTCCGCCGGGTCGGGCAGGTCCTCGAGCACCTCACCGTCGATGAACCGCGTGCTCACGCACGCCCACCCGTTGCCCTGCGTGTCCTTGACGACGGCCGCGAACGGTCCGCGGATCGTCGGGACGGGCGAGATGAGGCTGACCTCGTCGAGGTCGTGCAGCGCACCGAGCCACGCGATCTCGGACGCGATGGCCTCGGGTCCGCCGACGTAGCCGGGCTGGCTGACGCGCACGACGCCGACGGGCGAGCCGTCGAGGTCGAGCCGGAAGGTCGCGTTCTCCGACACGGTGATCA
Organism: Actinomycetes bacterium; assembly: GCA_023424135.1. Classification (GTDB taxonomy): domain Bacteria; phylum Actinomycetota; class Actinomycetes; order Actinomycetales; family Cellulomonadaceae; genus Cellulomonas. The sequence goes on along the minus strand of JAFAEH010000225.1, from coordinate 14,693 downwards.
GCGGCATGTCGACGCGTTCCGGCTGCAGACCCCACGCGGCGCACACGCCTCGGTGCAGCCAGTACGGCGCGGGTGCGCCCCGGCTCAGCGCGGCGAAGGCCGCGAGCGAGACGTCCTCGCTGGGGCGTTCGGTGGTGGTCTCGATGGTCATGCGTCCCTCGCTCGGTCCGTGGTGGACGTGCCTGTCGGGACGAGGTGAGCGGGCGGCTCGGTGAGCAGCGTGCTGCGCCGGCCGGCTGCCCGGCAAGGGCGGCGCGGACCGCGAAACAGATGTTTTACGAGCCGCCGCGCACGTCACCGACCGTTTACGGGTGCCGGCCCGGGCGTAACGAACCCTTTACGACGCGGCGGGACGGCGGTGCGCGGACCCGCGGACGATGGTCGGTGTCGGGGCGACCCGACGGCGAGGCGGTGCCGGGCGGCGACCGTACGCACGAGAGGAGCCGATCCGTGGCGACCCGTTCCACGATCATGGACACCAACAGCTTCCGGCCCGACGAGGCGGGTGACGTCGACCCGACGACGCTGCGCCTCGCGCGGCGCCGCGACGACCTGCTGGGTTCGGCGTACCGGCTGTTCTACCGCGACCCCGTCCATCTTGTACGAGGGCAGGGATCCCATCTGTACGACGCCGATGGGCGCGACTACCTCGACGTGTACAACAACGTCGCGTCGGTCGGCCACTGCCATCCCCGCGTCGTCGACGCGGTCGCCCGGCAGGCCGCGACGCTCAACACCCACACCCGTTACGTCCACGAGGCGGTGCTCGACTACGCGGCCGACCTGCTGTCGACCATGCCGGACGAGATCGGCCGCCTCATGCTCATGTGCACGGGCTCGGAGGCGAACGACCTGGCCGTCCGGGTCGCCCAGGCGCACACCGGCCGGCAGGGCGTGATCATCAGCGCGGAGGCGTACCACGGCAACACCGCGATGGTCTCGCAGCTCTCGCCCGCGCTCGGCACCGCACAGGCCCTGGCCCCGTGGATGCGCGTCGTCCCCGAGCCCGACCCACGGCTGGCCGCAGCGGCCGGGGTGCCCCTCGACGTGTGGTTCGCCGCACGGGTCCAGGAGCAGATCGACGACCTCGAGGCGTCCGGCGTCGGGTTCGCGGCGTTCCTCGCCGACTCGATCTTCTCCTCCGACGGCGTCTTCCCCGACCCCGTCGGGTACCTGGCGCCCGCGGTCGACGCCGTGCACCGCGCCGGGGGCGTGTTCATCGCCGACGAGGTGCAGCCCGGGTTCGCCCGCACCGGTCAGGCGTTCTGGGGCTTCGCACGCCACGGCGTCGTCCCGGACCTGGTGACCACCGGCAAGCCCATGGGCAACGGCATCCCGGTGTCCGGCATGGCCGCGCGGCCCGAGGTGCTCGCCGCGTTCGCCGACCACCTGCCGTACTTCAACACGTTCGGTGGCAACCCCGTCTCGGTCGCGGCCGCGCAGGCCGTGCTCGACGTCATCCGTGACGAGGACCTGCAGCTGCACGCCGACCGCGTCGGCTCCGACCTGCTCGCCGGGCTGCGTGCGATCGGTGCCGACCACCCGGTCGTCGGCGACGTACGCGGCGCCGGGCTGTACATCGGCTTCGAGCTGGTCGACCCCACGACCGGTGGGCCGGCCAAGGCCGTCGCGCTCGACGTCGTCGAGGAGCTGCGCGCCCGCCGCGTCCTGACGTCCGTCTGCGGCGCGGGAGGCAACGTCCTCAAGCTGCGTCCCCCGCTCGTCTTCGACGACGACGACGCGGCGCGCCTGCTCACCGAGTTCGACGGGGCGCTGCGCACCGTCGTCACGCGGTGACGCCGCACGGCGTGCACGTCCGCGGCCCCGACCGTCGGCACGTCACGTCCCGGGGCCGTCACCGGCCCCGGGCGCACCCGCTACCGTGACGCCATGACGGGCGCCCCGCACGAGCAGGCCGTCGCCGTGGCCGCCGCGCTGCGCTCGACGATGCGCCGCCAGGAGCTGCGCCCCGGTGACCGCCTCGGCGACGAGCGCAGCCTCGCCACCGAGCTCGGGGTGTCCCGCTCGCGGCTGCGCGAGGCGCTCGAGATCCTCCAGGCCGAGGGACGCGTCCGGCGTCGGCTCGGGCGCGGGGGAGGGGTGTTCGCGTCCGACGGTCGCATCGAGCGCAACCTCAACACCATCGAAGGGCTGCCGGACATCACGCGCGTGCAGGGCGTCCGCCTCGTCACGACCGTGCTGCGCGCCGAGCTCACGGTCGCCGGACCGCTCGACCGACGCCTGCTGCGCCTGCCCGTGGGCGCGAAGGTGTGGCACCTGCAGCGGCTGCGCCGCACCGACGACGGCACAGGGCTGAGCCTGGAGGACACCCGCGCACCCGCCGCCGTCTTCCCCGGGCTGGACCGTCAGGACCTCACCCAGCTCTACCGGTGCTTCCGCGAGGCGTACGGGGTCGTCCCGCACGTCTCCGACGAGAGCATCGAGGTCGCGTACGCGACCGACGGGCAGGCCGCGCACCTGGGCGTCGAGCCCGGCACGTCGCTGGTCCGCCTGTCCCGCCTCACCCTCGACGACGACCAGCGGCCCGTCGAGATCGGCACCGAGCTCTTCGTCGCCGACCGCATGCGCTTCCACCTGCGCCGCTACGGCGTCGTCGGCGACACCCACCACGACCGCTGACCCACCCACCCACGCACCTCACCAACCCACCAGGTCCCCGACCCACCCACCTCGCCGAACTCGGACTTCGGCGGCTTCTGGGACCTCATAGGCCGCCAAGGTCCGAGTTCGACGGGACGGGGGACTGGGTGGGGTGGTCAGCCCTTGACGCAGACGATCGTGCGCAGGCGCGCGACGACCTCCACGAGGTCGGCCTGCGCCGCGATCACCTGGTCGAGATCCTTGTACGCGCCGGGGATCTCGTCGAGCACCCCGACGTCCTTGCGGCACTCGACCCCCGCCGTCTGCGCCTCGAGGTCGTCGAGCGTGAACGTGCGCTTCGCGGCGGCACGCGACATCCGCCGTCCCGCGCCGTGCGACGCCGACCAGTACGACGCCGGGTTCCCGAGCCCTCGCACGATGTACGAGCCCGTGCCCATCGTTCTGTCGGGGCGGTCTGCGTGAAACGCCAGGCCATGACGCCGCCGCAGTGCGGTGCACATGCACTCCACGGGTGGCCAGCGGGAGCTTCGGCGCAACTCTTGCCGTTGCTCATGGCGCTCGTCTGCAGTCGTCGCGGGAGCGACTCTCCGCGGCCGTCAGGGGCGATGGACGTGCGGCATCGATGCATGTCAACATAGAGATATGTCGAAGCAAGCGCCGGGACGCTCGGACCGCAGGCTCTCCGGGATGGATCGCTGGCTTCCCACCTGGATCGGCTTGGCGATAGTTGTCGGTCTCGTCCTGGGCCGGTTCCTGCCTGCGCTTGGCGGCATGCTTGGGCGGCTCGAAATCGGCGGCATCTCGCTGCCGATCGCGCTGGGTCTGCTGGTGATGATGTACCCGGTGCTGGCGAAGGTCCGCTACGACCGGGTCGCCGCGGTGACCGGCGACAAGCGGCTGCTGGTGAGCTCGCTCGCGCTGAACTGGGTCGTCGGCCCGGCGCTGATGTTTGCACTGGCCTGGGCGTTCCTGGCCGACCTGCCGGAGTACCGCACGGGCCTGATCATCGTGGGCCTGGCGCGGTGCATCGCGATGGTGGTGATCTGGAACGACCTGGCCTGCGGGGACCGTGAGGCGGCCGCGGTGCTGGTTGCGATCAACTCGCTGTTCCAGGTGGTCGCGTTCTCGCTGCTGGGCTGGTTCTACCTGAGCGTGCTGCCCGGCTGGCTCGGCCTGGATTCCGCTGGCTTGGACGTCTCGGTCGGTCAGATCGCCGTCAACGTCACGGTGTTCCTGGGAGTCCCGTTGCTGGCCGGGTTCGCCTCGCGGTGGGTCGGTGAGCGCACCCGCGGTCGCCAGTGGTACGAGGAGCGGTTCGTGCCGCGGGTCGGTCCGTGGGCGCTGTACGGGCTGCTGTTCACGATCGTGTTGCTGTTCGCTCTGCAGGGTGAGGCCGTGACGTCACGGCCGCTGGACGTCGCGCGGATCGCGCTGCCGCTGCTGGTGTACTTCGCAGTGATGTGGGCCGTGGGCCTGGCCACCGGCCGCGGCCTGGGGCTGGGGTACGCGCGGTCGACGACGCTGGCGTTCACCGCGGCGGGCAACAACTTCGAGCTGGCGATCGCGGTGGCGATCGGGACGTTCGGTGCGACCTCGGGGCAGGCACTGGCCGGTGTGGTCGGCCCGCTGATCGAGGTCCCGGTCCTGGTCGCCCTGGTCTACGTCAGCCTCTGGGCCAGGGACCGCTGGTTCCGCCCGTCCTCGACCTCCCCCGCCACCGTCGAGCTGCAGGAGGCACGCTCATGACCACCACCGCCCCCGACGCCACCACGACCGCCACCGGCGGCTGCACGCCGCAGACCTCGCCCGCGGACCACGCGATGGGCGCCGACGCCGCGGCGCACGTCGCCGGCACCCTCAAGGCCCTGGGTGACCCGCTGCGGCTGCGGATGCTGTCGCTGATCGCGACCTCCCCGACCGGCGAGGCGTGCGTGTGCGACCTGGCCACGGTCGCCGAGGTCTCCCAGCCGACCGTCTCCCACCACCTGAAGCTGCTCAAGGAAGCCGGGCTGCTGACCTCCGAGCGGCGCGGGACCTGGGTCTACTACCGGGTGCAGCCGGCGCTGCGCGGCGCGGTCACCACCCTGCTGGACTCCTTCGCCCCCGCGGCCGCGGACGCCGCGAACGCCGTCCCTCTGGCCGGGCTGACCGACGCCGAGGATGCCCTGGTGCGGATCGCCGACCGGCTCGCCGCGGCGTTCCCCGACCGCGACCCCGGCGCGGTCCTCAGCGTCGTCCGGGAGTCCTACACCGGCCTGGCCCGGTCCTCGGCGATCCGCTCGCACCTGGTGGTCAACGCCGAACGGTTCGCCCGCCAGCGCCTCACCGACACCGCCCGCGCTTTCGACGCGGCCGGCTCGAGCCCGCAGGTGCTGTTCGTGTGCGTCGCGAACGCCGGCCGTTCCCAGCTCGCCGCCGCCCTGCTGCGGCACTACGCCGGCGACGCGATCACGGTCCGCTCGGCGGGGTCGGCACCGGCCGCGGACGTGCACGCCGCGGTGCGGCCGCTGCTGGCCGAGCTCGGCGCCGACGGCGGGGCGTTCCCCAAGCCGCTGACCGACGACGCGGTCCGCGCCGCGGACGTCGTCATCACGATGGGCTGCGGCGACACCTGCCCGATCCTGCCCGGCAAGCGGTACGAGGACTGGGTCGTCGGCGACCCGGCCCTGGCCTCCGAGACGGGGGTCCGGGCGATCCGCGACGAGATCGACCGCCGCGTGCGCGCCCTGCTCGCCGACCTGCTGCCCGACCTCACCCCGCCGACCACCTGATCTCCGTGGAGACCGAGATGACCGAGAACAAGCCGTCCGCCCTGTTCGTCTGCGTGCACAACGCCGGCCGCTCCCAGATGGCCGCCGGCTACCTGCGGGCGCTGTCCGGCGGCGCCGTCGAGGTCCGCTCGGCCGGGTCGACGCCCGCCGAGCAGATCAACCCGGTCGCCGTGGAGGCCATGCTCGAAGAGGGCATCGACATCCGCGCCGAGCGCCCCAAGGTCCTGACCACCGACGCGGTCAAGGCGTCCGACGTCGTCATCACGATGGGGTGCGGCGACGCCTGCCCGATCTTCCCCGGCAAGCGGTACGAGGACTGGGCCCTGGCCGATCCCGCCGGCCAGGGCATCGAGTCGGTCCGCCCGATCCGCGACGAGATCCGCGGCCGCATCCTGACCCTGCTGTCCGAGCTCGGAGTCGAGCCCGTCACCGCCTGACCCGCGGGGCCGCACCCACAGCCGGGGTGCGGCCCTCGCCCGTGAGGGGCTCAGGCCGGGCAGCAAGCCGGCGCCGCGGCCGGGCCGGCGCCGGCGAGCCGCGCCCGCACCCGGTCGGCGAGCACTGCCAAGTGCCGGCGGGCACGCACGACGCAGCCCGGGCAGTCCTGAGCAGAGCGGCGCAGCTCGAGCTCGCGTGCCAACTCGCGGTCACGCTGCTGGTGGACGGTCAGGTACACGTCGGGGTGCATCACGACTCCTGGGATGCAGGCTTGCGGGCGCGGACGATCGCACCGTGCATGCCCTCGGCGACCGGGTGCGTGAACTCGACCTCGGCGTCGACGAACCCCGCCTCCACCAGGCCCTGCAGGTATTCGGTGCGCGACAGCGCCCCGGCGATGCACCCGACGTAGGAGCCGCGCTCGGCGCGCTGCTCGGGAGTCAGGTGGTCCTCGGCGACCACATCGGAGATCCCGAACCGCCCACCGGGCACCAGCACCCGGAACGCCTCAGCCAGCACCGCCGGCTTGTCCGGCGACAAGTTCACCACGCAGTTCGAGATCACCACGTCCACCGTGGCGTCGCCCAGGGGCAGGTCCTCGATCGTGCCCTTGCGGAACTCCACGTTGCTCGCCCCGGCCTTCGCCGCGTTCGCCCGGGCCAGCTCGAGCATCTCGTCGGTCATGTCCACCCCGTACGCGAACCCGGACGCCCCCACCCGCCGCGCGGACAGCAGCACGTCGATCCCGCCGCCCGAGCCCAGATCCAGCACCCGCTCACCCTCACGCAGCTCGGCGACCATCAGCGGGTTCCCGCAGCCCAGCGACGCCGCCAGCGCCTCGGCCGGCACCGCGGCCGCATCCTCCGCCCCGTACAGCCCGGCGCCGAACCGCTCGTCGATCACCAGGTCCGTCGGCCCGCACCCACCGGCGGAGTCACCGCCGCAGCAGCCCGCGTCCCCGGCACCCTGCACGGCCGCCAGGGCGTAGCGGGCCCGGACCTGCTCCCGGATGTCCTGTGCCATCACTCCTCCTTCGCATCCGTCGATACCCGGAGCGTGGACCATCCCATCGACGGCTGTCAACATCGACGGGCGTCAATGCCTGATGCATGATGGGGGCATGGCTCTCGACCTGCTCCCGGTGACCTCGACCGCGTCCACGGACTGCTGCAGCCCCTTGACCGGGTCGACGATGAGCGCCGAGGACGCCGAGCGCACCGCCCGCACGCTCAAGGCGCTGGCCGACCCTGCCCGCCTGCGGCTCCTGTCAATCATCGCCGCCCACGACGGCGGCGAGGCGTGCGTCTGCGACCTCACCGAGCCCGTCGGACTGTCCCAGCCGACGGTGTCCCACCACCTCAAGGTGCTCACCGAGGCCGGCTTCGTCACCCGCGAGAAGCGCGGGGTCTGGGCGTACTACACGCTCGTTCCCGAGGCGGTTCGCGAACTCACTACGCACATCGGAGACCACGTGCGGCTGGCCACCGACTGACGCGGCGCTCGACCCGCCGGGGGTCGCGAGCAGACGCAGCACTGCTCATCAACTGCACCTAAGGCGTTGGGGGAGACCGCGTCACGCATCGCGATGACCGACCCGACCGTCGCGCCCTTGCCCAGGTGCACGTCCGGCATGACGCGCACGCCGTGCACCCAGGGCAGCGCGGCGATGTTGCGCAGCTGCTGCAGGGCGGCGGGCTCGACGTCGTGCTCGTGCGCCCACATGAGGGTCGGTGCGGCGGCCCCGTGCAGCGCGACGGGGAGGTCGGTGGTCGTGGTGCGTCCTCGGTCGATCGGAGGCTGCGGCGGTCGCCGCAGCCCGAGAAGGATGCCGCGTCCGGGGCGCCGTGTCTCCGGGAGTGCGCCGGCCTCGTGCGTGGTCGCCGCTCACGCGGTGCGGCGGCCCGGCGTCCGCCCGCCCGCGAACGGGTACAGGCTGCGGATCATCCCCGCGATGTCCGGAGACGGCTGCACCCCCAGCTCACGACGCAGCAGAGCCGTCAGACGTTCGTACTGGCGCAGCGCACCCGCACCGTCGCCACGGCGTGCGTGCACCTCGATCAGCACGCGGTGCGCCGACTCCGAGAGCGGGTCGACCGTCACCGCGGCGAGCGCGTACGGCAGCGCGGCCGCGGCGCGGCCGGTCGCCAGACGCGCGGTTGCCGCCGACTCGAGCGCCTGACCGACCAGCACGGCCCAGGGCTCACGGTGGTCGGTGACCCACGCGTCGTCCCACCCGGCGAGCAGCTCGCGCACCATCTCGGGCGGGGGACCGTCGTCGTCGTCCGACGTCCCGCCGTAGATCGTGGCGGTGACCCAGCGGCGGGCGCCGTCGAGGTCGACGCACACGTCGTCGGCGAGGGCGAGGACGTTCCCGACCGACTCGACCGCACCGGGCGCGACGCGGTTGAGACGCGACAGCGACGTGCGCAGGTTCGCCAGCGCACGGCTCGCCGAGGACTCCGGCCACAGGACGGCCGCCGCCTGCTCACGGCCCGTGGCACCGCCGAGCGCGAGCACCGCCAGCAGGCGCGCACCCGCCGGCGGCAGCGTGACCGTCCGTCCGTCGCTGCGCAGCCGGACCGGCCCCAGCAGCTGCAGCGCATGACCCATCCGGCCCCCCAGCCCCTGGCGCGACATCGCTCGCTGCCACGGTATCCGTGCAGGTCGGGAGGCTGAAGCAGATCGCCACGTCCAGGTCACGGCGGTGACACGGCGCCGTCACGCCGGTGCCACGTCGTGCCCGCGGTGCGGGCGCGGTGCGACGACGTCGCGGGGGCGGTGGTCGTGGTGCCCTGGCGTCGCCCGGATCGTCCGGGACGTCCCTTCCCGGGACGCTGCACCGAGGAGTCACCATGACCATCGCCACCGCCGACAGCGCCCGTCTGGCCCTGCAGGCCGTCGACCTGGGCACCGACCCCCTGCACTCCGGCCTCCGGCTCGCGGCGGCCGCGCCCGCCGCGAACGACCAGCAGGACGGGACGGCCAGCGCGACCGTCGTCGGCAGCTCGCTCGTCTCGTTCTCCGCCCTCGTGTCGGCGCAGCACAAGTCCGACCTCAACAACGCCCTCGCGCTCGCGCAGCTCGTGGCCGTCAAGGAGGGCCACAACGCCACGACGGACCCGGTGGACTACTACCAGTTCGTCGCGACCTTCCTGTCGCAGATCGGGTTCACCGCCCAGGGCATCAGCTTCGGCGAGTACTCGACGACCGCGAAGACCGTCGAGATCGACCAGGTCGTCCTCGAGATCCTCCAGCAGGTCCTCGCGCCCGACGCGCTCGGGACCGTGACGGCCGCGCTCAAGGCGCTGGAGGGCTCGGCCGACAGCGGGGGAGCGCCGTGGACGATCTACTCGAGCAACTCGGTGTCGAACAACGCCGGCACGTTCACCGTCGGCCTCGCGAACGAGACCAACGGTTCGGTCGCCCTGCAGATCGGCGGCTTCAGCTTCTCCGGCACCGAGACGACCACGAAGTTCCTCTGGGCGACGTACTCCTCGACGTCGGTGCACATCAAGGACGGCACGTCGACGTTCTCCCTGAACGACGACGTGTACGCGCAGGTCCGCGCGCAGGTCCTGGCGAAGCTGGGCTCCCACGCCCAGGGCTACATCGCGAACCTGCCGGACCTGTGAGCACGCCGACCCCGGTCGCCGCGGTGCCGTCGGCGGTCCGCCGCTGGCTCGTCGCCGGGTCGCTGCTGTCGCTGACCGGCAGCGGCAGCGACCCGACGGGCGGCGGCGTACGGGACGCGCTGCTGGCGGCCCTCGTGCTCACGCAGCGGTCGGGCGTCACGTCGGCCGACGACGTGGTCACCGGGCTGCTGGGGGTCCTGGGCAACCTCGGGTGGGTGTCCTCGCAGGTCGGGGCGGTTCGCACGTCCGTACCGGCCCGTACCGCACCCGAGGACCTGCTGACGGCGCCGGACGTCGACGCCCTCGCCCCGGCACAGCACCTCACCGGTGCCGCGGCGCGTGCCTGGACGGGCTTCCTCGCGGCCCCCGGGTCGCGGGCCGCGCTCGTCGTCCAGGGCACCAGCGGGACGGCACCCGACCCGGTGCTGCACCTGCTGCACGTCGACCTGACCCCCGCGGTCCCGACCGCCGGCTTCCCCTGGGCACGCGTGACCGCACCCGGCACGCTCACCAGGCACACCGCCACCCTGACCCCGGACACGACGCTCTGGACGGCGGCAGCCCGCACCACCCTCGCGACGAAGGTCTCCGGCGTCGTCGCGTCCGAGGTCGTGGACCTCAGGTAGGAGGACCGTCATGAACGGAGCACCGAGCGTCACCGCGGGCGACCGCACCTTCAAGTACGCCGAGGTGAGGTACGGCAAGAACGGACCCGGCAACCGCGGCATCCGGATCTGGGAGGACGGCGTCCAGGGCGACCACGAGTACCGGCTCGACCCGAACCCGCACCTGTCCCACGGGTACGAGAAGAACAAGCCCCTGTTCTACCTCCAGCTCGCGCAGGCCGTCGCCGACGACGTCGTGGCGGGCGGGGCGTGGCCCGCGTTCGGGACGACGTTCCACGTCGAGCAGGCCGACGAGGACTACACCCTCGTCGCGCCCTGACGACCCCGGTGCCCCCGCATCCCCCGGTGCGGGGGCACCGGCCAGGCGTGAACGAGGCCCTGACCGTGCGGCATACCCGCTGGTCAGGGCCTCGCTACGGTGAGGCAACGGAGATCGCTCGCCCCGACGCGACGTCAAGACCCGCTTGGGTGCGTGCGGGGCGATCGCAGCGCCTCGGCGAGCGACGGAAGGTATGCCTCGATGACGTCGCGGACGACGTCGACATCGACTCCGAAGTACTGGTGCACGAGGATGTTCCGGAAGCCGCGAATCTGTGGCCACGCAATGTCCGGGTACGCCTCGGTGACCTCCGTCGGCAGGTGGTTGGCCGCCTCACCGATGATCTGGAGGTTGCGTTCGATGGCGTCCTCGGCCATCTCGACGAGGTTGGGATCGTCGTGGCTCAGCATGCCGACGTAGCGTCGGCACCGGCCGATCGCGTCCAGGATGTCAGCGATCCCCGCTGGTCGGGGCCGCGGCTCACAGTGCGACCGCGTCCGCGAGCGCTGACGCTGAGACGGACCTCTTGAGCAGCTGGACCGGAAACACGTCGATGTCGTCGCGGCGGAACAGCGCCCGGGTCTCCTCCATGAGACCCGAGGCCCGCATGAGCACGTTGCCGTCGGACGGGCTCATCTCCACGAGGATGTCGATGTCGCTGCCGACCGTCGCGGTGCCGCGCGCCACGGAGCCGAAGATTCTCGGACCCGTCGCACCGTACTTGTCCAGGAGCGCCTGGAACTCGTCACGACGCGCGTCGAGGAGCCCACGCAGGGCGAGGGTCTCGGGTGTGACGACAGGCGTCGACATGCCCTCAGGTTAACGGGGAGCGCTGTCTTGCGCCCAGCCTCGGTGGATGAGCGAACGCTCGACGAGCCCGTGAAGTCAGGGCTGTGGCCCGGAGGTTCGTCCGCTGGAAGAGTCCGACGACGGGACCACCCCTGCGCGCCGGCCCAGGGGCGACGGACGCCTGACGGAGGACGAACGACGCCCCGACCGTGCGGTGTGTCCGCTGGTCAGGGCCTCGTGATGGTGGAGCCAAGGGGACTCGAACCCCTAACCCCCTGCTTGCAAAGCAGGTGCGCTACCAATTGCGCCATGGCCCCCGGTGCTGCCGAGGTCTCACTCGAAGGTGTCGGTGACCTCGGCCCACAGGTCCCGCTCGTCGCGGTCCTGCGCGTACTTCTGCCAGGCGACGTACCCGACGGCCGCCACGGCGACCAGGAGCAGGAGCTTCTTCATCGGTTCCCCCGTATCGGTGGGTGCCGGCCACCGGGGTGGCACGACGTGCGTACCTGCAGCGTGGGCCTAACAGGACTTGAACCTGTGACCTCTTCCTTATCAGGGAAGCGCTCTAACCGTCTGAGCTATAGGCCCGTCACGCGACCGCGCCGGACGAGATCCACGGAGGATCGTCACCGGTGGGCGCGACGGTCGAGACTACCCCAGCGGGCCCGTCGGGCCCAAACCGGGGTCCGTCACTCGTCGGTCATCGTCACGTGCACGCCGCCGACGAGCGCCGCCACGATGTTGTAGAGGAACGCCCCGATCGTGGCCAGGGCCGTGAGCAGGAACACGTCGATGACACCGACGAGCGTGGCCGCCGAGACGACCTTCTCGAACGACACGTACTCGAGCATCTGGGTGTCGAGGTCGCTCTCCGCACCGACGACCTGGCCGATGAGGTTGCTGATGTTCGCGAACACGTGCAGCCCGTCCAGCGTGAACCAGACGACGACCGCGGCGACGACGATCATGATGCCGATCGCGACGGACAGCAGGAACGCGAGCTTCATGACCGACCACGGGTCGACCCGGGAGATCGCGAGCCGGACCCGGCGCGGCCCACCGCCGACCGAGGGGATGCGGCCCGTGGCGGGCCGTGCGGTCGCCCCGGTGACGGGTGCCGTGGACCGCGGCGCGGGGCGCTCGGCGGTCGCGGCGCCGGAAGTCGTCGGCGTCGTGGTCATGTGGGTGTCCTCGGTGCGGGGGCGGGTCAGCTGAGCGTACGCCTTCGACAGCCCGGAACCCGTGCGCTCGGCCGTCTTCTTCAGCCAGACGGTCGTCGCGTCGACCGCGGTGACCAGCGGCGACGGCGGTTCGTCGGAGCCCGGGTCTTCACCCGCCGCCGCGGGGGAGCGGTGCGGCTCGGCGACCTCGGTCCGCGGACCGCGCTCGCCCCGGGCAGGTGCGGACGCCGGACCCGTCTCCCGGGCCCCCGGCAGCGAGGAGACCGGCACGTCCACCGAGTACGTCGGGGGGGTCGAGCCGCCCACCGTCCCGATCGTCGCCCACGAGCTGCCACGCGCCTCGGTGCCGACGTGGTCGGCGGCCTGCACCGACCCGCCCCGTGCGGACGGGGCGGGATGGCCCGGCCCGCCGGTCATCGGCGTCGTGGGTCGCTTGCGCGGGGGGATCGAGGGTGGCGTCTCGCTCATGCGTCCTCCGTGGGCCGGTCGCCGCTGTCGGGCACCGACCTCTGCGGGTCCGGTACGTCGGTTGCGTCGGCATTGCTGACGTTCTCGCCCACGGTACCGCCATCCTCGGCGAGGTGTCGTTCGCTGTTGCGGGCGACGGCGATGATCCGGTCCCCGGTGTCGGGCTTCGCGAAGATGACGCCCTGCGTCGTGCGACCCGTCGCGTTCACCTCCGAGGTCGCCGAGCGCACGATCTTGCCGCGCTCCATGATGACGAGCACCTCGTCGTCCGCGTCGGTGACGAGCGCACCGACGAGGTCCCCGTTGGCCTCCGGCAGGTTCGCGACCTTGATGCCCAGGCCACCGCGTCCCTGCTGGCGGTAGTTCTCCACCGTCAGCGCCGTGCGCTTGGCGATGCCGCCCTCGGTCACGGTGAACAGGTACGCGTCCTCACGCACGACGTCCGTCGCGAGCAGGTCGTCGTCCCCGCGGAACTTCATGCCGGTCACCCCGGACGTCGCGCGACCCATCGGGCGCAGCGCGTCGTCGGACGCCGTGAAACGCACCGACTGCCCGCGTCGTGAGACGAGGATCACGTCCTGGTCGGAGTTCACCAGGCGTGCGGCGACGAGCTCGTCGGGCCGCCCCTCGTCGTCCTCGCGCAGGTTGATGGCGATGACGCCACCCGTCCGGTTGGAGTCGTACTCCGTCAGGCGGGTCTTCTTGACCAGGCCGCGTCGCGTCGCGAGCACCAGGTGCTCGGCCTGCTCGTAGTCGCGCAGGTCCAGCACCTGGGCGATCTTCTCGCCCGGCTGGAACGCCAGCAGGTTCGCGACGTGCTGACCCTTCGCGTCGCGCCCGCCCTCGGGCAGCTCGTACGCCTTGGCGCGGTAGACGCGGCCGAGGTTGGTGAAGAACAGCAGCCAGTGGTGCGTCGTCGTGACGAAGAAGTGGTCGACCAGGTCGTCCTCGCGCAGCTGCGCGCCGCGCACGCCCTTGCCACCGCGGCGCTGGGCCCGGTACGCGTCGACGCGCGTGCGCTTGGCGTACCCGCCGCGCGTGATCGTGACGACCACGTCCTCCTCGGCGATGAGGTCCTCGATCGAGACCTCGCCGTCGAACGGCAGGATGTGCGTGCGCCGCTCGTCGCCGTACTTCTCGACGATCGTCGCGAGCTCCTCGGAGACGATCGTGCGCTGCCGCACCGGGGAGCCGAGGATCTCGTTCAGCTCGACGATGATCGCCTCGAGCCGGGCGTGCTCGTCGAGGATCTCCTGACGCTGCAGCGCCGCGAGCCGGCGCAGCTGCAGGTTGAGGATCGCCTGGGCCTGCTCCTCGTCGATCCCGAGCAGCTCGATCAGGCCGTTGCGGGCCTCCTCGGCGTCGGGGGAGCGGCGGATCAGCGCGATGACCTCGTCGAGCGCGTCGAGCGCCTTGAGGTAGCCGCGGTAGATGTGGATCTGCTCCTCGGCCTTGCGCAGCCGGAAGCTCGTCCGCCGGACGATGACGTCGAGCTGGTGGGTCGTCCAGTGCCGGATGAAGGCATCGAGGCTGAGCGTGCGCGGCACGCCGTCGACCAGGGCGAGCATGTTGGCGCCGAACGTGTCCTGCAGCTGGGTGTGCTTGTACAGGTTGTTCAGCACGACCTTGGCGACGGCGTCGCGCTTGAGCACGATGACCAGGCGCTGGCCGGTGCGGCCGGAGGTCTCGTCGCGGATGTCCGCGATGCCCTGCACGCGGTTCTCGCGGACCAGGTCGGCGATCTTCTTGGCCAGGGTGTCCGGGTTGACCTGGTACGGCAGCTCGGTGACCACCAGGCAGATGCGGCCCTGGATCTCCTCGACCTCGACGACGGCGCGCATCGTGAT
>JAFAEH010000113.1 GCA_023424135.1 Actinomycetes bacterium | reverse complement strand
AGATCGACGCGACGATCGCGAACGCGCGTGCGGTCCTGGCCCTGCACGACGCGGGCCGCACGCTCGACGACGTGCTCCGCTCGCACACGCCACCGCCACGGCCCCGTCCGCGCACGTTCACGGACGTTACCGGCCCGTCGGCGAGCCTCGCGCTGCTCGCGACCGCGCAGGACCTGCGCGCGCAGTCCGCGGCGCTCGTGCACGACGGGTTCGTCTCCGAGGTCGGCGCCGACCGGCCGCCCCAGCTGGTCCGGTACCTGCGCGCGGCGCGGCACCGCCTGGTCAAGGCCGCCGAGAACCCGCAGCGCGACGCGGACCTCGCGTGGCAGGTGCAGGACGTCGAGGACCTCTACGTCGCCGCCCGCGAGCGCGCACGGCGTTGAGGGTGCCGTCCTCGAACCACGTCCACCGGTCGGGGCCGACCGCATCGAGGACGCGGGTGAAGTCGCGCGACCACGTGAGCGCCTCGCGCGCCGCGCGGCCCCAGAACTCGTGGCCCAGCTCGGCGGCGAGAAGGTGCTGCTCAGGCGCCGCGTTCGCGTGGGCGACGAACTGCGCCGAGGGCTCGACGCGCACGGTGTCGTCGGGGTGGTGAGGGTGTCGGCTGTGCATGGGGGTCTCCTGGGGCACCGGCGCCGTGGATGTCCCCGACCGGGCCCGCGTGTCGTCCCTTTCACCGAGCCCTCAGCGAGCCTGGCCGGTTCAACGTAGCAACCCTTTACGCGAGTTCTCCCAGGTGAATGTCACCGCGCGGAGAAACGGCTGTGAAAATGCACGTTGACACCCCCGGGGCGAGGGAAGAAGGTCCCGACCCGGACGTCCGGGACCCCTCAGCCGAGCCCCTCGCGGTGCCGCAGGCCCTCGGCCGCGGAGCGCACCGCACCGGCGAGGTCGCCCGCGCTGGCGCGCAGCGCCGCGATCCGCCCCTCGTCCCAGACCACGTCCGGGTCGGTCTCGACCGCGTCCAGGTAGACGCCCGCGGTCACGAGCGTCGCCGTCGGCCAGGTCGACACGACGTCCGAGCCGTAGGCCCGCGTCTCGACGGGAGTCATCAGGTCGGCAGGGTCCGACCAACCGCGGATGAGCAGTCCGGTCGTCACCGCGCCGACCGCGAGCGCCAGACCGTTCCACCCTCGCGGGTCGGCAGGGGGCAGCCGGTGCCCGGTGGACACCGCGAGGGTCTCGAACGCCGCCGCCCGCACCCGCGTGAACCGCCGCTCGGTGACGCCGAGGGCCTCGGCGACGCGGGCGCGCAGCGCGCCGTCCGGAAGCCCGACGTGCGCCGCGCGCAGCGAGACGTACGTGCGCCAGTCGGAGGAGTCGAGCATCGCGACGAAGTCGGTCTGCACGAGCACGCGCAGGGTCTCGACGAGCGCGGTCCGCCGGCCCTGCGGCGTGTCGACGTGGGCGAGCGCCGCGTCGGGGAGCTGCGCGAGGGCCTCCTCCAGGCCGGGGATGCCGCCCGAGAGCTCGGCCGCCTCCGCGAGGCGCAGCAGGAGGTCGGCGGTGAAGAGGTCCTTGGTGGGCCAGCGGCGGTACGACGACGTGCGCGAGACCCCGGCGGCGTGGATCAGCTCCTCCAGGCTGAGGTGCTCGAGGCTCAGCGAGAGCCCCTGCGCGGTGACGAACGCCGCGCCCGCCTCGAGCATGCGGGCCTCGGTCTCGGCGTCCGAGAGGCGCCGGCGCCTGCTGGCGGGCCGCTTGAGCCGCATCGCGTCGTCCATGCGCCCCACCCTAGTGGCGACGAAGAGACTTGGTATACCGTGTCTCATGCACCGGGGTGCCCCGGGCGTCGAGAGGAGAGAACGATGGGGGACGTCCTGAGCACCGTGCACCCCGTGATCGCATGGCTGGTCACGATCGTCGGCGGCCTCTGCGTCGGGCTGCTCGCCGCGGCCGCGCGCCGACGCGCACCGGACCCCTGGGCCCTCGTGGCGCTGCGCGTCTTCGCCGGGCTCATGACGCTCCAGGTCGCGCTCGGCGCAGGCGCCGCGCTGGTGGCGGAGCCCGCGGTCGCCTTCGCGGGTGACCAGGACAAGCTGCTCTGGCACGCCGTCCTCGGCGGCACCGGGCTGCTGCTGGCCGTGCTGGCCGTCTGGTCCGCCCGGCTGCCGCAGCGCGCGGTGCTCACCACCGTCCTCGCGGCGGCGGCGGTCGTCGCCCCGAACCTCGGCCGGCTCGGCCTCGTCCTGCTGTCCGTCGTCGCCGGCCTCGTCATCGGCACGGTCGCCGCGCGACGCGCGCCGGCCACGACGCACCCCTGAGCCCCAGCCGCCCGCATCTCGCCCGGGAGTCGACATGAAGGTCCTCATCGTCACCGAGTCCTGCTTCGGCAACACCAGCGCGATCGCCGAGGCGATCGCCGACGGCCTCGCCGCCAACGGCGCGACGGTCGACCGCGTCGACGCGAGCCAGACGCCCACGCTCGACGGCGTGGACCTGCTCGTCGTCGGCGCGCCGACCCACGCGATGGGACTGCCGAAGCAGAGCACGCGCCTGCAGGCCCAGGCCCAGGGCGGACGCCCGGCGACCCCCGGGGTCGCGGAGTGGCTCGCGACGCTTCCCCCGCAGCGTGAGCGCCGCGCGGCGGTCTTCTCGACCGTCACCGGCGGGTTCTTCTCGGGGTCCGCCTCGAAGGGGATCGCGCAGCAGCTCCGCCGTCGGTCCACGTCGGTGGTCGCCCGCACCGACTTCCGGGTCGGCGGGGTGTCCGGCCCGCTCGCCGACGGGGAGACGGAGCGCGCCCGCGCGTGGGGCGCGTCGCTCGTCTAGCGGGAACCGCCGCTCAGGAGCCCGGCGCCCGTCGCGACCCGCTCGGCCGCGCCGTTGCGCGCGATGCGCCCGCCGCCGAGGTCGACCCACGGGCGTGACCGTGAACGTGCCGCCGTCGGCGCTCACGTCGTCGAGCCCCGCGAGGCGCAGCGCGCCGCCGTCCTGCGTGCAGCCGACGCCCGTGCCCTGGCACGCGAACCCGCGGTCGAACGTATCGACCCAGCCGCGCGCGTCGGCGGGCGCCACGATCCGCGGTCGACGACCGAGGTGATGCCGATGCGGCGGTCGACGCCGCCCGTGAGCCACGCCTGGTCGGGGCGCAGCCCGCGGTCGCGGTGGGCGACGCGGCCGGGGTCGTGCTCGGGCTCGCCTGCGCGGTGGCCGCGGGCGTCGCCGTCGTCGCCGTCGCCACCGCTCCGCGTCAGCAGCAGCGCGACGACGACGCCGACGAGCACGAC
>JAFAEH010000097.1 GCA_023424135.1 Actinomycetes bacterium | reverse complement strand
GGCGGCGACGGTCGGTGCGCAGACCCACCACGACGAGGCGTCGGCCGCCGACGCCGCGCGCGCCGTGGCCGAGGGGTACCTGCTCGCGGCGTACACGACGCCGCGGCAGACGTCCGCGTCGGGGGACGGCCCCCAGGCGCCGGCCGAGCTGGTGCTGCTGGGGCGCGACGGGTCACGCGTCGCGGCCGCCGTCGAGGCGGCCCGCACCGGTGCGGGTGCGACCTGGCTCGTGCGCGACCTCGCGAACACGCCGTCGAACGTGAAGGACCCCGCCTGGATGGCCGAGCGCGCCCGTCGGCTCGGTGCCGGGGCGGGGCTCGACGTGCAGGTCCTCGGCCCGCGTGAGCTGGCCGCGGGCGGGTTCGGCGGCATCCTCGCGGTCGGTGCGGGCTCCGCGTCGACCCCGCGGCTCGTGCGCGTCACGTACACGCCCCCGGGTGGCGGCGGACGTCACGTCGTCGTCGTCGGCAAGGGCATCACCTACGACACGGGCGGCCTGTCGATCAAGCCGCGCGAGGCGATGGTGCCGATGAAGACCGACATGGCGGGCTCCGCGGTCGCGCTGGCGACCGTGCTCGCGGCGGCGCAGGCGCAGGTCCCGCACCGGGTGACCGCCGTCCTGCCGCTGGCGGAGAACCACGTCGGCGCCGCGTCGTACCGTCCCGGCGACGTCCTGACGACGTACGGCGGCACGACGGTCGAGATCGCCAACACCGACGCCGAGGGCCGGCTCGTGCTGGCCGACGCGCTCGCGTGGGCCGACGCGACGCTCGACCCCGACGTCCTGATCGACGTCGCGACCCTCACCGGGGCCGCGAGCCTCGGGCTGGGCAAGCAGCACGCCGCGCTGTACGGCACGGACGACGCGCTCGTCGGCGCGCTCGCCGCCGCGGGGGAGCGCACCGGTGAGCTCGCGTGGCCCATGCCGCTCGTCGCGGACTACGAGGAGGCCGTGCGCTCGTCGGTCGCTGACCTGCGCCACGTGCCCGAGGACCGCCGGATCGGTGGCGGCTCGATCACGGCCGCGCTGTTCCTGCGCCGCTTCGTCGGCGCGCGCACGTGGGCGCACCTCGACATCGCAGGCCCGGCGCGCTCGACGTCGGACAAGCACGAGGTCACCGAGGGGGCGACGGGCTACGGCGCGCGCCTGCTGCTGGAGTACCTGACCGCGCTGGACGCCTGACCGCGCTGGACGCCTGACCGCGCTGGAGTACCTCACCGCGCTGGACGTGACCTGACGGGTGGTGCCGACGCGTCAGCGCGATGCACCCGACTGGCAGCGCACCCGACTGTCAGCGCGGATGCACCCGACACGGGCCGTCACCGCACCGCCCCACACGTCCGTGAGAGTGCGATCCGATCGCTCTCTCGCCGCGAGGTTGGTGCCGGGCCGACCTTCTTGGAGTGTGGCCGACCCTCCTTGTGGTGTGAGAGTGCGATCCGATCGCACGCTCACGGGGCTGTGGGGTGGTGTCGGGAGCCGGTCGAGGCGCGACCGTGCGATCGGATCGCACTCTCACCGGCAGGGAGCCTGCGGACGGGCCTTCCCTTGGCGCGTGGGCATGGGATCGGATCGCTCTCTCGCCACCACGTCGGCGCCGCCGCCAGCACGTCCGGGCCGTGGCAGCACTCCGTGGGGTGCGAGGGTGCGATCGGATCGCACTCTCGCGAGTGGGGTGGGTCAGCGGCGGACCGCGACCAGCAGGCCGTCGCCGCTCGGCAGGAGCGCGGGGACCAGCCGGTCGTCGGCACGCACGGTGCGGCCGACGTCACGGACGGTCGTCGTGGCCTCGTCGCGCCGCGCGGGGTCGGCGACACGGTCGTGCCACAGCGCGTCGTCGACGACGAGGACACCGCCCGGGCGCAGCAGGCGGACCGCCTGCTCGACGTACCCGGGGTAGCTCTCGACGTCCGCGTCGACGACGACCATGTCGTACCCGCCGTCGGTCAGGCGCGGGAGCACGTCCAGCGCCCGGCCGGAGATCGCGCGGGTGCGCGTGCTGCGCACACCCTCGTCCGCGAACGCCTCCTTCGCGGCGCGCTGGTGCTCGAGCTCGATGTCGATGGTCGTCAGGACGCCGTCCGCGGGCATGCCCCGCAGCAGGTACAGCGAACCCACACCGGCGCCGGTGCCGACCTCGACGACGGCGCGGGCCTGCGACGCCGCGGCCAGGACGCGCAGCGCGGCCCCGGCACCGGGGGCGACCGGGGTGCACCCGAGGTGCGAGGCGCGCTCGCGGGCGCGCAGCAGCACGTCGTCCTCGTCGAGGAACTCCTCGCAGTACACCCAGCTGAGCGCCTTGTCGGTGGAGATGACGGCCTCCTCGTCGTGCGTCCCCGCGCGGGACGTCCCTGCCGGTCAGCGTAGTCCTGCGCCGCAGGCGTGCCGCGCAGCCGGAGGTGCGCGTCGGGGCCCGGTTCCGCCCAGGACGAACACGGGTCGAGCCGGTCGGGGCGACCTGGGAGACTGGACCCCGGTCTCCGACCGACCGAGGCGTCCGACCGACAGGAGCCGCGCACCATGAGCGACCAGCCCGCCGAGTGGCAGGCCCCGTCGTGGGAACAGATCGTCCGTGAGCACTCCGCGCGCGTGTACCGGCTCGCCTACCGGCTGACCGGCAACCGCCAGGACGCCGAGGACCTCACGCAGGAGACGTTCGTGCGGGTCTTCCGGTCGCTGCACACCTACAGCCCGGGGACGTTCGAGGGCTGGTTGCACCGCATCACGACGAACCTCTTCCTCGACGGTGCGCGACGCCGTCAGCGTGTGCGCATCGAACCGATCGGCGACGACTCCGAGCGCTGGTCCTCGCCCGACGCGCTGGCGACCCCCGAGCACGCGTACGAGGCGGGCAACCTCGACCACGACGTGCAGCGTGCGCTCGACGAGCTCCCGCCGGAGTACCGCGCGGCCGTCGTGCTGTGCGACATCGAGGGCCTCTCGTACGAGGAGATCGCCGTGACGCTCGGCATCAAGCTGGGCACGGTGCGCTCGCGGATCCACCGGGCCCGCGCCCGGCTGCGGCGCTCGCTCGAGCACCGTCGCCCGCTCGGGACGTCCGCCGCCGGGACCGACGCCGTGCCGGCCTCCCCGGCGGAGGTCGCCGGATGATGCACCTCGGTTCGCGCATCAGCGCCCTGGTCGACTGCCAGCTCGACCCCGCCGCGACCGAGCGCGCGCTCGCGCACGTCGCGACCTGCCCCGACTGCGCGCGCGAGCTCGCCGCCGCGCGCGCCGCACGCCAGGCGCTCGCCGCTGCCGACCCCGTGCAGCCCACGGCCGACCTGACCGCGCGGCTGCTGTCGCTGTCGTCGCAGGACGTGGCGCCCCCGCCCGTGGGCCCGCGCGACCCGTTCGCGCCCTCCCCGTCGCTGCCGACGACCTACCCGATGCGGGGTGACGTGCTCACGCGGCGCACCCCCGTGCGGCTCGTCGTCGGCTCGGTGGCCGGCCTGGGAGCGGTCGCCGCCGGGCTCTTCGTGCTCGGCGGCCGTCCCGTCGTCACGCCGTCGAGCCACCCGGCAACCGTCCTCGGCCTGCTGGCGCACCCGTCGGGCGTCGTCGACGGGACCACCGCGTCCGTCGCGGCGGACGACGACTACGTCACCTGGCTGCGCGGGCAGGGCTGGACGTTCCCGCAGAGCCTGCCCGACGGGTGGCGTGTGAGCGCGATCCGCTGGGGCACCGGCAGCGGCCCCCAGCGGCTCGAGGTCGACGTGGTGGGGCCGTCCGGGACGTTCGTCGTCACCGAGCAGCAGGGGCGGCTCGACACGGCGGGCCTGACCGGCGCGCCCGTGCGCGAGGTCGGCGGGAGGCAGGCGCACGTGCTGTCGTTCTCGCCGTGGCACGTCGCGTGGCAGTCGGAGGCGACGGTCGTGCAGGTGGTCGGGGCGCAGGACGCCGGTGACCTCGACGCCCTCGTCGCGTCGTTCCCCGAGGCGGGGTACGACGACACCGTGGCGGGTCGGATCGGCCGCGGCTGGCAGACCGTCTCCGCGGTGTGGGAGCGCCCGTGACCGGACCCGACGCGCGGGGTGGCGAGGGGGCGCCCGCGGACGACGTGCACGCGGACGGGCCGCCCCCGGTCGAGCCCGCGACGCTCACCCCGGCGGCTCCCGTGCCGGGTGAGCACCCGCCCGAGCCCGGCCCCGCGACGCCCGTG
>JAFAEH010000030.1 GCA_023424135.1 Actinomycetes bacterium | reverse complement strand
CTCGGCTCGGCAGCGTCATCCGCGCGCTCGGTGGGCAGCTCTGCGAGCGTGCCCTCGACCTCGCGCCAGACCCGGCCCACGGCGATGCCGAAGACGCCCTGGCCGCCCTGGACCAGGTCGATCACCTCGTCCGCGGACGTGCACTCGTACACACTGGCCCCGTCGGACATGAGCGTGATCTGCGCGAGGTCGTCGACCCCGCGCTCACGCAGGTGGCCGACGGCGGTGCGGATCTGCTGGAGGGAGACGCCCGTGTCGAGCAGGCGCTTGACGACCTTGAGGACGAGGATGTCGCGGAACGAGTAGAGCCGCTGCGTACCCGAACCCGTCGCGGGGCGCACGGACGGCTCGACGAGCCCGGTGCGTGCCCAGTAGTCGAGCTGCCGGTACGTGATGCCCGCGGCGCGGCACGCGGTCGGCCCCCGGTACCCGGTGGCGACGTCGAGGTCGGGCAGGTCGTCGTCGAAGAGCAGACCCTGCGCGTGGGGAGGGATCGTGCCGTGGTGCTCGGCACTCTCGTTGCTGATCACGGGGTCCTCCCTCGACGTCCGCCGTGCGGCGGACGTGGTGCTCTGCGTCCTCGGCAACGCTAAGCCCGCCGCGTCGGGGGCGCAACGAGCGCTGGTCGGCGTGTCGCGCACGCCGGGTCTCACCTTCAGGTGGAGATCGAGGGTTCCGTCACCCTGACGGCTCAACCGCCGCGTCCGCCGGCCTCCGGACCGGGTTCCCGACCGGTCTCGAAGTCCTCGGCCGAGACGTGGTCGAGGAACTCGCGGAACTGCGCGAGGTCTTCCTCGCTGGCCGCGGGACGCACCTCGACACCGGCCAGCGCGACCACCTCGGCCGAGCACAGCACGTCGCACGAGAAGCGCAACGCCACCGCGATCGCGTCGGACGCGCGCGCGTCGACATGCGTACCCGACGCCAGGACGAGCGCCGCGTGGAACACGCCGTCCTCGAGCCGCGTGATCTCGACGTGGTCGACCGCCGTTCCCGCGGCGAGCAGTGCGTCACGCAGCAGGTCGTGCGTCATCGGGCGCGGTGGCACGATCCCGGCCTGCGCCGACGCGATCGCCGAGGCCTCCGACGGGCCGATGAGGATCGGCACCAGCAGCGCGGCGTCGGGGTCGAGGAGCAGCACGACGATCTCGTCGTCGGCCAGGTGCGTACGCACCCCGACGACCTCGACCGGGACCATCTCGGGTTCGACTCCGCCCACGCCCCCACGCTACGACGCGTCGGGCGTCGCGTCTGCCCGTGGCGCCGACGCCGCAGCCTCGTCCCCGTCGTCAGGGGGCGAGATCGTGCACGGCCGAGCGGACCAGGGCCGTGTGCATGCGCGCGCACAGCTCCCCCACCTCGGCCGCGAGCGTCCCGGCACGCGCCCGCGCAGAGACACTGCGCTGACCGCGCCACGGCGCGACGACCTGGTCGACGAGGTCGGCCTGCCGGTCGGCCGCGGCGCGGAACGTGCGCAGGTGGCGCGGGTCGATGCCGTGGTCGCCCAGTGCCGCGGCGACGAGCACGACCTCACGCGCCCACGGGTCGAACACCCCCCGCGGGCCCGGACGCAGCACGCCCTGGGCGACGAGGTCGGCGACGAGCTGCTCGTCGACCCCGGCCTCCTGCGCGAGCCGCTCGGAGGTCAGCCGGCCGGGTGTGGGCGCCACGCCGTCGCTCGTCGCGAGCCGGGCGCGGGTCGGCGGCTCCTCCTCCTCACCCGCGTCGAGCGCGGCCAGCCGCTCGCCGATGACCTTGAGCGGCATGTACCGGTCCCGCTGCTGGCGCAGCACGAAGCGCAGGCGCTCGACGTCCGCGGGCGAGTACTGCCGGTAACCCGCTGCCGTCCGCACGGGTGCGACCAGCCCTTGCTCCTCGAGGAAGCGCAGCTTCGACGTCGTCACGGCCGGGAACTCCAGCCTCAGGGCGGCGAGGACGTCCGAGATCCGCATCGACGCGCGCCGCGAGATCCCCCGCGGCCACGGCTCGACGTCCGCGGCCGGCGGTGCGACGTCGTCGACGTCGGCCGCGGTCGTCGCCACGGCGCCTTCAGGACGCGTCACGGTGCGGGCTGGGGTGGAACGTCATCCGGTACTTGCCGATCTGCACCTCGTCACCCGACCGCAGCGCGACCGCGTCGATGCGCGTCCGGTTGACGTACGTGCCGTTGAGCGAGCCGATGTCCCGCACGACGAACTGCTGCCCGTCACGCGCGAACTCCGCGTGCTTGCGGGACACGGTGACGTCGTCGAGGAAGATGTCGGCACTCGTCGAGCGCCCCGCGGTCGTGCGCTCGGCGTCGAGCAGGAACCGGGCGCCCGCGCTCGGGCCCCGCTGCATGATGAGAAGCGCGGACGTCGGCGGCAGCGCCTGGACCGCAGCGGTCTCGTCACCCGTGAGGCCGACCGGAGCGGCCTCGACGTCGACGGGATCGATCCGCCCGAACGTCATGGTCGTGTCCGGGCCGTCCCCGCGGTACGGCGGCAGACCACCGTCGTGCCGATCGTCGCTCATGCGCACCTCCCGTGTCGGTCGCGGGCACCCCGTGCGAGCGCGCTCGCCGTCGACCCAGCCTTGCGGGACTCACCCTATGCGGTGTCGACGCGCATGCGCAGCACACGGGCACCGGCCGGCCGGGTGACACGCGCGCCGGGGCCGTGCCCCGCTGCTCAGCCGGTGCCGTCGACGGGCGTCGCGTGCACCGGGTCGGGCAGGGCCCGGATCGCCGTGACGTCGACGGCGTCGGACTTCTCGACCGTGGTCCGGCCCCCGTCGGCCCGGACGCGCGCGAGGGCTCCACCGGGGATCTCCAGCGCGGGAGCGATCGTCTCGGGGTCGCCGATCACGGTCCACCGGAACGGCGAGCTCAGGGCCACGCCGTCGAGCACGACCGCCCCGCGCACGCCCGTGAACGCGCTGCTCGCCGTCACCCGCAGCCCGTTGAGCTCGATGGCCTCGGCTCCCGCGTTGCGCAGCTCCTCGAGCACGTGGAGCATGGTCGCGGGCCGGATCTCCCCGTCGGTCTCGGCGATCGAGATCCGCACGCCCGGACCCGTCGCCGGAAGGCGCCCGGTGAGGATGCCCTGCATGGCTGCTGCGCGGCGTGCCGCGTCGAGCGCGGCCTGCTGACGGTCCGAGCCGGACAGCAGCTCGTCACGCTCGCGACGCAGGTCCAGGGACTCCTGCTCGAGCTCGTCCGTGCGCGTCGTCGTCTCGTCGAGCAGCCGGACGAGGTCGTTCTGCCGGAGGGCGCCCAGCTGGGTCTCGCTCGTCTGACGCACCTGCACGACGAGCGCGAACCCCAGCAACGCGCACAGCGCCGCCGTCAGCAGCTGACCCTGCGACGTGCGGGGCCGCATCGCGTGCCCGAGGCGGGCCCACCCGGGC
>JAFAEH010000025.1 GCA_023424135.1 Actinomycetes bacterium | reverse complement strand
GGCCGGGCCCGCGCGCGACGACGTGCTCGCGGCGGACCCGGCCTGACACCTGCCTGCTCACTCGCTCCCGTGGGCGAGGTCGCGGCCCGACAGGTACGAGACCATCCGGGCCGTCACGAAGCCCAGTCCGTACTGCCGCACCGCCTGGAACCGTGACGAGTCGTCACCGTTGCGCATGACGCCGGCGGCCTCGTACGAGCCGACGCTCAGCACCGGGTCGATGTCCTGCGCGCGCAGCGCGTCGACCTCGGCCCCGAGCTGCTGGCGCCCCAGGTCGAGCGCGCGGTTGAGCGCGGCCTGCCAGCGCACACCGACGACCTCGAAGTTCGGTCCCAGCTCGGCGTTGTTGTAGTACTTGTCGATCAGCCCGGAGTTGCGCACGTAGTTCGTGACGCCGTACGCGAGCGACGCGTAGTCGGCGTTCGGCTTGTCCTCACCGATGTACTCGGTGACCACGGGAAGCACCCCGCGCTCGACGGTCGCGAACGCGATCGCCATGTCGACGTTGCCGAGCCGTCCCAGCACGTCCTCCTCCGTCAGACCGTGCTGCTGCGCGAGCGGCACGACGACGATCTCGCGGAACGCCGTGTGGTTGGCGTCGGCCCCACGGCGGAAGAAGTCGCCGACGGCGCCGAGGTCGACGTCCGAGTCCACCGGCGTGCCGGGGTTGTCGCGGCCGAGCTCGAACGTGGACTGGGTCGACGTGAGCATCCCCTCGGCGAGCCGTGCGTACAGCAGCGGGGTCGACAGGTCGCTGAAGAGCGCGTCGAGCGACGCGTAGCCGCCGGCGTCCGAGCGGGCCTTGATGGCTTCGATCGCCTGGTGCGCGAAGACCATGAGCGAGTACGCGTCGAACGCACCGCCGTACGCGTTGACCAGGCCCTCCGCGTCGCTGACGGTGCGCGGCGAGTACGTCGAGAGCTGGTCGAGGAACGACGTGACGCGCGTCGTCGTCGGCGTCAGGTCGAGCGCCTGCTGGAAGAGCAGGTCGAGGCCGGCCAGGCCCTGCGTGAACAGGGGGTTCATCCACTCCCCTGCGCCCGCGGCGGTCTCGACGAGCATCGCGGCCTCCTGCGCCTCGAGGAACGCGCCGGCCTGCTGGCCCTGCTGCGCGAGGTCGCGCGCGTCGACGGACGCCTCGGCGGCCAGGTCGAGCAGCCCGGAGTCGGCGAGCATCGTGCGCACCACGTCGGGCAGCGCCTCGACGCGGCGGAACCCGGTGTCGTAGCGCGACAGGGTCGCGTTCACCTGCGCGGAGACCTTGTCGTAGGACTGGTTCGACAGGCGCGGGTCACCGTTGAGGCGCGGCGCCTCGAGCGTCTCGCCCGTCAGGTACCCGTACGCCTCGTACACGTCGCCGACCTCGACGACCTCGACGCCCTCGCGGTCACCCAGGCGCACGACATCGACGACCTCACCCTCCTGGTTGGGCGAGTTGCGCTGCCCGAGCGGGATGAGCACGGTCGTGAAGCCCTCGTCGGCGGCGGCCTTGACCTTCTCGGGGATCCCGCCGACGGGCCCGATCGTCCCGGTCGGGTTGATCGTCCCGGTCATCGTGACGTCCTCGTCGAACTGCTCGCCGCGCTGCAGCGCGATCAGGCCCGCGGTCGTCAGGGCGCCGGCGCTGGGGCCGTCGATGAGGCCGCTCGTCGCGAAGCGGAACTCACCGGTCAGCGGCTGCCCCATGAGCAGCGTCGAGACGATGGCCGCGTTCCACGCACCGGCCTGCGAGGACGGCCCGATGCCTCCCACCTCGTTCTCGGAGAACTCGACGCGGAAGTCGTCGTCGGAGGGTGTGCGGCTCAGCTCGGTCTCCCCGACCGAGCCCTCGCCGTCCGACCCGTACGCGAGCCAGTGGATGGTCAGTGACGTCGGCGCCGCCGGTGCGCTGGGCGTCGCCTCGGTGGTCGTCCGCGTCTCCGGCTCCTCCGCGGCGGTGCAGCCGGCCGCGAGCAGCGCGAGCACCACCGCGGCACCTGCCGTTCGTCTGATCCGTGCCATGGGCCCTCCCGATGTCGGGCGCGGACCTGCCGCGCGTCGTCCGGCGCGGCGGGCACGCCACGCACCGGTGACGTGATGCTCGGTGCCGGCTACCCGCGGGGCGAGCGTCCGGGACAGGTCCGGACGATCCCGGACAGACCGGTGCCGCGGCGCCCGACCTGCGCGCGGGCGGTCCGGGCGCAGGCCGGGCGGCGTCGGGTCAGGGCGTCCCGGGGCCGGCCTGCGGCCCCGGCGTCACCAGGCGCGCAGGTCCGGGGACGGGCCTGGGTAGGCCGCGAACGTCGCGCGCTCGTCGTCGGTGAAGGGGCGCGGGGTGTGGCTCGCACGGTCGAGCTGGACCATGCGTGAGCGCGCGCGCAGCGCGACCGCCGCGTCGGGGCCCTCGCCGTCGAGGACCTCGTAGGCGAAGTCGACCGACGAGCGACCCAGGCGCGGCACCCAGACCTCGACGACGACGGGCGCGAGCCGGAACCGCAGGGGCGCGACGTAGTCGATCTCGTGCTTGACGACGACCAGCAGCGACGCGGTCATCGCCCCGGCCTCGTCGACGCCCATGCGCGGGAACAGCGTGAACCGCGCGTCGTCGAGGTAGCGCAGGAACGCCGCGTTGTTGACGTGGCCGAACAGGTCGACGTCGGACCAGCGCACCTGCATGACGACCCGGCCCCGCTGCGTGCGCGGCATGCCCGGCCCCGTCCCCGGCGTGTGCTGCGTGCCGTCGCTCCCGTCCACCCCCTCACGCTACCGACGGGTGACGACGACGACGGCGCGGCGCGCCCACCCCCGGCCGGCACGGATTCCCGACGGTTCCCGTCCGACATCTGGTCGCGCCCTGGTGCCGCACGTGCGACCTGCGCCACACTGCGCGGGTGAGCAGCCGGACCGGTGGACGCGGCGCGCAGGTGCGCGCCCTCCCGGTCGTGCCTGCCGGCCGTCGCTGTCGCTAGCCGAGCGGCCCGGACCCACCCGCGGCGCGCACGGACCGTGCGCGGCACGCCCGACGACGGGCGAACCGATCGGTGGTCGGCAGCCGCTCGGCGCCCCGTCCCGGGGCCGTCGGCCCCAGCCCTCCCCCGACCCGAGGACCCGCCATGACCCGCCCACGCCCCACCGCCGACGCCTCGTCGGCACCGCCCGACGGCGACCGCGTCGCCACCGCCCCCGCACCGGACGCGAGCGTCGCCGCGACCCGCCGTTACCACCTCGACGAGGACTGGCTCGCCACCCTCGTCGGCCTCGTCCTGCTCGGCCTCGTGCTCACCGGGGTCATCGGCGCCGGGGTGGTGCCCTGATGACCACCACCGACCCCCGCGACCCCGCCACGCCCGAGGACGCCGCCGCCTCCCCGGGCGCGGTCGCCACCGCCGAGCCCCACGCCTCCGCAGCGGCCGCCTCCGAGGACATCCCCGGCGCCCCCGAGTCCAACCCGGGCACGTGGTGGCTCGTCGCCGGGCTCCTGCTCGTCGTCGCGCTCGGCGCACTGACCCGTGTGCTCGAGCAGAACATCCCCACCTGGACCGAGGGCACCGCCTTCGGCCAGGTCGCCAAGAGCGTCGAGTTCCCCGTCTACGCCATCGCGCTCGGCCTGATCGGCAACGGGGTGCTCGTGCTGCTGGGCCTGCGTGACAAGCTCGCCGCCGCGTTCCGCACGGAGTTCTTCATCAAGACCGGTGTCGTCCTGCTGGGCGCGTCGGTCAACCTCTCGCTCATCGTGACGGCCGCGGTGCCCGCGATCGTGCAGGCGCTCGTGCTGATCTCGAGCGTCTTCCTGTTCACGTGGTGGCTCGGCGGACGGCTCGGCCTCGACCAGAAGCTGCGCGCGCTGCTCGGCTCCGCGGTCTCGATCTGCGGGGTGAGCGCGGCGATCTCCGCAGCCGGGGCCGTGCGGGCCAAGCGCGAGCAGCTCGCGTACGCGGCGACGCTCGTCATCGTGTTCGCCCTGCCCTCGATCTTCCTGCTGCCGTGGCTGGCCGAGACGCTCGACCTGGCCCCCGCGGTCGCGGGCGCGTGGATCGGCGGCAACATCGACACGACCGCGGCCGTCGCCGCGGCCGGCGCGCTCGCCGGTGAGGACGTCCTCGCGCTCGCGACCATCGTCAAGACGACGCAGAACGCGCTCATCGGAGTCGTCGCCATCGCGCTCACCGCGTACTTCGCGCTCAAGGTCGAGCGGACCGCCGGGGCACCCAGCCTCGGGGTCGGCGAGATCTGGCGCCGGTTCCCGAAGTTCGTGCTCGGGTTCCTCGCCGCCTCGGTGATCGCGACGGTCTACGTCTCCCAGGTCGGGTCCGACGTGGCCAAGCCGGTGATCGGCGTCGCGAACGACCTGCGGACGCTGTTCTTCATCCTCGCGTTCGTCAGCATCGGGCTCGGCTTCACGCTGCGCTCGCTGCGGTCCGCGGGCTGGCGTCCCGTGCTGGTCTTCGGCGGCGCGACCGTGTTCAACCTGGTCGTCGGCCTCGCGCTGGCATCGGTGCTGTTCCGCGGCTTCGAGCTCTGAGCCGCACCGCGTGCGATGGCCGGTCCGGGGACGCCCGGGCCGGCCGTCGGCGTCCGCGTGGCGGTGGCACGCGCAGGCACGTGGTCCGCACCTGCTCACGGCAGGATGGCCGCATGGGTGACGTGCGGGTGCTGCGGGACGGGCCGGGACCGACGGACGTCGCGGGCGTCCTGCTGACCCCCGGGGCCGGAGCGACGCGTGAGCACCGCACGCTCGTCGCGCTCGACGACGCGCTGAGCGCCGCCGCCACGGGCCTCGCCGTCCGGAGGGTGGACCTGCCGCGCGGTGCGACGGCCGCCCCGGCACGCGTGCGCGAGGAGACGGTGGCGTTCGCGGCAGAGCTCGGCGTGGGCAGCGAGCGCATCGTCGTCGGCGGGCGGTCGTTCGGTGGACGGATGTGCTCGGTCGCGGTCGCGGACGGACTGCGCGTCGCGGGGCTCCTGCTGCTGTCCTACCCGCTCCACCCGCCCGGCCGGCCCGAGCGGCTGCGCGTCGAGCACCTCCCGCGCGTGGACGTGCCCGTGCTGGCCGTCAGCGGGACGACCGATCCGTTCGGCACGCCGGACGAGCTCACGACGCACCTGGCCACGGTCGCCGGCCCCGTCACGCTCGTGCTCGTGCGCGGCCCCCACGCCCCCACCGACCCGCCGGTCGTCGAGGCCGTCCGGTCCTGGCTCCCCACCCACCAGGGATGAGGGGCGCGACAGAGCAACACCCCATGTCGAGCGTGACGCCACTTCGCCCGATGGTCCTTGCTGGCTGAGCAGGTGTCAGGCTGTTGCTCGCGGTTCAGGGTGCTGGGCAAGGTCGAGAACCGTGGTGACCAGATCGGACAACCCGGGTTCTTCGACGGGGAAGTGACCGCACTCGCGCAGCATCACGAGCCTGGCCGGACCCGCAGCCCGCGAGAGAACCCGAGCGCTCAGCTCGACCGGTGTCCATGCGTCGTGGCTGGGATGGAGCAGCGTGATCGGCGTCGTGTTCCTCTCGGGCGGTGTGTGCTCGTAACGCATGTACGACGCGAGGAAGCCCAGCGAGACCTTGGCCGCGCCTCCGCGCGGGTCGGTCGCGCACAACCGTGACAGCCCGCGGTTGCGACTCATCTTCGCCAGGTCGGCCACGGCGCTCATCGGGATCATCGTCCGCGCCATCCGTCCGCGGGCGAGCCCCGAGGTCGGCCGGCCCAGGATGCCCAGTGGACCGAACCGGGTCATGTGCGCTCGGGCACGCCAGTCGCGCGGGTCGAGGAGGCAGGTGGCAGCCACTGCGGCGACGTGCGGGACGCGCGCCGCAACCTCGTAGGCGAGGAGGCCGCCGATACTGGCACCCAGGAGGACCAGCGGCCTGTGGTCGCGCTCGGCACCGATGAGATCGACCAGCAGCTCGACCCAGTCGTCATATCGCACGGCCGCGGGGTCCGGTGACGTCGTGCGCCCGTACAGGGGCAGATCGACGGCGGAGACATCCAGTCCGCGCGAGGCCAGCAGGGCGGCGATCGGCCAGAGCGCCCCGCTGTGCCCACCTGCGCCGTGGATGGCCAGCACGCGGGCCGGTGCGTCCGCGTGAGAAGCGCGGGCGACATGCACGTCGTGCCCTCGCCACTGCCACCATGTCGACTCAGGCTCGATCGAGGCGGCACCCCTGTGCCGTGCGGGCAGGAACTGCACGTAGGGGTTGACCGGCATGTTCCCAGGCTAGTCAACGCCGCTCCACGCGAGAGGCTGCTGGGCGCTCACGAGCTGCGTGCCGGCCCGTCGCGGCCCCGGTCGCCATGGCGGGGGTCGCGCTCGGACGGGTCGAGCTGCCGCGCCCGGCTCGCGGCCTGCTGTCGCAGTCCGCTCCTGCGCGGCACGCTCGACCTCGCTTTCGCGCTCGCACCCACCGACACAAGGGCGCGACAGAGCGATCCAATCGCCCTCTCACCCACCGACACGAAGGCGCGACAGAGCGATCCGATCGCCCTCTCACCCACCGACACGAGGGCGCGACAGAGCGATCCAATCGCCCTCTCACCCACCGACACGAAGGCGCGACAGAGCGATCCGATCGCTCTCTCGCGCACGGGTGGGGCTGGCGTGCCGGGCGGGCTTGGTCTGTCGGGCAGGCCGGGGTGTCGGGCAGGCCGGGGGTGTCGGGCGTGCCGGGCGGTGACCCGAGGAAGGTGGACGGGTGCGAGGATCGGCGGGTGCCCCACGCCGATCCCCGACCCCGCGTGACCGAGCCCCCGACGTTCGACGTCGTCCCGGACGTGCGTCTCGTCGCGGTCGACATGGACGGGTCGCTGCTCGACGACGCCAAGCGCGTGCACCCGTCGTTCTGGCCGCTGCTCGACGCGCTCGTCGCACGCGGTGTCACGGTGTGCCCCGCGAGCGGGCGGCAGTACGCGACGCTGCGGCGCGAGCTCGGCCGTGACGACCTGGTGTACGTCGCGGAGAACGGTGCGTACGTGGTGCGCGACGGGACGACGCTCGCGGTCGACGGGCTCGACGCCGGCGCCGCGCGGGACGTCGTGCGCGCCGTGCGGGACCTCGCGACGGCCGGGGCCGACGTGGGTGTCGTGCTGTGCGGCCGGCGCAGCGCGTACGTCGAGCGCACGGATGCACGGTTCCTCGCGCAGTGCATGCCGTACTACGCGCTCCTCGAGCAGGTCACGGACCTGACGGCCGTCGAGGACACGGTGCTCAAGGTCGCGGTGCACGACTTCGGCCCGGCCGAGGTGGGCGCCGGCCCGGCGCTCGCACGGTTCGACGAGGTCGCGCACGTGCTGGTCAGCGGCGCGCACTGGGTCGACGTCATGAGCCCGACGGCCGACAAGGGGCACGCGCTGCGCGAGGTGCAGCGCGCGCTGGGCGTCGGCCCGGAGCAGACCGTCGCGTTCGGCGACTACCACAACGACATCGGGATGCTCGCGGCCGCGCGGTGGTCGTTCGCGATGGACAACGCGCACCCCGACGTGCGCTCGCGCGCCCGGTTCGTCGCACCGTCGAACAACGACAACGGGGTCGTGCGGACGTTGCGCGCGCTGCTGCGGCTGCCCTGAGGCGTCCCGGGACGCGGCGAGGCCCCTCGGACGCTTACTCCGAGGGGCCTCGTACCGGGTCCCAGCGTACGGGAGCGGCCCGCCCGGACGGGTGAAGCGCCGGCGACGTGTCCACATCTTCTGTCCACACCCCTGTGTCTGGCACGTGGGTTCGCAGGTCCTCCTGTGGACGAGCGTGTGGACGACGCGGTGGACGAGAACTGCTCCGCGGACCCTCTTGCGGCCGGTCCGGGACGGGTCTAGAACTGGGTCATCGGCCTCGACCGATCGCGGTTCACCAGCAAGAACACTCCTCCGGGGGCGTCGTGACGGTGCGCGGCGGCAGTCGTGACCGGACCGGACGGAGAACGTGCAGACACCTCGACGGGGCGACCCGCCGGCCTGTGGATGACGACACAGGGTCTGCACCGCGACCGCGAGGTCGATCGTGGTCGTCCCGCCCGCGGCGGACCGGTTCGCCGGACCGCCGGGTGTCGGGACGGAGCCGCACCGTCAACAGCGGCGTCGGTCACCGGGCTTCCCGGAGACGTGACGGCACACGGTCGCAGGAGGCCCCTCGGACGCTTACTCCGAGGGGCTTCCCGCACGTCCGGCACCTGGCGCCCGCCGGTCGTTCGGCCTCACGTCGTCGGTGTCGACTCGACGAGGATCGTCACGGGACCGTCGTTGACGAGCTCGACGGCCATGTCCGCCCCGAAGCGCCCGGTCGCGACCTCCAGGCCGCGGTCGCGCAGCGCGGCGACGACCGCGTCGACCAGCGGCTCGGCGACAGGCCCGGGCGCCGCGGCGTTCCACGTGGGACGGCGACCCTTGCGGACGTCGGCGTAGAGCGTGAACTGGCTGACGACGAGCACGGGTGCGCCGACCTCGACGGCCGCGCGCTCGTCACGCAGGATCCGCAGCTCGGCGATCTTGCGCGCGACGAGCTCGACCTGCGCGGGTCCGTCCCCGGGCGTGACGCCGACGAGTGCGAGCAGCCCTGGCCGGTCGATCGCGCCGACGACCTCGCCGTCGACCCGCACGGCCGCGCACGTCACGCGCTGCACCACGGCCCTCACGCGTCGGGCCCGTCCCCGGTCCGTGCCGGCGGGTCACCGCGCGGCACGTCCCCGACGTCCGACCCGTCCCCTGCGGGGGGCTCCCCCGGCCCGAACGTCGCACGCACCGCACCCACGGGCGCACCGTGCCCGAGCACGGGTGTCGCGACCGCGTCGACGAGCAGCGCGGGGTCGACACCGGCGACCGCGAGCGCGGCGCCGAGCACGACCGCGCGCGGTCGCGACGACCCGTCGAGGACCTTGAGCGCGACCGCACCGCCGTCGGGCAGCCCGGCGGCGTAGACCCCGTCGGCGCCGTCCTTGGCGACCAGACCGGGGACCGCGCGCATGACGGCGGTGACGTCACGTCCCGTCCCGCCGACGTGCCACGGGTGGGTGCGCATCGCACGGCCGACACGGGCGGCCGGACCGTCGGACGCCGAGGCGACCGCACCGAACGCGCGCGCGAGCCCGGTCAGCGTCGTGGACAGCAGCGGCGCCCCGCACCCGTCGACGGTGACGTGCGTGACGTCGACGCCCGTGAGCGCGCCCGTCGTCGCGACCACCGCGCGCTGCAGCGGGTGGCCGGGGTCGAGGTAGTCGCCCGTCGACCACCCGGCGGCACGGCACGTCGCGAGCATGCCCGCGTGCTTGCCGGAGCAGTTCTGCGTGAGCGACGCCGGTCCGTGCCCGTCGGTGCGACGCTGCCACGCGGCGTCGGGGGCCAGCGGCCAGTCGGGCGTGTTCTGCAGGTCGTCCTCGCGCAGCCCGGCGTCGGCGAGGACCCGCTGCACGACGTCGAGGTGCCCGAGCTCGCCGGAGTGGCTGGCGCACACCAGCGCGAGCGCCTCGTCGTCGACGTCGAGGCCGTGGGCGAGCATCGCGACGGCCTGCACGGGCTTGAGGGACGAGCGCGGCCACACGGTGACGTCGGGGTCGCCGAGCGCGAGGCGCACGGACCCGTCGGGCGCCAGGACGACGACGTGCCCCAGGTGGACGGACTCGACGAGGTCGCCGCGGTGGACGCGTGCGAGCGCGACTGCGCGCGTCGCGACGTCGGGCGCGCTCACCACCCGCCCCGCGACGGTCCCCCGCCGCGCCGGCCGGAGTAGGGCGCGACCGCGGGTCGCACGTCGACGAGGTAGACGATTGCGGCCGCTGCGG
Source organism: Actinomycetes bacterium (assembly GCA_023424135.1). GTDB lineage: Bacteria > Actinomycetota > Actinomycetes > Actinomycetales > Cellulomonadaceae > Cellulomonas. The sequence continues at coordinate 1,654 of JAFAEH010000025.1, read as the reverse complement.
AGCCGAGCGCGAGGAACTGCAGCCCGAAGCTCGGGAACCCGGGCAGCGGCAGGCTGATGAACGCGATCGCCGTCGCGGCGACGAGCACCCACGTCCAGAAGGTGCGGGTGCGCTTGCCGGCCGACGTGAACGCAGCCGCCGGGCGACGCAGGCAGTCCACGAGCGCCCAGACGCTCAGCACGAAGACCACGGTGTAGAGGACCAGGAAGAGGACGTACTGCACCGACCAGATGAGGCTCACGCCCCGAGCCTACGAGACGCAGGCGACGACGACGGCGCCCACGCGGGTCACGGCGACGGCGCGGATGCCGGCTCGAGCACCGGCACCGGCGACGGCGCGTGCACCAGCGGCAGCGACGGCGCGTGCACCGGCTACGGCGCGGTCGCGGTCGGGCGCGGCAGGACGCTGAGCCCCTCGGCGCGCGCGGCTGCGGACAGGTGCTCGTCCCACGCGAGGACCAGCAGGTCGGGCGAGCGCAGCGCGAGAGCGGACGCGAGGTGGATCGCGTCCGCGGCGCGCAGCGGGTGCACGTCGACGAGTCGTGCCGCGTCGTCGAGCAGCGCGGTCGTCGTCGCGACGACCCGCAGGCCCGGGCGCAGGCGGCGCCACGCGGCGGTCGCGGTCCGCAGGTCGTCCTCGTCGAGCACGCCCGCGCGCCGGCCCGACGCGAGGACCGCGCGGACCTCCGCGTCCGTCACCGCGGACGTCGCGACGAGGTCGGCCCCGTCCCACACGGCCGCGACCAGGTCGGTGCCGGGCTCGGCGACGCACAGCTTGACCAGCGCACTGGTGTCCAGGTAGGCGATCGCCATGGGTCAGCGCCGCAGCCGGCGCACGAGCCCCGACACGGCGCGCGCGGGGTTCGCCGCACGTTCGGGTTCCGCGGGGGGGCGTTCGCCGTCGACGGCGCCGAGCAGGCCGTCGCGCTCGAGGCGCGCGACGAGGTCGGCCGACTCGATCCCGACGAGCCGGGCGACGGGCACGCCACGTTCGGTGACGACGACGTCCTGCCCGGACCTCGCCGTCTCGATCCACTGCCTGAGCTCCGCGCGCAGCGCGCTCACCGCGACCTCCATGCCCGACGACGCTACCGTGCGCACCCGCACACCCCCGCGACCGCCACACCCCACACGCCTGCGCCCACCACGCGACCGCCACTGCCACTGCCATCGCCCATCACCTCCACGCGCCGAGCCACCACCGACGCCCCCGACCCGACAACGCCGAACTCGGACTTCAGCGGCTTCTGGGCCGCCATACGCCGCCAAAGTCCGAGTTCGCCAGATGGGGGTGTGGCGTGAGGGGACGGGTCGGGTGGGGGCGAGGGGCGGGCAGGGTGGGGAAGGTGGGGGCTTTGGGTGGGTGGGGTGGGTGGGGCGCCGGGCTAGAGCTCGGGGAGGGCGGCGCGCGCGTCGGCGGGGGTGGCGCCGGACACCTCGAGCAGGTCGACGACGAGCGAGCGCAGGAGCAGGACGAGCGACTGCGCCTGCCAGTCGTCGGGGACCAGCGTGTGCGGGTCGAGCGTGGCCGCGAGCGCGAGCAGGCGCTCGCGTGCCGAGCGCGGGTCGTGGCCCGTCCCGACCGCGACGGCGAGCTCGTCGACCGCACGCGCGGCGGACGCGACGGCGTCGGCGAGGCCGGCGGCGACGGGCC
>JAFAEH010000385.1 GCA_023424135.1 Actinomycetes bacterium | reverse complement strand
CGACTGGGTCGCGCTGTCGTGCCTGCAGGTCGACCCCCGCGCCCGGCGCCGCGGGCTGGGGCGGGCGCTGACGCTCGCGGCCCTCGACGACGCGGTCGCGCACGGCGCCCGGCGCGCGTTCCTGCAGGTCGAGGTGAGCAATACGGTCGCCTTCCACCTCTACTGCGCGCTCGGCTTCCGCCCCGCGCACCGCTACGCCTACCGGGTGCCCCCGGACGACGCCGCGGCGGGCGGCTGCTGAGACGCGTCGGCACGCCGATACTGGGGACATGATCTCGACCGACAACGCCGTGGCCCTCGAGGCCGCGGGCCTGCAGTGGCACCCGCGTGCGGGGGACAGCTTCGCGATCCGCGGTGCCGACCTCGCCGGTGAGGTGTTCACGATCTCCGAGATGGTGGTCGAGGCGCACGAGTACCCCACGGGCACCGTCCTCGGCTTCAACGGGACCACCGAGTGGGCGCTCGACTCGGTGCAGCAGGAGGACGCCCTGTGGCTCCCGCGCGAGGACCAGCTCCGCGACCTGCTGGGCGGCACGTTCCGGTCGCTCGCCCGCTCGACGGACGGTCGGTACCAGGTGCTCGTCGAGATCGGCGGGCAACCGGCGCGCGTCTTCACCGCGGACGACGCGGCCGACGCCTACGCCGAGGCCCTGCTCGCGCTGGTCACCGCGGCGACGTCCCGCACCTCCTGACGCACGCGCCCACCGCCCGCGGGACCGGGCACTGCGGACGGCCGGACGCTCGGTCCGGCGTGGCGTCAGGCGCGACGCGGGCTCGGGGGGACCGGGGGCAGGTCGAGGGTGGCGATCTTCTGCCAGATCTTGGTCTGCATGCCGCCGGTGACGGACTCGATGGTGCTCACGGTGTCGAGGACGACCGAGTCGGTGCTCTCCTCGGCGCACAGCGCGGCGGACTTCGCGACCAGGCTCAGCAGCTCCGTGCAGTAGTCGAGGTAGGCCGCGAGGTCGTCCGCGTCGAGGTCGACGTCGACGGTCTGCGTCGTCGGGCGGAACGAGGGACGCAACCGCTCGGGGTCCTTCGTGAGCTGGTGCATGTCGATGACGTGCGCGAGCGAGCGCAGGCGGTGCAGGCGCCGCAGGTTCCGGCCGGGGAAGCGCGCCTCGATGCGTCCGTGCAGACGGTCGACGGTCGCGCGCACGGCCGCGGGGTCGAGACGCTCGTAGCGGCCGGTCACGCGGGTCACGCTAGCGGCACGACGGGCGCCCCGGAACCGTGCGGTCGGGCACCGTGCCTGCCCGTCCGCCCCGACGGGGGTCCGTCGCCCTCGGGAGCTCGGTGGCCGGGGCGGTCGGCGTGGGCGGGTGGCCGGTCCCGATCCGCCCGCGTCTAGACTCACCGGCATGTCCACCCTCTCCCGCGACGAGGTCGCGCGCGTCGCCGCGCTCGCCCGGATCGACCTGACGCCGGTCGAGCTCGACCGGCTGGCGGGCGAGCTCGACGTCATCGTCGAGTCCGTCGCCCGCGTCTCCGAGGTCGCCACCCCGGACGTGCCCGCGACGAGCCACCCGCTGCCGTTGTCCAACGTGTTCCGCGCCGACGTGCCGGTCACGCCGCTCGACCGTGACGAGGTCCTCGCGCAGGCCCCCGCGGCGCAGGACGGCAAGTTCCTCGTCCCGCAGATCCTCGGGGAGGAGTGACGTGACCGACCTGACCCGGCTGACCGCCGCGGAGCTCGCGGACCGGCTGACGACACGTGAGGTGACCAGCGTCGAGGCGACGCAGGCGCACCTCGACCGCATCGACGCCGTCGACCCCGCGGTGCACGCGTTCCTGCACGTGGCGGCCGACGAGGCCCTCGCGACCGCCGCCGACGTCGACGCGCGCCGCACGGCGGGCGAGGACCTGCACGCGCTCGCGGGCGTCCCGATCGCCGTCAAGGACGTCGTCGTGACGCGGGGCCTGCCGACGACGGCGGGCTCGCGCATCCTCGAGGGCTGGGTGCCGCCGTACGACGCGACGCTCGTCGAGCGGATCAAGGCCGCGGGCCTGCCCATCCTCGGCAAGACGAACATGGACGAGTTCGCGATGGGCTCGTCGACCGAGCACTCCGGGTACGGCAACACGCACAACCCGTGGGACCTCGAGCGCATCCCGGGCGGCTCGGGCGGCGGGTCCGCCGCGGCCGTCGCCGCGTACGAGGCGCCGCTCGCGATCGGCACGGACACCGGCGGCTCGATCCGCCAGCCCGCGGCCGTCACGGGCACGGTCGGCGTGAAGCCGACGTACGGCAGCGTGTCCCGCTACGGGCTGATCGCGCTGGCCAGCAGCCTCGACCAGGCGGGCCCGTGCACGCGCACCGTGCTGGACTCGGCGCTGCTGCACGAGCTGATCGGCGGTCACGACCCGCGCGACTCGACGTCGCTGGCCGACCCGGCGACGGGGTACGTCGCGGCGGCGCGCGAGGGTGCGTCGGGGGACCTGCGCGGCGTCAAGGTCGGCGTCATCCGCGAGCTGCAGGGCGAGGGCTACCAGCCGGGCGTGCTCGCACGGTTCGAGGAGTCGCTCGAGGCGCTGCGCGGTGCGGGCGCCGAGATCGTCGAGGTGTCCTGCCCGCACTTCACGTACGCGCTCGCCGCGTACTACCTGATCCTGCCGGCGGAGGCGTCGAGCAACCTCGCGAAGTTCGACGGCATGCGCTTCGGCCTGCGTGTCGAGCCGTCGCAGGGGCCCGTGACTGCCGAGCGCGTCATGGCCGCGACGCGCGGCCAGGGCTTCGGTGACGAGGTCAAGCGCCGCATCATCCTCGGCACGTACGCGCTGAGCGCGGGCTACTACGACGCGTACTACGGGTCGGCGCAGAAGGTCCGCACGCTGATCCAGCGGGACTTCGCGGCGGCGTTCGAGGCGGCCGACGTGCTGGTCTCGCCCACCGCGCCGACGACGGCGTTCCGGCTGGGCGAGAAGCTCGACGACCCGCTCGCGATGTACCTCAACGACGTCGCGACGATCCCCGCGAACCTCGCGGGTGTGCCGGGCATGTCGCTGCCGAGCGGTCTGTCCGACGACGGTCTGCCCGTCGGGTTCCAGATCCTGGCGCCCGCGCGGCAGGACGCGCGCCTGTACCGCGTCGGGGCGGCGCTCGAGGCGCTGCTGGAGACGAGCTGGGAGGGTCCGCTCCTGGGCCGCGCCCCCGAGCTGGCCGGAGGGGCCGCCTGATGAGCACGACGACGAGCGTCGACCTGGTCGACTACGACGACGCGGTGGCCCGGTTCGACCCGGTCATCGGCATCGAGGTGCACGTCGAGCTGGGCACGCGCACCAAGATGTTCGACGGTGCCGAGCAGTCGTTCGGCGAGGAGCCGAACACGCAGATCACGCCCGTGAGCCTGGGTCTGCCAGGTGCGCTGCCCGCGGTCAACGGCACGGCCGTCGAGTACGCGATCCGCATCGGGCTCGCGCTGAACTGCTCGATCGCGGCGTCGTGCCGGTTCGCCCGCAAGAACTACTTCTACCCGGACGTGCCGAAGAACTTCCAGACGTCGCAGTACGACGAGCCGATCGCGCACGACGGCCACGTCGACGTCGAGCTGGAGGACGGGACCGTGTTCCGCGTCGAGATCGAGCGCGCGCACATGGAGGAGGACGCCGGCAAGAACACGCACGTCGGCGGCGCGACCGGCCGCATCCACGGTGCCGAGTACTCGCTGGTCGACTACAACCGTGCAGGCGTGCCGCTCGTCGAGATCGTCACCCGGCCCATCACGGGTGCGGGGGAGCGGGCCCCGGAGGTCGCGCGTGCCTACGTGCAGACGCTGCGGGACCTGTTCCGTGCCCTCGGGGTGTCCGAGGCGCGCATGGAGCGCGGCAACGTGCGCGCGGACGTGAACGTGTCGCTGCGTCCGACACCCACCTCCGCGCTCGGTACCCGCACGGAGACGAAGAACGTCAACTCGTTCCGCTCGGTCGAGCGCTCCGTGCGCTACGAGATCAGCCGCCAGGCGGCGGTGCTCGACGCCGGGCAGGCCGTCGTCCAGGAGACGCGGCACTGGCACGAGGACACGGGCAGCACGACCTCGGGCCGTGTGAAGTCCGACGCCGAGGACTACCGCTACTTCCCCGAGCCGGACCTCGTCCCCGTGGTCCCCGACCCGGCGTGGGTCGAGCAGATCCGCGCGACGCTGCCCGAGCTGCCGCAGGCACGTCGCCGCCGGCTGCAGGGCGAGTGGGGGTACGCGGACGCGGAGATGCGCGACGTCGTCAACGCGGGCGCGGTCGAGCTCATCGAGGCCACGGTCGCCGCGGGTGCGAGCCCGGCCGCCGCGCGCAAGTGGTGGATGGGCGAGCTGGCCCGCACCGCCAAGCAGCAGGAGGTCGAGCTCGCGGACCTGCCGATCACGCCCACGCAGATCGGCGCGCTGCAGCAGCTCGTCGACGCCGGCCGGATCAACGACAAGCTCGCGCGGCAGGTGCTCGAGGGCGTCCTGGCCGGTGAGGGGGACCCGGAGCAGGTCGTCGTGGCGCGCGGGCTGGAGGTCGTCTCGGACGACGGGCCGCTGCTCGAGGCGATCGACGCCGCGCTCGCGGCCCAGCCGGACATCGCCGAGAAGATCCGCTCCGGCAACCTCGGGCCGGTCGGCGCGATCATCGGTGCCGTCATGAAGGCGACCCGCGGGCAGGCCGACGCGGGGCGCGTGCGTGAGCTCGTGCTGGAACGCGTCCAGGCCTGACGACTGCCGGGTTCGACCCGATCCCTGCGGCGTGCGTCGTGTCGCAACACCTCGGTCACACGAGGTCCGTACGATCCGACGCACGCCGGAGGGCAGTCGGTGGGACGTCCGGACGACGGGCGCCGGAACCGAGCACGACGGAGGACCGATGCAGAACCCGACGCTGCACAAGCCCACGCTCCAGGGCGAGTGGATCGTCCTGCGGCCGATCCGGGCGGACGACGTCGACGCGATGTGGGACATGCTCGACGACCCCGAGGGCAACCGCCTGACCGGGACGACGCGGACGTTCACGCGCGACGAGGTCGCGCAGTGGTGCGCCGGCCGCGAGTCCGCGCAGGGACGCTACGACTTCGCGGTCACGGCCGACGGCGTCGACGAGTACCGCGGTGAGATCGTCCTGAACGACATCGACCCGGACGTGCGCTGCGCGAGCCTGCGCCTGTCGATGCGGCCCGCGTACCGGGGGCGGGGGTACGGCACCGAGGCCATCGAGCTGGTGCTCGGCTTCGCGTTCGACGGCCTCGGTCTGCACCGCGTCGAGCTGGAGGCCCTGAGCATCAACCACCGGGCGATGTCCCTGTACGAGAACATCGGCTTCCGCACCGAGGGGCGCCGCCGTGACGCGTACCGCGACGGCGAGGGGTGGTGCGACGCGATCGTGATGTCGATGCTCGAGGACGAGTACCGCGCGGGACGCACCGGGCAGTGACGCGCGTGCTGACCGCCACCGTCCCCGGCGCGGACCTGACCGGCCGGCTCGCCGACCTGGCTGCCGCGCACCCGCACGACCTGCGGCTCGTGCGCTGGGACCTCGACGGCCCGCTCGACGCCGCCACCGCGGCCGCCGTCGACCTCGTCGTGGTCCCGCACTACTTCGTGCGGCCCGGCGGGTTCGCCGTGCTGCACGACCTGCCGCGCCTGCGCTACGTGCAGCTCCCCAGCGCGGGCTACGAGCACGCGCGCCCGCACCTGCCGCCGGGCGTCGTGCTGTGCAACGGCCGCGGGGTGCACGACGCCGGCACGGCCGAGCTCGCCCTCGCGCTGACGCTCGCGGCGCAGCGTGACCTACCCCGCGCGGTGCGCGCGATGGACGAGGGCCGCTGGGACGCGCCGTTCGGGCCGTCGCTCGCGGACCGGCGCGTGCTCGTCGTGGGCCAGGGATCGGTGGGACGTGCGGTCGTCGCGCGGTTCCGGCCGTTCGAGGTCGACCTGGTCCGGGTCGCGCGCACCGCGCGCGACGACGCGGACGGGCACGTGCACGGTGTCGACGAGCTGGTCGACCTGCTGCCCCACGCCGACGTGGTGGTCCTCGCGATCCCGCTGTCGCGCACGTCGTACCACCTGCTCGACGCGGCCGCACTCGCCCGGCTGAAGGACGGTGCGCTGGTCGTCAACGTCGCGCGCGGCAAGGTGGTCGACACCGACGCGCTGCTCGCCGAGCTGACCGCCGGCCGTCTGCGCGCCGCGCTCGACGTCACCGACCCCGAGCCGCTGCCGCCCGGCCACCCGCTGTGGCACGCACCGAACGTGCTGGTCACGGCGCACCAGGGCGGCAACACGGATGCGACCCACCCACGCATCGCGGCGCTGGTGCGCCGCCAGATCGAGGCGCTGCTCGCGGGGCGCGAGCCGGACAACGTGGTGGGCGTGGTCGGGGCGTAGCCGCCGGTCGTCAGGTGGGCCGGCGCGCGTGGTCGGCGAGCGCGACCTCGCGCTCGTGCGCGTGGTCGACCATGCGCTCGGGGTAGCCCTCGGGCAGCCCGTCCGGCAGCCGCCACGGCTCGTGCACCGCCCCGCCCGGCACGCCGCGCAGCTCGGGCACCCAGCGGCGCACGTAGTCCCCGTCGGGGTCGAACGTCCGTCCCTGCGTCACGGGGTTGAAGATCCGGAAGTACGGGGCGGCGTCGCGGCCCGTCCCGGCGACCCACTGCCAGTTGAGCTGGTTCTGCGGCACGTCGCCGTCGACGAGCCACGCGAGGAAGTGCGCGGCACCGCGCTGCCAGCGCACGTGCAGGTCCTTGACCAGGAACGACGCGACGACCATGCGGACGCGGTTGTGCATCCAGCCCTGCGCGAGCAGCTGGCGCATCCCCGCGTCGACGAGCGGGTAGCCGGTGCGGCCCTGCGCCCAGGCGGTGAACGCGTCGTCGGCGGCCGGACCGTGCGCCCACGCGTCCTGCGGCACGGCGGGCCGCAGCGACCGGTGCGCCGCGCCGGGGGAGTGCCACAGCACGTCGGCGTGGAACTCGCGCCACGCCAGCTCGGAGCGGTACGTCTGCACCGACGTCGCGAGCCGTCCGCGCGCACCGCGCCCGGCCGACGCGAGGTCCGCGAGCATCGTGCGCGGGTGGATCTCGCCGTGCTTGAGGTGCACGGACATCCACGACGTGACGTCGAGGTCGGGGCGGTCCCGGTCGACGTCGTACCCCTCGAGGTCGTCCGCGAGGAAGGCGCGCCAGCGCTCACGGGCGGCCCGTTCGCCCGCGCGCGGCAGGTCCACGGTGGTCGGGGGTGCGTCCGGCACACCGTCGGACGGCAGGCGCGCCCACGGCACGTCGCGCGGACGCGGCGCCGGGTCGTGCCACCCGTGCGCGAGCCACGCGGCCCGGAACGGCGTGAACACCCGGTACGGCCCGCCCTGCTGGGTGTGCAGCCGCCCCGGTGCGACCGCGTACGGGCAACCGGTGCGTACCAGCGGCACGTCACCGAGTGCGGCCTCGACCGCGTCGTCGCGCCGCCGTCCGTAGGGCTCGGTCGCCGCGCTGACGTGCACGGACGTCGCACCGATCTCGTCGGCGACCGCGGGGACCACGCGGTCCGCAGGGCCGTGGCGCACGACGAGCCGACCACCCGTCGCGTCGTCGAGCGCGCGCAGCGACGCCGCGAGGTACGCCAGGCGCGGTGCCCCCGACGTGCGCCACAGCGTCGGGTCGACGACGTAC
>JAFAEH010000384.1 GCA_023424135.1 Actinomycetes bacterium | reverse complement strand
CGTCGGGTGCACGCCGTGCAGCGGCGCGGGCACCGGTCCGGGCGGCTCGTCGCCCACGCCCCCACCCGCACGGGCGAGCGCCCCGGCGACCCGGTCACGGCGGGCCGCCGGTCGCACGTCGCGATGCAGCAGGTCCTCCAGGGCCGCGACGATCGTCGTGTGGTACGCCGTGGCCCAGCGCGACCAGTCCGGGTCGGCCTGCGTCAGCCGGTCCGGCACGACGCCCGGCGGTCCCTCGACGCGGCCGTCGGGCTCCTGCCAGGCGTGCAGCCACGCGCGCGCGTCGTCGGCACCCGGGTCGGGCTCCGCGGCGACGCACGTCAGGCACATGAGCAGCTCCCCGACCAGGTCCGCGTCCTGGCGGGCGCGCGCGAGCGTCAGGCACGCGCGCAGCAGGTCGGTGACGCGCGCGGCGTCCGTGCCGGCCGGCCAGGCCACGTCCCGCAGGCCGAAGTCGCTCGCGTAGAACACCGCGTGGGTGATCGCGTACGTGTCGGCGGTCGTCAGCTCGAGGACGTTCGGGTCGCCGGCCAGCACGGTCAGCGGCAGGGCCGTGCCGATCCCGGGGACCTCGACGTCCAGTCCCGCGAGCTCGAGCGTGTGCAGCAGGTCGAGGTGCCGGTAGGGCACGCGCTCGAACACGGTCGCGTAGCGGCCACGCACCGACTGCTCGAGGACGTGCCGCAGGGCCGGGTCGTCCCGCCCGCACAGCCGCAGGGCCGCGTACGTGCCCGCGTACAGCAGCAGCGCGCGGCGGTCACGCGCGGCGAGCTCGCGGTAGGACGCACGCCCGGCGACGTCGGCGACGACGTCGAGCAGGCGCTGGTGGTCGTCGTCGAGCGGCCCGGTGCGCGCGCGCAGCCCCACGAGCAGCGCCACCTCCACGAGGGCCTTGCGGGCGAACAGCTCGGTCGACGGGTCGGCCCGCGCGGGGTCGAGGTGCTCGGCGTGCCGGGCGAGCCATGCGACGGCGCGCGCCCCCGTGCCGGTCGTCGTGCGCGTGCCGTCCTGCACCTGCGTCATCGGGTCCTCCTGCGGCCGGTTCGGTCGGGCGGTTCGGTCGGGCGAGCGTTCGGTCGGGCGGTTCGGTCGGGCGAGCGTCCGGTCGGGCGGCCCGCCGCCCCGGGTCGGCGTCGACCCGGGGCGGCGGTGCGTGGTCGGACCGTGTGCGGTCCGACGGTCAGCCGCGCGTGACGGGGTTCGTCACGACGTCCTTGGCCAGGTCCCCGACCACGAGGACGTACTTCTCCCAGGCCAGCACGTAGCCGGCGACCTCCTCCAGCTTGCTGACCGAGTCCGTCAGACGGGAGACCGGGATCTCCAGGTTGACGATCTCGCTGCTGCGCAGGAGCTCGAGTGCCTTGCGTGCCTGCTCGGCGTTCGCCACTGCCATCACCTCCCCCCAGGTGCGTGTCGTCAGGAGGAGGACGCTCACCCGCCCGTCAGATACCCGGCAGCGGGCGAACCGGCGGGTGATCCGCGAACCGGACCGCGGGGCAGCACCCCCGGGTGCCCGGTCTCACGCGTCGGGTGCGAGCGCCACGAGCGCATCGAGGACCGGCTCCTGCCCCGCGACGAGCAGGCGGCGCGCGTCGGCGACCGTCCGCCACTGCGCCCGGTCGACCTCCGGCACGTCGACGTACCGTCCCGAGCGCGGTGGCCACGCGAGCCGGACCGTGCTGACCGTGCGCGTCGTCAGGTCGTCGCACGCCGGGTCGTCGGGCGACCCGACGACGGACGGGGGGACCTCGACGGCCAGCACGTGCACGACCTTGCCCGACGCGTACCGGAACGCACCGAGGTCGACCGCCGGCAGCGCGGGTGCGGGCACGCCGAGCTCCTCGGCGAACTCGCGGCGGGCCGCGGTCTCGACGTCCTCGCCCGGCTCGACCAGGCCCTTGGGGACCGACCACGCCCGCTCGTCCTTGCGCGCCCAGAACGGCCCGCCCATGTGCGCGACGAGCACGCGGCGCGCCTCACCGCGCCCGTGGTGCAGCAGCAGCCCTGCGCTCGTCACCGCCATCGGGTCACGGCTCCGTCGGCACGGCAGGTCGCCCGCCGGCAGCGGGGGCGACGCCGGGGGACGCCGCACCGGGAGACGTCGCGGCGGGCGGCGCCTCCCCGGCCGACGCCGCGTCGGCGGACGTCGTATCGGCCGACGTGGCATCGGGGAACGTCGTATCGGCGGACGTGGCATCGGGGGACGTCGCATCGGCGCGGACGCGCCGGACCGCGACGAGCACGCTGTGGGCAGGCAGGTCACGACGGGTGGCGTCGGTCGCGGCGTACTCGTCGAGGACGTCGAGCACGCGACGCTCGAGCTCGGCCGCACCGGCGGCGTCGAGGTGCAGCGTGATCCGGTCCCAGGCGACGACGTCCGCGGCGTCGGCCCCCGCGATCCTGGCGGCCTCGCTGCGGACGGGCGCGGTCGCGACGTCGTCCGGCGCGGTCGCCAGGGGCGCGTCGAGCCACCACGTGACGCCCGTCGAGCGGTACGGCTTCTCGCGCGACCCACGGGCACCGGTGCGCGCGGGCCGCGGCTCGAGCAGGCCGGCGTCGACGAGCCGGCGCACGTGGTGCAGCGTGGTCGCGGGGTCGAGCCCGAGGGCGTCGGCGAGCTCGCGGTTGGTGCGGTCACGCTCACCGGTGAGCCGCAGGATGTCCTGGCGCACGGGGTGCGCGAGCGCCTTGGCCTCGGCGGGCGTCGCGGGTCGGCGCCGGCGCGGTCCGGTCGGGGCCACCGACGGCCCGGACGACGCGGACGACGACGCGGCGGGCCCGCCGGCGGACGGCGCGGCAGCGGAGGGCATACCCCGACCGTACCGGCTCACCACAACCGATTGGACGTTTCCCAATCACTTGCTAGCGTGCGGTCGTGCCCTTGACGTCCCGCCTGCCGCGCGCGTTCTGGTGGCTGTGGACGTCCACGACCGGCTCCAACCTCGCCGACGGGGTGCTGAAGACCGCGCTCCCGCTCGTCGCGATCGGCTGGACCCGGTCCCCCGCCGCGGTCGCGGGGGTCGCGCTCGCCCTGTCCCTGCCGTGGCTCGTCGTCGCGCTGCCCGCCGGTGCGCTCGTCGACCGGTGGGACCGGCGGCGCACGCTCGTCGTCGCCGACCTCGCTCGTGGCGGGGTGCTCGCGC
>JAFAEH010000383.1 GCA_023424135.1 Actinomycetes bacterium | reverse complement strand
TCGTCGGACCGTGCCGCCGGCGCGTACGGCCGCTCCCCCTCCCGCACGGGCCGGGACCCCCGCGTCCGGCCCGCGGGCCGCCCGGCGCCGTCGCACGGCACGCCCGCGGACGTGCTGCACCACGTATGGGGGTACGACGCGTTCCGGGGCGACCAGGCGGCGGTCGTCGACACCGTGGTCGGCGGCGGCGACGCGGTCGTCCTCATGCCGACGGGCGGCGGCAAGTCGCTGTGCTACCAGGTGCCCGCCCTGGTCCGCGAGGGCACGGGCGTCGTCGTCTCACCGCTGATCGCGCTCATGCAGGACCAGGTCGACGCGCTGTCGGCGCTCGGTGTGCGGGCCGGCTTCCTCAACTCGACGCAGGAGCGGGACCAGCGCCGCGCGGTCGAGGACGCGTTCCTCGCGGGTGAGCTCGACCTGCTGTACCTCGCGCCCGAGCGGCTGCGCGTCCCGGACACCCTCGACCTGCTCGACCGCGGGCACGTGGCCCTGTTCGCGATCGACGAGGCGCACTGCGTGTCCCAGTGGGGGCACGACTTCCGCCCCGACTACCTGGGCCTGTCGCTGCTGCACGAGCGCTGGCCCGACGTGCCGCGCGTCGCGCTGACGGCGACGGCGACGCGCGCGACGCACCGGGAGATCTGCGAGCGCCTGCAGCTCACCGACGCGGCGCAGTTCGTCGCGAGCTTCGACCGTCCGAACATCCGCTACCGGATCGCACCGAAGGACAACCCGCGCGCGCAGCTCCTGGCGTTGCTGCGGGCCGAGCACGAGGGTGACTCCGGGATCGTGTACTGCCTGTCGCGCGCATCGGTCGAGCAGACCGCCGCGTGGCTCGTCGAGCAGGGCGTGCACGCGCTGCCGTACCACGCGGGCCTCGACCGGCGTGTCCGTGCCGCGAACCAGTCGCGGTTCCTGCGCGAGGACGGGGTCGTGATGGTCGCGACCATCGCGTTCGGCATGGGCATCGACAAGCCCGACGTGCGGTTCGTGGCGCACCTGGACCTACCGAAGTCCGTCGAGGGCTACTACCAGGAGACGGGGCGCGCGGGCCGCGACGGGCTGCCGTCGACGGCGTGGCTCGCGTACGGGCTCGCGGACGTCGTGCAGCAGCGCCGGCTCATCGACACGTCCGAGGGCGACGCCGCGCACCGGCGCCGGCTCACGCAGCACCTCGACGCGATGCTCGCGCTGTGCGAGACGGTCGACTGCCGCCGCGTGCAGCTCCTCGCGTACTTCGGCCAGGACTCCGACGGGCCGTGCGGCAACTGCGACACGTGCCTCGAGCCGCCGCAGTCCTGGGACGGGACGGTCGCGGCGCAGAAGCTCCTGTCGACCGTGGTGCGGCTCGACCAGCGCGGGCAGCGCTACGGCGTGGGGCACCTGGTGGACATCGTGCGCGGCAAGGCGACGCCGCGGGTCCAGCAGCTCGGCCATGACGGCCTGTCGACGTTCGGCATCGGGCAGGACCTGTCGGACGGCGAGTGGCGCGGTGTCGTTCGTCAGCTCCTCGCGGCCGAGCTGCTGTCCGTCGACACTGAGGGCTACGGGACGATCCGCCTGACCCCGGCGTCCGCGGACGTCCTGCGCGGCGAGCGTGCGGTCCGCCTGCGACGCGAGCCCGAGCGCACGGGCCGCACGAGCCGTGCCTCACGCGGGTCGGGACGGTCCGCGGCGGCGGCCGAGCTGTCGGGCGACGCCGCCGAGCTGTTCGAGGCGTTGCGGGCGTGGCGCGCCGGCGCCGCACGCGAGCAGGGCGTGCCCGCCTACGTCGTGTTCCACGACGCGACGCTGCGCGAGATCGCGACGCGCCGCCCGACGTCCCGCGCCGAGCTCGGCACCATCAGCGGTGTCGGCGCCACCAAGCTCGACCGCTACGCCGACGGGGTCCTGGCGGCGCTCGGCACGACCCCGTGACACGCCACGCCGTCCTTCGGCGGCGCGCCGTGATCGCGCACCGGTCGCTCCAGGAGTACCCGGACGGCCACCGGCACGCACGCAGCGGGCGGGGCGCGCCCGGTGCCGTCCGGGCGACGCGTGCCGCCTCAGCCCGCCGCGCCGGTCGACGAGCGCACGACCAGGTGCGTGGGCAGCAGGACGGGTTCGGCCGGGACGACGCCGGCGACGGTCGAGCCGTCGTCCGTCGAGCCGTCGTCGGCCGCGTCGTCCAGCCCTACGCCGTCGTCGTCGTCCGCGGACGGGCGTCCGCCCTCCAGGCGCGTGAGCAGCAGGTCGGCGGCCATGCGGCCGGCGCGTTCGACGGGTGACTCGACGGTCGTCAGCGCGGGGCGGACCAGGTCGGAGCCGAAGATGTCGTCGCAGCCGATCACGCTCATGCGCTCTGGCACGGGGATGCCGAGGACGTCGAGCCGTTCGAGGACGCCGAACGCGAGCAGGTCGTTGAACGTCATGACGGCCGTGGCGCGGGCGTGCAGCGCCGCGTCGGCCGCGGCCGCACCGGACGAGCGCACGGGCGCGTAGGGGCCGAGCACGACGAGCTCGACGCCGAGCCGGGCCGCGCTGGGTTCGAGCGCCTCACGGCGGCGCTTGTCGGACCAGGAGGTCACGGGCCCGGACGCGTACGCGATGCGTGTGTGCCCCAGCGCGACGAGGTGCTCGATGGCCTGGACCATGCCGCCGGGGGTGTCGAGCAGCACGCCGGGCGTGCCGGGGATCGTGCGGTTGACGACGACGAGAGCGAGGTCCGCACCGGCGGCGGCGATCTGCTCGTCGGACAGGCGCGAGGCGGCCAGGACCGCGCCGTCGACGGACCCGCGCAGCTTGCGCAGCGTGTCCGCCTCGACCTCGGCCGACTCCTCGGTGTCTGCGAGGACCTGGACGTACCCGGACTCCCGCAGGCGCGCGGACGTGCCGCGGACCAGGCCGAAGAAGAACGGGTTGGTGACGTCGGGGAGCACGAGCGCCACGGTCGCGGTGCGACCGGACAGCAGCGCGCGCGCCGATGCGCTCGGGATGTACCCGAGCTCCTGAGCGACCGCGACGACGCGGTCGGCCGTGTCGGCATTGACCCGGCCGGGCTTGGTGAGCGCCCGCGAGGCGGTCGACACCGCGACTCCCGCTGCCGCTGCGACGTCACGCAGCGTGGGCTGTCGCCTGACGGCCATGCACCCTCCTGGTCGGCTCGTCACGACCCCGTGCGACGGTGCGCGGGACCGATCTTGCTGGCAAACGATTGCCAGCCTACCGTGTCTGTGCCTAGTCTCACCAGTGCCCCTCCGCGACGTCGCGTGAGGGCGGAAGGAGCCTCTCACGATGTCCGGCACCGCCATCCGCACCGCCGAGGTGCTGGTGTCCAGCCCTGGCCGCAACTTCGTCACCCTGCGCATCGTCACCGAGGACGGCGTCGTCGGCCTCGGTGACGCGACGCTCAACGGACGCGAGCTGTCCGTGGCCAGCTACCTCACCGACCACGTCGTCCCCCTGCTGGTCGGGCGCGACGCCCACCGCATCGAGGACACCTGGCAGTTCCTCTACCGGTCCGCCTACTGGCGGCGCGGCCCCGTGACGATGGCCGCGATCGCCGCCGTCGACGTCGCGCTGTGGGACATCAAGGCGAAGATCGCGGGGCTGCCGCTCTACCAGCTGCTCGGCGGCGCGTCGCGCAACGGGATCATGGCGTACGGGCACGCGTCCGGCCGTGACCTGCCCGAGCTGTTCGACTCGATCCGCCAGCACCTCGACGAGGGGTTCCGGTCGATCCGCGTGCAGACCTCCGTGCCCGGCATCGACGCCGTGTACGGGGTCGCCGCACAGCCGTCGTCGTCGGAGCGGTACGACTACGAGCCGGCCCAGCGCGCGCCGCTGCCCGCCGAGGAGGACTGGGACACGCGCGCCTACCTGCGCCACATCCCGGGTGTCTTCGAGGCCGTGCGCAACGAGTTCGGCCCCGAGCTGCCGCTGCTGCACGACGGGCACCACCGCATGACGCCCATCCAGGCCGCACGCCTCGGCAAGTCCCTCGAGCCGTACGACCTGTTCTGGCTCGAGGACTGCACCCCCGCCGAGAACCAGGACGCCCTGCGCCTCGTGCGGCACCACACGGTGACACCGCTCGCGATCGGCGAGGTCTTCAACACCGTGTGGGACTACCAGACGCTGATCCGCGAGCAGCTCATCGACTACGTGCGCTCGGCCGTCACCCACACCGGCGGCATCACCGCGCTGCGCCGCATCTTCGACTTCGCGGCCCAGTACCAGATCAAGTCCGGCATCCACGGGCCCACCGACATCTCCCCCGTCGGCATGGCCGCCGCGCTGCACCTGGACCTCGCGATCCACAACTTCGGCATCCAGGAGTACATGAAGCACTCCCCCGTGACGTACGAGGTGTTCCGCACGTCGTTCACGTTCGCCGACGGCTACCTGCACCCCGGCGACGAGCCCGGCCTGGGCGTCTCCTACGACGACGACGCCGCCACGCGCCACCCCTACCAGGCGGCCTACCTGCCGTTCAACCGGCTCAAGGACGGGACGGTGCACGACTGGTGAGCGCCACGACGCAGATCCATCCGGCCTGGCTGCCCGCTGCGGCCTTCGCCCCCCTCGGCTCCCGGCACGTCCTGGTCGACCTCGGCCCGGACGCCGGACCGGTCGGCACGACCGTCGTCGACGAGGTCCGGCGCGCGACCGCCGAGCACGGCGGCTCGCTCGACGTCGACACGTCCGCGTCCGGACCGCACGACCTGGTGCTCCGCGTCGAGGCGGGGCAGCAGCCGGCCGACGGGTTCACCCGCACACGCGTCGACGGCGTGACGACCGTCGTCGCCGGGGGTGCCACCGGGCTGCTGTACGGGCTGCACGACGTGGTCCGGCTCGGTGAGGCGGCGTTCGGCGCCGACGACCCGGGCGTACGCGACCAGCCCGTCGCACCCGTGCGCATGCTCGACCACTGGGACAACATCGACGTCCACCCCGTCATGGGGCAGATCGAGCGGGGGTACGCCGGCGGCTCGATCTTCTACGCCGACGGACGGGTCCGCGAGGACCTGTCCCGCGTGGCCGCGTACGCACGACTGCTCGGGTCGGTCGGGATCAACGCGGTCGCGATCAACAACGTCAACGTGCACGCCACCGAGGCGCGGCTGCTCACCGACGGGCTCGCCGACGTCGCACGCATCGCCGACGTGCTCCGCCCGCACGGTGTGCGCACGTACCTGTCGGTCTCGTTCGGGTCGCCGATGCGCCTGGGCGGTCTGACGACCAACGACCCGCTCGACCCCGACGTGCAGGCGTGGTGGGCGGCCGCCGCGGACCGCGTCTACGCGACGATCCCCGACTTCGGCGGGTTCGTCGTCAAGGCCGACTCCGAGGGGCAGCCGGGGCCGTTCGCGTACGGGCGCGACCACGCCGACGGCGCGAACGTGCTGGCCAGGGCCCTGGCCCCGCACGGCGGGACCGTGTTCTGGCGGGCCTTCGTCTACAACCACGAGCAGGACTGGCGCGACCGTCGCACCGACCGCGCCCGCGCGGCGTACGACCACTTCGCACCGCTCGACGGGCGGTTCGACGACAACGTCGTCCTGCAGGTCAAGTACGGGCCGATGGACTTCCAGCCGCGCGAGCCCGTCTCCCCCGTGATCGCGGCGGTGCCGCGCACGCGCGTCGCCGTCGAGCTGCAGGTCACCCAGGAGTACACCGGGCACCAGAAGCACGTGTGCTACCTGGGACCGCTGTGGTCGCAGGTCCTGACGTTCCCGCTCGCGGACGACGCGACGCGCGACGTCGCGTCGATCGTCTCGGGGCTGCCGGGTGAGCGCACGCCCGACGGCGCCGACCTGCGCACCGGGGGGATCACGGCCGTGTCCAACGTCGGCGACGACGAGTTCTGGACCGGCCACCCGCTCGCGCAGGCCAACCTGTACGCGTACGGGCGGCTCGCGTGGGGGCCGTCGCAGGACCCCGTGGCGCTGCTCGACGAGTGGATCGGCCTGACGTTCCCGGGCGCCGACCCGCGCGTGCGGGACACGCTGCACACGCTCATGGACGGCTCGTGGGCGACCTACGAGGCGTACACGGCGCCGCTCGGCGTCGGGTTCATGGTCGACCCGGGGCGCCACCACTACGGGCCGAACGTCGACGGGTACGAGTACTCGAAGTGGGGCACCTACCACTTCGCCGACCGGGACGGCATCGGCGTCGACCGGACCGTCGCGACCGGCACCGGCTACGCGGGGCAGTACCCCTCGCCGTGGCGCGAGACGTACGAGGACCTCGCGACGTGCCCCGACGAGCTGCTGCTGTTCTTCCACCACGTGCCGTACGGCCACGTGCTGCACAGCGGGACGACCGTGATCCAGCACATCTACGACTCGCGCGCCGACGCCGTCGACGTCGTCGAGTCCTGGGTGCCGGCGTGGGACGCGCTGCGCGGCCTCGTGCCGGACGCGCTGCACGTGCGCGTCGCCGAGCGGCTCACGGAGCAGGTCCGCTCCGCGACCGAGTGGCGCGACCAGGTCCGCACGTACTTCTTCCGCAAGTCCGGCGTCCCCGACGCGAGCGGTCGGCCGATCTACTGAGAGCTCTGAAGGGGCGGTCGGCCGATCGACCGACAGTTGTGAAGCGTTGTTT
>JAFAEH010000378.1 GCA_023424135.1 Actinomycetes bacterium | reverse complement strand
GCCGTGACCGTCGCACCGGCGGCCGAGGCCGGGTCCGCGCCGCGCGCCGCCGGCCTGCCGTCCCCGCACCCCGCACCCGAGGCCCCGGTCGCCGAGCACGTCGAGGAGGCCGGGCACCTGCGCGTGGGCGAGACCGCCATCCGCGTCGACGTCGAGCTGCTCGACGCGCTCATGCGCCAGGTCGGCGAGCTCGTGCTCGCGCGCAACCAGATCACGCGCCTCGCGGCCGCGGCCGACGACGTGACGCTCGTGCGGACCGCCCAGCGCCTCGACCTGGTCGCCGGTGAGCTGCAGGAGGGCGTCATGAAGACGCGCATGCAGCCCATCGAGAACCTCTGGTCGAAGATGCCGCGCGTCGTGCGCGACCTCGCGGCCACGTGCGGGCGCGAGGTGCAGCTCGAGCTGTCCGGTGGTGACACCGAGCTCGACCGCAGCCTGCTCGAGGCCGTCAAGGACCCCCTGACGCACCTCGTGCGCAACGCGGTCGACCACGGCATCGAGGCGCCGCAGGACCGCACCGCCGCCGGGAAGCCCGCCAAGGGCGTGCTGTCGCTGCGTGCGTACCACGCGGGCGGGCAGGTCGTCGTCGAGGTCGCGGACGACGGCAAGGGCATCGACCCCGTCGTCGTCGGGGCCAAGGCCGTCGAGCGGGGGCTGCGCACGGCCGCGCAGGTCGAGGCCAGCGCGCCCGCGGACCTGCTGCAGCTGCTGTTCCTCCCCGGCTTCTCGACCGCGTCGGCCGTGACGAACGTGTCGGGACGCGGCGTCGGCATGGACGTCGTGCGGACCAAGGTCGAGGCGGTGGGCGGCACCGTGGAGGTCGAGTCCACGGTGGGCGTCGGCACGGTGTGGCGCCTGCGGATCCCGCTGACGCTCGCGATCATGCCCGCCCTGACGGTCGAGTGCGCCGGCGACGTGTACGCCGTGCCTCAGGTCAACCTGCTCGAGCTGGTCGCGCTGGACGCCCAGCGGGGCACCGCGTCCATCGAGCACGTGCACGACGCGCCGGTGTACCGGCTGCGCGGCGAGCTGCTGCCCCTGGTCTCCCTCGCGGAGGTGCTCGGGGTGGCGGGTGGCGACGACGGCGACGGGACTGCGGTCATCGCCGTCGTCCAGGCCGACCAGCAGCGGTTCGGCCTGCTCGTCGACCGCGTCCTGAACACCGAGGAGATCGTCGTCAAGGCGCTCTCGGCCCGCCTGAAGTCCATCGGCCTGTACGCCGGTGCGACCGTGCTGGGCGACGGGCGCGTGTCGCTGATCCTCGACGTCCAGGCGGTCGCGCGCCGCGCGCTGCACAGCGAGACGGAGGTCACCGCCCGGCGCGACGTCGTCGACGAGCAGGAGTCGGTGGCCGACACCGAGCAGGTCCTCGTCGTCGGGATCGGCGACGGGCGTCAGGTCGCGATGCCGCTGCACCAGGTCACGCGGCTCGAGCACCTGGAGTCCGCCGACGTCGAACGGGTCGGTGGGCGTGAGGTGGTCCGGTACCGGGGCACGATCCTGCCGCTCGTGCGTCTCGACCGCATGCTCGGTGCCTACGGCGACGAGAGCGACCACCTGCTGGTCGTCGTGCTCACTCGCGGGACCAGGGCCGTCGGGCTCGTCGTGCGCGAGATCGTCGACATCCTCGAGGACCGCCGTGACCGGCACTCCGAGGTCGAGGACGTCGGCCTGCTCGGGTCGACCGTCCTGGGCGAACGCGTCGTCGAGCTGCTCGACGTGCGCGCCTCGATCCTCGCCGCGGACGCGGCGTTCTTCGACGAACCGGCCGACGGCGCGCACGACGGCGCCGCGACCGGCGAGCTGGTGGGAGCGGCACGATGAGCCAGTACGTCACGTTCACCCTCGGTTCGACCCTCTACGGCATCGACGTGCTGCGGGTGCAGGAGGCGCTGCGCTCGCACACCCGTACCCGCGTGCCTCTCGCGCCGGCGGACGTCGCGGGCCTGGTGAACCTGCGCGGGCAGGTGGTGCTGACCGTCGACATGCGCACGCGCATGGGTGTGGCGCTCGGGGCCGACGACACCCCGATGATGGTCGTCGTCCAGGTCGACGGTGAGCCGATCAGCCTGCTGGTCGACGAGATCGGCGACGTCGTCGACGTCGGCCCCGACTCGTTCGAGACGCCGCCCGACACGCTGGACCCGGCGCTGCGGTCGCTGATCCGCGGGGCGCACAAGCTGGACGGCCGGCTGCTGCTGGTGCTCGACGTCGACGAGGCCGTCGCGGCCTGAGTTCTTCACCCGCCCGGCGGTCGCGGTGGCTCGCCCGACGGCTCAGGCACGGGACCGAGGTCCCGATGGGACGGGCACGGACGAGGTGGTCCGTGCCCGCCCGTGTGGGGCGGTCACCGTCATGAGGAGCCCGAGATGAGCACGTCCGCCCCCGCCGTCGACAGGCACCGCGCGCGCTGGTTCGCCGACCGGTCCGTCCAGACCAAGATCCTCGCGGTCGTCGGCCTGATGGCGGTCGCCTCGCTCGCCAACGGTGTGTACGCGCTCGTCCAGCTCAACCAGGTCGCGCAGTCGACCGAGCTGATCTCGACCGTCGACTCGACGATCGGGTCGGCACGTGACCTCGTCCACCAGGACCAGCTCAAGGCCCGCATGATCGTCGCGCAGATCGCGGCCAGCCCCGCGGGTGCGGAGCAGTCCTGGCTCGACGCGCAGGACGAGAACGACGCCGAGCTCGCGGCCGCCGCGGAGATCATCAACTCGACCCCGGAGGCCGCGGCGTCCCCCACCTGGCAGGCGTTCTGGGCGGGCTACCAGGAGTGGCTCGAGGCCCGGGACACGGTGGTCGTCCCCGCGGCGCTCGCCGACGGGAAGGACGAGTACAGCGAGGTCTACGACGAGGTGAGCAAGCCGCTCATCGCCGCGTACCTGCCGCACCTCGACGCCTTCGCGCAGGAGGTCACGGACTACCTGGCCGCGACCGCGCAGGAGGCCCACGTGACGGCCACCCGCACCGGTCTGACGCTCATCGGCTCGGCGGTGCTCATGGTCGTCGTGACCGGGACGGTCGCCTTCCTCGTGGCGCGGGCGATCCGCCGCTCGGTCGCGCAGGTGCAGGCGTCGGTCGCCGCGATGGCGTCCGGGGACCTCACGCGTGAGCCCGCGGTGCACGGGCGCGACGAGCTCGGGCGCATGGCGCAGCACCTCGCCGCGGCGCAGCGCTCCGTGCGGGAGACGTTGGCGGGTGTGGCGGAGTCGGCGGGGACGGTGGCTGCTGCTGCTGAGGAGCTGGCGGCGGCGTCGGGTCAGGTGGCGTCGGGGTCGGCGCAGACCAGTGCGCAGGCGGGTGTGGTGGCGGGTGCTGCTG